>CAJQLJ010000097.1 GCA_905479135.1 uncultured Campylobacterales bacterium | reverse complement strand
GAGTAATTGGATTTTTAAGCATCATAGTATTTGCAGCAGGTGCTAAAAGCTTAATTCTAGGATATGCAAGTGCTACTTGAAGAAGTAAATTATCAGCTAAGCCATTTGATAATTTATTAATTGTATTAGCTGAACATGGAGCAATTACAAAAATATCAGCCCATTTTCCTATGTCTATATGATTATAATCTTGATTTTTATCCCAATTCTCATTTACTTCATCTAGTACTTTACTTTGTGATATTGCTTCAAAAGTTATAGGTGAGATGAATTTTTTCGCACCTTCAGTCATAATTACACGAACATTTGCACCTGCTTTTATATAAAGCCTAATTAATTCTAAACTTTTATATATTGCAATTGAACCCGTAACACCAATCAGTATTTTTTTATCTTTTAATAGCATATCATTAATCTTTATTTTAATTTATTTCTTTTTAGAAGAAAAGTGCTTTTTATAATAACCTTCTACTACTCTTTTCTTAGCTCTACTTGTATATAATTCACCCTCTTTTACATCAGATGTTACAGTACTTCCTGCACCTATCATGGTATTATCTTCAATAGTAACAGGAGCTATAAACTGTGTATCCGATCCTACAAATACATTTTTACCAATAATAGTTTTGTATTTACTAATTCCATCATAATTACAAGTAATTGTTCCACAACCTATATTTGTACCTTCATCTATTTCACAATCACCTAGGTATGTTAAATGTCCAGCTTTTACCCCATTTAACAGAGCTTTTTTTGTTTCAACAAAGTTTCCTAAATGTGTTTTATTTAACTGGCTACCTGGTCGTACTCTTGCCATTGGTCCAATATCTGAATCTTTTATAATTGAATCTTCTACTATTGAGTTTGTTTTAATATGTGAGTTAATAATTTTAGAATTTCCTAAAAGTGTAACTCCATTTTCTAAAATAGATTCACCTTCAATTTCTACCCCTTCTTCTATGTAAATAGTATCAGGTAATCGCATAATAACGCCAGCTTTTAAAAATGTATTTTTAATTCTTTTTTGATGAATTACTTCAGAGTCTGCTAATTCTACTTTTGAATTAACACCTTTAAAATTCTCAACATTCACTACAAGCGGTTTTAACACTTTTCCTTGTTTGATTGCCAGTTCAATTAGATCTGTAATATAATACTCATCTTGGGCATTGTCATTTGAAAGTTTTGGTAAGTTTTCAAGTAAGAATTTTGTATTAAATTGATAAATTCCTGCATTTGCAGTTGTAACATCTAACTCTTCTTTTGTAGCATCTTTTTGTTCAACAATTTTTTTAACACATCCATCTTCAACAATTACACGTCCATAGCCATCAGCACTCTCAAGCTCTAAAACAGACATAACGATAGTTGCATCTAAATCAAATTTTTTAAGCTCATTTGCTTGAATTAAAGGCATGTCACCATTAAGAACTAAAACCTCTTCATACTTTGGAGTTATTCCCATAACAGCTCCACCAGTCCCTGGATAATTAGTATGGTCTTGAATAACATAATTTATATCAGAGAAATACTTTTCCATTTCTCTTTGTACACGTGCAGCTTGATGGAATAAAACAACCGTAATATCATCGCTTAATTTCAATGCTTCTTTGATAGAATAATACAACATTTCTTTACCTGAGATTTTGTGCAAAACCTTTGGAGTTGTTGATTTCATTCTAGTACCTGCACCTGCTGCTAATATAATTATTGATTTACTATTCATTTTTGTCCTTGAAGCTACTTCTTTTATATTATTTATATTATCATAAATAATATTATTTATTAATAATTAACCTAAAATTAATCCCTTTTTCTTTTTCTTGGTTTAAAATCACTTCTAGCTCGCCTTGGTCTTAATTCTTTTTCCTCTCTTGGTGATGAAAAATTATTATCTCTTCGTGGTCTCTCATAACTAGTTTTTCTTTTTAAATCATTTCGCCTTGGAGTATCAACTTGAATAATTTTTCCTTTTAAAGATGTTTCAATAAATGTGTTGAAAGTATTTCTTAAATTATAAGCTTTATCATGGTCTGGAAATATTTCAGGTAATTTATATGAAAGCCATAGATATAAAGATATCTTTTTGACCTCATCTTCAACAAGTAATAAATCTTTTTGAGTTATCACTTTTTTAGGTAAAGTAATTGAAGGTTTATACTCACAAACCTTTTGTTTTACAACCGCTGCAATATATGCTTCATACGCTTGCAAGATAATAGGTGACCTAGTAGTAATTGGGGCTTGTGCAAGTAGATATTTATCTTCAAGTTTCATAGAAAATCTTGTGTCAACTATTTTTGAAGCTGTAATCATTGAAGATATATTCGCAGCTATAAAAGGACCTGAAAAAGACATGTTTTCAGCAAAAAACTTTAATATTTTTGTTAAAGATGTAGTCTTAATATGAGAAGATAAAGACTCTAATTGTTGAGCATTTATTTTAACCCTAAAAGGTGGTTTTATAGTTTTAATTGCTTGCTTATATTCTTCACTTATATGCTTTAAAATATCTCTTCTAGTTGCTCCTAAAAATCCAGCTTCAAAATGACCATATCTTCCAGCACGACCTGCTATTTGAACTATTTCATTAACTGTAATTTTTCTTCTAGATACTCCATCAAATTTTGTATCTGTTGTAAAAAGAATAGTTTTTATAGGGAGATTTAAACCCATTGCAATTGCATCTGTTGCTATTAAAATTTGACTTTTGTTTTCTCTAAATTTTCTAGCTTCATCACGTCGTACTTCAGGTGAAAGGTTTCCATATATTACAGATACTGTATAGTTTTTCTTTAGTCTATGACGTAACTTTAAAACATCAGCTCTAGAAAATGCTATTAAAGCAGTTCCATCTTCTAAGTTATCCAAAGAAGTATATTTCTCATTTAATTTTAGTTCTGCTTTTCTTTTATGACGTACTACTTCTAAATCTTCGCCTAAATAAGTTGCTATTTTCTTAATAGCTTCAAGTGCATTTACACTTCCTGTCATTATTACTTTTTTAGCAGGACAACCAATAATTGCATTAACCCATGCCCAACCTCTATCTATATCATCAAGCATTTGAACTTCATCAATAACGCACACATCAACATCTAAGTCATAATCAATCATCTCAATAGTTGAACATACATGAGCAGCATCTTCATTTAACATCTGTTCTTCACCAGTTATAAGTGAAGCCTCAATATCATCTTTTTTCAAACCTTCATAACCCTCAAGTGCTAATAATCTCAAAGGTGCAAGATAAAGTCCAGAATTTGCTTTTTTTAGCTTTTGCATTGCATTATAAGTTTTACCTGAGTTAGTTGGACCTACAAAAAATTCTAATTTTCTATTTAAGCTTCGTGCTAGCGGATATAATTCTTTCAAATCACAGTTTAATAAAGTGTGTAGTTGTTCTTGCCAATTTTCTTTCATGTACGTATTATAATCAATTGAATATAATATCGCATTAAATAGCTAAGGATAGTTGATGAATTGTGAATATTTTGGCAAATGTGGCTCATGTACAATACATGATATTGGATATGATGGGCAATTAGATTTAAAAATACAAAGAGAGAAAAAACGTTTTTCAAACTTTACTGACTTTGAAAATATCAATTTTGATATTATAAGAGGCGATAAACAAAATTTTAGAAATAGAGCTGAGTTTAAAATATGGAAAACTTTTGATGAAGAAGACAGAGCAACACTTTCATATGCAATGACAAGTGTTGATAAAAATGTATTAGAAATATCATCTTGTCAAATAGTAAGCCTTGATATATCAAACTTAATGCCGAAACTTTTAGAAGAGATACAAAAAAATAAAACACTTTCATTTAAACTATTTGCAATAGAGTTTTTAAACTCAACAACTGGGGATATGCTAATAACTTTAATCTATCATAGAAAACTTGAAGAGGATTGGAATGAACTTGCAAAAGAATTATCAAATAAGTTTAATATCAAAATAATCGGTCGTTCAAGAAAACAAAAAGTGATTCTAGAAAATGATTACATAGATGAAAAACTAAATATCAATAATACAAACTATAATTTCAGATACATAGAAGGTGGTTTTACACAACCAAATACAAAAGTAAATATTGGGATGATTGAATGGGTTTTAAATAATATCAAAGATTCTTCAAAAGATTTATGCGAACTTTACTGTGGTGGTGGAAATTTCACTATTCCACTTTCTTCAAAATTTAGAAAAGTTCTCGCAACTGAAATATCAAAAACATCAATCAAATCAGCAAAAACAAACTGTGAATTGAATAATAATTCTAAAATAGAGTTTATAAGAATGAGTGCCGAAGAGTTTGTTGAAGCATTAGAAGAGAAAAGAGTATTTTCAAGACTAAAAGATATAGATTTAAAAGCTTATGATTTTGATTCTATTTTTGTAGACCCTCCACGTGCTGGACTTGATGATACAACAAGAGCATTAGTTAAAAATTTTGAACAAATTATATATGTATCTTGTAATCCAGAAACTTTACATAGAGATTTAGAGGAATTAACTAAAACACATACCATTCAAAATTTTGCACTATTTGATCAATTCTCATATACACATCATATTGAATCTGGATTAATATTAAAAAAGAAATTCAAATAATAAAGATCAAGTAACAACTTGATCTTTTAATAAAAGATCATCTATCTTGCTAAAATCTTACAATCTGCAATAAAAATCAACAATTTAAAATAAATCTGCTAAAATTCATATATAAAAAAATCACAGAACAAAATAGGAAATTAAATGGATGATAATCAAAAAAAATCACTAGACTTAGCTATTAAACAAATTGATAAAGCATTTGGAAAAGGTACTTTAATAAGACTTGGAGACAAAGAAGTAGTACCTACAGAAGCAATAAGTACTGGTTCATTAGGACTTGATTTAGCATTAGGTGTTGGAGGAATTCCAAAAGGTAGAGTTGTTGAAATTTATGGTCCAGAATCATCTGGTAAAACAACACTTACACTTCATGCAATTGCAGAGTGCCAAAAAGCTGGAGGAGTATGTGCTTTTATTGATGCAGAACATGCTTTAGATACAATGTATGCTAGAAATTTAGGTGTTGATATTGATAATTTACTTGTATCACAACCTGATTATGGTGAGCAAGCTTTAGAAATTTTAGAAACTGTTATTAGATCTGGTGCTGTTAATTTAGTCGTAATTGATTCAGTTGCAGCACTAACTCCAAAAGTTGAAATTGATGGAGATATGGACGACCAGCAAGTTGGTGTTCAAGCTAGACTTATGAGTAAAGCTCTTAGAAAAATTACTGGTTTATTAAATAAAATGAATACAACTGTAATCTTTATTAACCAAATTAGAATGAAAATTGGTATGACAGGATATGGGTCACCAGAAACTACAACAGGTGGAAATGCTCTTAAATTTTACTCATCAGTTAGACTTGATATTAGAAGAATTGCTACACTTAAGCAAGGTGAAAATTCAATAGGAAATAGAGTAAAGGTTAAAGTTGTAAAAAATAAAGTTGCTGCTCCATTTAAATTAGCCGAATTTGATATTATGTTTGGTGAAGGTATTTCAAAAATGGGAGAACTTGTTGATTATGGTGTTAAGCTTGATATTGTTGATAAAGCAGGAGCTTGGTTCTCATATGGTGATTCTAAAATAGGACAAGGAAAAGAAAACTCTAAAGTATTCTTAAGAGATAATCCAGAAATAGCACTTGAAATTGAAAATAAAATATTAGCAGCTATGGGTGTAAACGATGAATTAATTGATGGTGCAAAAGATGCAGAAGAAGATGAAGACTCAGAATAATAATTAATAATCAAAGAGATCTTTCTCTTTGATTTTATAAACTATACTACAAAAGACAACTTACAAGCTAACTATTGCAAAAGCAAATAGAAAACAAACTTTAGATATAATCATACAAATCAAGAAGAATAGGAGAACTACGTGGTATTTATTGACAATGTATACGCAGACGAAGTATTAGATTCAAGAGGAAACCCAACAGTAAGAGCTACTGTTATATTAAGTGATGGAACAAAAGAGAGTGCAATTGTACCAAGTGGCGCTAGTACTGGTAAAAGAGAAGCATTAGAACTAAGAGATGGTGATGCTAGGTTTTTAGGAAAAGGTGTGTTAAAAGCAGTTGAAAATGTAAATACTACGATTGCAGATGAATTACTAGGAATGAGTCCTTATAATCAAGCAGAAATTGATGCTACAATGAAAGATATTGATGGTACAAATAATTATGCAAATTTAGGAGCAAATGCTGTTCTAGGTGTATCTATGGCTGTAGCACGTGCAGCTGCAACTTCTTTAAATATTCCATTATATAGATATCTTGGAGGTGCAAATGCAATGACTATGCCTGTACCTATGTTTAATATAATCAACGGTGGAGAGCATGCTAATAACTCAGTTGACTTTCAAGAATATATGATTATGCCAATAGGTTTTGAAAACTTTAATGAGGGATTAAGAGCTACAGCTGAAATATATCAGCACTTAAAAAAAATAATTGATGAAATGGGTGAATCAACTGCAGTTGGTGATGAAGGTGGATTTGCTCCAAACTTAAAATCAAACGAAGAACCATTAGAAGTAATTGTTAAGGCAATTCTTAAAGCTGGATATGTTCCTGGTGAACAAATTGCACTAGCACTTGATGTTGCTGCTTCTGAACTTATTAATGACAAAGGTCTTTACGTTTTAAAATCTGAAAATAGAGAAATTACATCTGAAGAACTTGTAAAATACTATGCAGACCTTTGTGCTAAATATCCAATCGTTTCTATTGAAGATGGATTAAGTGAAGATGATTGGGATGGATGGAAAATTTTAACTGATGTTTTAGGAGATAAAGTTCAATTAGTTGGAGATGATTTATTTGTAACTAATGCTTCAATTTTAAATGAAGGTATTAATAAAAAAATTGCAAACTCAATTTTAATTAAACCAAATCAAATTGGAACAGTTTCTGAAACTATGTTAACAATTAGATTAGCTCAAAGAAACAATTATAACTGTGTAATGTCACATAGATCAGGTGAAAGTGAAGATGCATTTATTGCTGATTTTGCTGTTGCTTTAAATTGTGGTCAAATCAAAACAGGTTCAACTGCAAGAAGTGACAGAATCGCAAAGTATAATAGATTGTTAGAAATTGGTGCAGAAATTGCTTATTCAGAATATTTAGGAAAAGCACCTTTTTCTAAATAAAAAGATTTATGAAAAATATTCTGGGTAATTATAAGAAATTTATAGTAATTACAATAGCTTCTATCGTATTTACTATATTCTTTTCTTATCATGTGGCAAATACTCTTTTTGGAAATAATTCATTAGAGGTTTATACTTCTTTAAAAGATAAGAAAATATACTTAGAAGAAGAAATAATTAGACTTCAAGAAGATAATGCATATTTACAAAAAGAATATTTCGAATTAAAGAATTTGGAGCCAGAAGAATGAAAACTTTATTTTTATTTATTTTTACATTAATTTTCACAATAACTTTAAGTGCTAGAGAAAATCCATTTGAAGCTACTCAAGCTTATACAGAAGAATCTGCAAGAATATTAGAACAAAATGAGACAATTGTTCAAGAAGCAATAAAAAAACTAACTCCTATTTTAGAAATTAAAGAAACTAAAAAAAATGAAAAGAATAAAGTCATCTATGTAAAACCAAGAACAGATATAGAAAAAAACATCGACTTAAACATTCAAAAAAAAATACTTACAGATTTTATACTTATCAATTATAATAACGATAAATTAACTATTCATACAAAAGATATAATACTTAAAAAATTCACTATAGAGAATGAAAATAAACTTGTTATTGATTATAAAGCTAAAAAGAACTTTTATACAAAAAGAGAGTTCTTAGATTCTCAAAACTTTAAAAAAATTACTGTAGGTAACCATAAAAAAGAAAACTTTTACAGAGTAGTAATTTTGTTATCAAACAAGCCAAGTAATTATAAAGTACAGTTTAAAGATAAAATACTTACTGTACTTTCTTTGAGATAATAAATCCTGATAATATTCTAATTGCTATCATCACAATTAGGACTTCCAAAATAGCTGCTAAAATAAATGCATAATAATATTCTTGAGTAATAGAATGGTTATTATAAGCTATTGTTGTTACTGCTATTAGAAGAGTAATTGGCATTGAGTGTGAAAGTCCTATCATGAAAAATTTGTTCCATCCCATCTCTTTTATAAATAACATTGAAGCTATAAATCTAATTGCTACCATTGCTGCTACTATTAAAATAGCTTTTAATAATAATCCATCTTGGAATACTGCTGTTAATTCAAAAGAAGCCCCAACTGAAATAAAGAAAATAGGAACTAACCATCCAAAACCAAAATGTTCTAATTTATGGGGTAATTTCTTGTTATGTTGTTCAAAAAATGTAGTTATAAATGCACCTGCAATAAAAGCTCCAAATGCAACTTTTAAGTTTAATATCATCATTACTGCTATCATCAAGAAAAATATACTCATAGAAACTCGTATATCTTGCTCTTGATGATCATTTTCAGGCATTAAATATGCTTTAATTTCTGGGAACCACCAAATTAAATTATGGAATACTTTATAAAAAATTACCATTGAAATTAAGAATATTACAAATAAAAACATTACTTTATAAAATTCAAAGTTAATACCAAATTCTAATCCTGCAGTAACAGTAGTAAGTGCAAAAATAGAAACAATTTCACCAATAAGACCTACTAATATTGAAAGTCTTATCCACTCTACATCACCATATTCTTTTTTTAATGCTGCTAATAAACCTATAGAAATTAGTGGTAGGATTACGATAAATATGTATCCAATATCTAAATAAATAGTAATTAATCCAGATAAAGAAAAAAGTATTACATTATAAATAAGAGACTTTTTTAGAATTGTAGGAGATATGTTTACAATTTTCTTTAAATCAACTTCTAATCCTGCTAGAAACATCAGATATAAAAACCCTAATTTTGCAGCTAAGTCTAAAATTGCATGATCAATTATAAATGCAAAATATGCAGCAACTGCACCTAATATAATTTCTACAGTAATAGTAGGTAATCTTAGTATCTTAGCTATTAATGGTGAAGTAAATATTATTAAAGATATTGTAATAATTATTGATATTTCTTCACTCATTAATTAACCTTATTTCTCGTCTTCCATTTTAACTACATGTTTTGCTATTTTAAAACCTAAGGCTTCAAGTGCTTCAACATCATCTTTAGGTGTTTTACCAGTAGTTGTTAAATAATCTCCAATAACAAATGCATTCGCACCTCTGTTAAAGATCTCATATTGTTCATCGCCAAACATAAGTTCTCTACCTCCTGCAACCATAATTTTATGTGCATTTGGAATCATTTCTCTTGATAATTCAATTAAATCAAAAGCTTCATCTCTTGTAATTGTGTTTTCTACAATTGGTAAAGCTTCATTAGGATGGAAAAAGTTTAAAGGTACATTCATAGGATCTAGTGATGCGATTGCCTTAATCATCGAAATTCTGTCTTCTTGTGTTTCTCCCATTCCAAAGATTCCACCACAAACAAGTTGAAGTCCCGCTTCTTTAACATTTAAACATGTTTGATATCTGTCATCCCAAGGGTGAGTAGTACAAATTGAAGGATAAAAATCTCTTGATGTTTCTAGGTTATGGTTGTAATTGTCAACTCCAGCAGCTTTTAATTCTTTTAACTGTTCAACAGAAGCTGTACCATTACATGCAATCAATCTAAGGCCTAAATTTTCAGCTTTAATTGCTCTTGCAGCACTTGCTATAAACTTAGTCTTTTTATCAGTTAATCCAAGTCCTGCTGTTACTAAACAAAAACCAACTGCACCGTTTGCTCGTGCAGCTTTTGCTTCCTTAACAATTTGCTCAATTTCCTTAAGTTTATATCTTATAATATCAGCTTTGTATCTCACACTTTGTGTACAAAACTTACAGTCTTCATTACATGTTCCACTTTCAACATTACAAATAGCACATAAAAATATTTCGTCGGTATTTTTAAATTTATTGTTCATATCTATACTCTTTTTTTTCATAGTTTTTTTTATTTATATCTTTAAAATAGTGCGAAATTATATACTCATTTTCATTAATTTCTAGAACAACACACTCAATATGTGGTTTTTCTCTTGCACAAACTTCACCTGGATTTATAAACAGAGTTTTATTTTTATATTCACAATCAAACATATGAGTGTGTCCAAAAATAACTATGTCGCTGTCTGGGCTTAAATGATAGGGCATATGCATTAATTTAAACTTGATCTCTTTTATTTTAAAATAATAAGGTTCTTGTTTTATTACATATTTATTTGAAAACTGAAATAAATTCACATCATTGTTTCCAAAAACACTTACATACGGGAGTTTTGAATCTTTTAATAATTTAAGATTTTCTTCAATACATAAATCTCCTGCATGAACTAGGTATTCGCATTTTTTATTTTTTAATAAATCAATTACTTCTTTTGTATAGTCACTTTTAAAGTGACTATCTGAGAGAATACCAATTTTCATAAAGTTCTACTTTGATTCTTTCTTTGTAGGAGTTTTATCGCTTACTTTCTTTTTTGCAGTTGTTTTTTTAACTGCTGTTTTCTTTGTAGTCGATTTCTTAGCTGCTGTTTTCTTTGTTGTTGATTTCTTAGCAGCTGGTTTTTTAGTGGCTACCTTTTTATCTGCTATTTTAGATTTAGGATCTTTATCAATAATCTCTACGCACTCTTCAAGAGTTAAATCTTCAGCTACTTTTCCTTTAGGAATTTTGTAGTTTTTTCTACCTTGCTTAATGTAAGCACCATATCTTCCAATCAGTACATGGATTTTTTCTTTTTCAAAAACTTTTATTGTAGCTTTTGCTTTTGCTTCTTTTAACTCTTGAATAACTTCTAATGCACGAGGTAATTTGATTTCATAAGGATCATCTTCTTTTAGAGAATAATATGAAGATTTAACTTGTAAATATGGACCAAATCTTCCAATATTTGCTTTAATATCTTCACCATCTTTATCCTGTCCTACAACTCTAGGAAGGGTAAATAGATATAAAGCTTCATCCATAGTAATAGTATCCATGTTTAAATGTTTCGGAATTGCTACAAATAAAGGCTTTTCTTCATCATCTTTTGTTCCTATTTGAACAAATGGACCAAATCTTCCAACTCTAGCACTCATAGGTTTTCCAGATTTGGGATCAGTTCCTATTTCTCTAATTTGTAAGTAGTCTTCTTTATTTACCGTCTCTTCTTTTTCTTCAATTGTTTTTTTGAAGTTTCCATAGAATTCTTGCATAACTTGTTCCCATGCAATTTTTCCCTCAGCAATTCCATCAAATTCTTCTTCAATTTTTGCAGTAAATCCAAGGTTTATAATATCAGAAAAATGATCAGCTAAAAAACTATTTACTATTTCACCCGTTGGCGTTGGAGTAAGTTTTTTATCTTCTGTTTTTACAACATATTCTCTTTGTTGAATAGTTGAAATAGTAGGAGCATAAGTAGAAGGTCTTCCTATACCCTCGGCCTCAAGTTTTTTAACAAGAGACGCTTCTGTATATCTTGCAGAAGGCTTTGTAAACAACTGTTCTAATTCTAATTTTTCTAAATCTAAAACTGTTCCTTTTTTAATTGTAGGAAGAATTTTTTCTGTACTATCTAATGCTGTTTCTGGATTATCACTGCCTTCTGTATAAGCTTTCATAAATCCAGCAAAAATTATTCGCTGACCTTTTGTTTGAAACTCATACTCTTTGTCTTTTCCAGCTTGAATTTTATATGTTGTATTTGCAATTTGAGCAGCTTCCATTTGCGTAGCAAGCGTCCTTTTCCAAATTAATGAGTATAATTTAAACTGAGCGCTATCTACATATGCTTTGATATCACTAGGTTTTAAACTTAAATTTACAGGTCTAATTGCCTCATGTGCTTCTTGTGCACCCTTTGCTTTTGATTTATAAGTTCGTGGTTTACTCAAAGAATAATCTTTTCCATATTCAGCTTCAATTACTTCTTTAGCAGCACTTGTAGCTACTTTTGAAAGGTTTAAAGAATCTGTTCTCATATATGTAATCAAACCACCTGTATGTCCTGGTATATTACCAACATTACCTTCATAAAGCTGCTGTGCAATAACCATAGATTGTTTAACAGAATAGCCTAACTTTCTACTAGCTTCTTGTTGTAATGTTGATGTTGTAAATGGTGCGGCAGGATTTCTTTTAGAATCTTTTTCTTCAATATCATTTAATACAAAGTTACCCATATTTATTGAAGCTTCAATTTCTTTAGCTTCTACTTCATTTTTTATTTTTGCAGTTTTTCCATTTATTTTTGCTAATTCTGATTTTAATTCTGGATTTTTAAATTCTGATTTAACTTTCCAATACTCTTCTGGTTTAAATGCTCTAATTTCATTTTCTCTGTCAACAATAATTTTAACTGCAACACTTTGCACACGACCAGCTGATAATCCATATCTAACTTTTCTCCATAACAATGGAGACAGTTCGTATCCAACTGCACGATCAAGTATTCTTCTTGCTTGTTGAGCATCAACTAAGTGTTGATCTACTTCTCTTGGGTTTTCTAAGGCTTTTAAAATAGCACCTTTAGTAATTTCATGAAAAACTATTCTTTTAATAGGATTATTCTCTATTTTAAGTGCAGGAATTAAGTGCCAAGCTATAGCTTCACCTTCTCTATCCTCATCGGCCGCTAGGTAAATTGTTGTATCTTTATTAATATGTTTTTTTAAATCAGTGATTACTTTCTTTTTATCTGTTGATACTAAGTATTTAGGTTTGAAGTTATCTTCAGGATCAAAGCCTAATTTTGACTTTGGTAAATCTCTTACATGTCCCATTGATGCCATTACTACGTAATCACTTCCAAGGAATTTTGATATTGTTTTCGCTTTTGCGGGTGACTCCACTATTACTAAATTCTTCACTAAAAAAAACCTTATATATTTTTGAATTTTTGCATTCTATCATAAATTAAATGATATTACTAATAAATTATTACTTCTTCTTTTATATCTATATTAAACTGTTCTTTGATCTTAATCTTTGCTAAATTAATTAAATATATAGCATCTTCATATGTTCCATTACCATTGTTTACCAAGAAATTTGCATGTTTTGAAGAAAAAGACATATTACCTTTTTCAAAACCTTTTAAACCTATTTCTTCTATAAGTCTACCTGCATAATCACTTTCTGGATTAACAAAACAAGAACCTGCACTAGGCATATGAGGTTGATTATCTCTCATTTTATTAAATTGTTTTAATTTATCTTTTGAAAATCCATAGTCAATATTAAATACTACTTCATAAACTATTTCTTCTATTTTTGTATGCCTATAAGAATACTCAATGTCTTCTTTTTTAATATATCCATCTTTTGTTTTAATAGAATGAACATAATTAAATATTTCCCAAGATTTCAATCCTGCATTCATCTTAACTAAACCACCTATATTTCCAGGTAACTTTGCTAAAAATTCTAAATCTGCAATATCATTATTTCTTGTGTATGTTAGAAGTTTACCTGAAGTTGTTGCACATCCAACATAAAGTAGGTCATCCTCTTTTCTAATATAATTAAATTCTTTACCTAAAATTGCAAATTTTGGGTGATTAGGTCCTACTAAAGTATTGTTACATCTTCCCATAATTTGGTATTTCGAATAATCACCTATTTGATTTATTACCAGAACTTCTGCTTTAGGTCCTATTTTAATAGCTGAATATCTAGAAAAGTCTAAGTGTTTGAAATAATTCTCCATTATAATTTATTTCTTTCTTAATTCTTTATATTCATTAGGGATCAAGAAATCTTGAGACTTTATTAAGTTTTCATAGAAACCATTTTTATATCCCAACTCAAATAATTTATCTAAAGCTTTATATTGTATTTCACTTAATTGAACTGAATTGTCATTTGCATATAGGTCCAAATATGAGTCTAGAGTTTCTGCATCAACTCTAATCAAACCTTTTTCTAATAACATTGGAGCTAAAACTTTTCTATTTTTATTCGCTACATTAACTGCTTTTATTAATGTTTCTTCATAATCAATTGCATTGTGAAGAGGAATTGAACGTCTAATACACATTCCTCCAAGAGGTAAAGGTAAATCTCCTCCACTTAATTCAACCCAGATATCCCATAATTCTTTCTCAACTTCAAGTTCATCACTGTAATTTAGAATTGACTCATGAATTAAAACACCTGCATCAACTCTTCCACTAATTACTGCTTCTTCAATATCTAAAAAATTCATATAAGTAATTCTTGCATTTGGATAAGCTATTTTAAATAAAAGTCCATTTGTTGTAAATTCACCACTAAGTGCTACTTTAAAATTCTTCTTTAATTTTGTACCTTTTTTCTTTATAATTTTAGGTCCATAACCCTCACCAAAAGAAACAGCCGTTTTAAGTAATGCGTAATCATCTTTGACAAATGGATATAAAGCAAAAGAGATGGCACAAATATCATATTCACCTCTAATTGTAGCTTGATTTAATGTTTCAATATCATCAGCAATATTAGAAAATTTAGCATCAGAAGGAGTAACCCAACCAAATTTAATAGCATAGTACATAAATATATCATCGGCATCTGGTGAGTGAGCAACGCTTATAGTTTTCAAAAGCAGTCCTTAAAGTTTTATTGCTTTGATTGTACCTAGTTGTGGTTTATTTTTTGATTATGTTGTGTTATTTTTCTTATTAAGTAATTTTATAGATTGATAACTTTAGAATAATTCTAAGTATTTAAATGTTTACTCTTAAATACTTAGAATATTTATCTAAAATCCTGCGCTTGTAACGTAATAAGTTATAACTTGAAGTAATGGCTCTATAGTTAATACAGATACAATTGCTAAAAATACACAAAAACCAATTACAGATTTCATAGGTAGTGTAGCATTTTGCATAAATTTCTTATTTGCACCTTCTATTGGATCTTTTAAGAACATATAAGAAATTGGTCTTAAGTAATAATAAGCAGCAATAGCAGAGTTTAATACAATAATAACAGCTAGTGCAATTTGACCTGCATTTACAGAACTTGCTACTAAATACATTTTACCCCAAAATAGTGCGAATGGAGGAAGTCCCGTTAAAGCAAAAAGGAATAAAGCTAGAATAGAAGCTGCAAAAGGAGAGATTTGAACTAATCCTGAATATTTTTCAAAAGTATATGGAGACTCATAATCTTTGTTTTCTTTACCTCTATTTAACCATAACATACCAAAAGCACCAAAGTTTGTTATTGTAAATAAAATCCAATATAAAAATAGAGCTGTAGTTGCTTGTGTTGTTCCTATATAAATAGCAGCCATTGCCATACCTGCATTTGATATAGAAGAGTATGCAAGCATTCTTTTTATATCAGTTTGATGTAGTGCAATTAAATTAGGAATTGTTATGGTTGCCACAATTGTAGTATAAAGCATAGCTTTAATAATCATATCATCACTTGTAATAAATACCTCAAAGAATCTAAGAGCTACAACAAAACCTGCCATTTTAGGAACTACTGATAAGAATCCAGCCATTGCAGATGTAGAACCTCTATAAACATCTGGAACCCAAACATGGTATGGGAATAATGATAATTTAAACCCTAATGCTGCAAACATGAATACAAATCCAGCTAATACAAATACATGATTTGCATAATTTTCACTTGATAAAAAGTTTTCTTGAACTATTATTTCTGAAATTTGAGATAAATCTAAAGATCCTGTTATTCCATAGAAAATCATAGAAGCAAAAACAAAGAAAGCAGCAGCAAGAGCACCCATTGTAAAGTATTTTACAGCAGCTTCAATTGATGTCATTCTATTATGCATTGCTATCATTGTATATAAAGATAAAGATGCCGTTTCTAATCCAATAAAAATTAAAATTAAAGAATCTGAACTTACCATAAATTGGAATCCTGCTACAGCGAATAAGTATAGAGCAAAAAACTCCGCATATCTAAATTCTTGGAATCTTAAATTTGATAAAGACAAGAAAATAAAAAGAATAGCACCACATATAATTATACATTGAGATAAAATTGCAATACCATCAAGAAGCATTAAATCAAACATTCCGTCAGGCTTACCGCTAAATGCAAGAAGAGTAAATAAATCAAATACTAAAAATAGTACTACTAAAATCACATATAATGATTTGTGTTTTTCTTTATTGAAAAGATCTGTTAATAAAATACTAATAGCCCCTATTATTGCAATAAGCATAGGTGCTAGTGTTCCTAAGTTTAATGATTCGACATTAATTGAAATAGGTTCCATTATTTAACCTCCCCAATTGAATTTAAAGTACGAAGTCTTTCTTTTGTACTATCTTCTACAGATTTTACATCCATAATTTTTATAACTTTTTGAACTGAAAGATCAAGTGGTTGTAATATAACTTTTGGATAAACACCTAAAGATATGATTAAAAACACAAGTGTACCTAGAGCGAAAAGCTCTCTTCCATGTATATCTTTCATATCTTTATTTTCTTTTTTTATAAGTTCTCCAAAGAATGTTCTTTTGTACATTGATAACATATAAACAGCACTTAATACAATTGTTAAAGATGCAATAAATGTTAAAATTGGTGAAACTCTAAAGAATCCAAGTAATGATAAAAATTCACCGACAAAACCAATTGTTAAAGGTAAACCAATTGAAGCCATTAATACTACTGCATAAACTAAAGCAAACATTGGCATATTTTTTGCTAATCCACCAAACTCTTTAATCATCTTAGTTTTTCTTCTATCATATAATACCCCAACACTCATGAACAGTGCTCCAGAAACAATACCATGTCCGATCATTAAAAATACTGCTCCACTTATTCCCTCAGTATTTAAAGCAAATACTCCAAGAATAATTACACCCATATGAGAGATTGAAGAATAAGCAATCATTTGCTTCATATCTTCTTGTGCGTAAGCCACCATTGCTGTATAAATAATAGCAATAATCCCCAGTATAGCCATGAAAGGCATAAAGTATACACTAGCATCTGGGAATAATGGAAGAGAGAATCTTATAAATCCATAAGTTTCCATTTTTAATAATACAGCTGCTAATACAATAGAACCAATTGTTGGTGCTTGACTATGTGCAAGAGGCAACCATGTATGAAAAGGAAACATCGGTACTTTTACTGCAAATCCAAAGAAAAATGCTATAAATAACCATAATTGAACATCAAATGGTAAAACTACACTATACCAATCAAGTAAATTAAAACTCCAAACCCCAGTAGTTTCATGGTAAATATATCCAAAATATAACATACCAATAAGCATTATTAACGAACCTATAAATGTATATAAGAAAAATTTAATAGCCGCATGAAATCTTTTTTCAGCTCCCCAAAATCCAATAATATAAAACATTGGAATAAGAGTAAGTTCCCAAAAAATATAAAACAAAATTAAATCTAATGATACAAATACACCTACCATAGTCATTTCAAGGTAAAGTATTGTAATAATTAAGTTTTTAACTGCTTTCTTTTCTGTAAGTCCAATTACTGCAATCATAGTCATAAGTGTAATCATAACAATTAAGAATAATGAAACACCATCAACTCCAACTACATAATTTATACCATATGAACTAATTAATGGTAATGTTTGAACAAATTGCATTTGTGCAACATTTGTATCAAAGTGATACCATAATAAAAGAGCTAATACAAACTCAACAACAGTTACAACAACACCAAACTGTCTAATAGAATCTTTGTGAATCATAAATCCTACAGTAGCTGCTACTGCTGGAAAAAATATCAGCATAGATAAGATATTTTCCATTTACTTAACTCCTCCAAATAACGATAACACTAATGCTAAAACTAATCCTAAAATTAGTCCTAAAACCATAAGTCTTAATGATGATGATAAATTACCAGATTGAACAACCCTAGCTTTTCCACCAATTTTCTTAATTGAACTTGCGATATTTTCAATCGTATTATCAATAATTTTTACTTCAATAACATTAAATACCCAAACTGAAAGTTTGTGATATGGTTTAGTCACAAAGTTTTCATAGAATTGCGGGATATAATACTGATTAGATAAAAGTTTATGAATACTTTTATCTTCCCAATCTTTAGAAAATCCACCATTTCTATATTTAATAATAGCGTATGCAATACCAGCAATTGCAACTGCACTAGTAACAAGAATAAGAATCCAAACTGTAGATGATGTAATATTACTAGCTTCCCAACTTGGTAATACTTTAGTAACAAAATCAACAAATGCAAACTCGAACCAACCAGCTATTACTGCTAATATAGCTAATGGAATCATCGCTGCTATTACAAAACCTTTAGCTTCATGAGGATGAAAATCATCATTTGAGTAATTTTGTTCCCCATGGAAAACTTTCATAACTAATCTAAATGAATAAAATGCAGTAAGTCCAGCTGTAATCCATAAAATTAACCATAAAAAATAAGCATCTCCATTAAAGGCTGCTTCTAAGATTTTATCCTTTGAAAAGAAACCAGCAAGTGGAAAAATACCAGCAAGTGCAACTGATGCAATTGTCATAATAATTGAAGTAGACTTCATTTTATTATGTAATCCACCCATTTTTCTAATATCTAATTCATTATTCATAGCATGCATAACATTACCAGCACCCAAGAATAGTACAGACTTAAAGAAAGCGTGTGTTACAAGGTGGAATAAAGCAACCCAATAAGCTCCAAGTCCTGCTGCAACAAACATATATCCAAGTTGTGAAAGTGTTGAATATGCAATAATTCTTTTCATATCATTATGAACAAGGGCCATAGATGCTGCAAAAATTGCAACAAATGCTCCTAAACAAGCAATTGCATATCCTACTTCTGGAATTAATACGTATAATTCATTTGATCTTACAACTAAGTAAACACCAGCTGTTACCATAGTAGCAGCATGTATTAATGCAGATACAGGAGTTGGTCCCTCCATTGCATCTGCAAGCCATGTATGTAAAGGGAATTGAGCAGATTTACCCATTGCACCAATAAATAACAGTATTCCAATCCATGTAATTGTACTAGTTTCTAAAGTACCAATATTTTGAAATACATCTTCATACTGTAAAGAACCTAAACTCCAATAAATTAAGAACATAGCAAGAAGAAGACCTACATCTCCAACTCTATTCATAATAAATGCTTCATTAGCAGCCCAAGCAGCAGATTCTTTTTTATACCAGAATCCAATTAATAACCATGAACAAACACCAACACCTTCCCATCCAATAAATAGTACAGCGAAGTTATCACTCATTACAAGAACAAGCATAGAGAATACAAATGCTGAAAGATAAGAGAAATATCTATTAAAACCTTCATCATTTTCCATATAACCAATTGAATGAATATGAACCATAGTTGAAACTACAGTTACAACTGTCATCATTACAACACTCACATGGTCAACAATAAACCCAAAAGGAATATTTAAACTTCCGGCTTTCATCCATTCGAATAAAGTTACATTTAAAACTATATCTGTTGTATAAATAAATGATAAAAGATTTAAAGAAGCAATCATTGAAACAGCTAACATCAGTGATGTAAACCATCCAGTGAAAGCAATCTTTCCTCTCATTGAAAATAAAGCAGCAACCAAAGAACCTACAAGTGGAGCAAAAAGTGCTATGTATACATATTTTTCCATTCTTATCCCTTCATTCTTGCAATATCATCTAAGTTTATAGAACCTGTTCTTTTATACCAAAGAATTAGAAGACCTAATCCAATAGCAACTTCACTAGCAGCAACTGCAATAATAAAGAAAGCAAACATTTGTCCTGATAAATCTCCATGAAATTTAGAGATAGCTGCTAGTCCAACATTTACAGCATTTAACATAATTTCTGTTGAAAAGAAAAGCATTAAAACATTCTTTCTTTTTAGTACACCAATTAATCCAATACAAAATAACAGTGTTGATAATATCAAATAAGCATTAAGTGTCATTTAACATCCTTTTTAGCATTTTCTATCTCTTCTTGAGCTTGAATATGTGCATCAATTTCTTCTTCTGTCATATCAGAATATGATACCTCCATTTTCTTCCCTGCTAATACAATTCCACCAATCATTGCAACCAACAACATTATTGCTGCAAGTTCGAAAGGAACTAAGTATTTAGTAAATAAAACTAACCCAACATCCACAGTATTTCCGTAACTTGGATTTACAGGTAAATTAGCACTTATATTTTCTCCTAAAATAGGAGAGATAAAAATAACTACAACAATCAATGCTACCATTCCAGACAATAAAAAGACTAATCTTGGATTTTTAACTTTTTCTTTTACTTCTGATAATGAATCAAAGAACATCATTCCAAATGCATATAAAGCCATAATCGCACCTGTATAAACTACAATTTGTACAGCACCTAGAAAATCAGCATTTAATAAAAAGAAGAATGCAGATATAAAAATCATTCCAGCTGCTAATGAACTTAATGCATACAAAGCATTGTTTGTTAATACTGTAATACTAAACATAGTTATAGTTAAAACTGAAAACAGACAAAAAGCTACTATTTCAAACATCTATACTCCTTAGTACGACAATGGTGTTTTTTTAATTTTTTCATCAGCATCAGGTGATACTGAACCAAAACCAGCAAACTCTGTTTGTTGATTTAACTGATCAAATGGTGTTAAAATATCTTCTTTAAGAGAAAAAGATGCTCTTTGTTCTGAAACATTTTCATATCTTCCTCCATGAACAATAGCAAGTTCTGGACAAACTTCAGCACAATAACCACAAAAAATACATCTACCCATGTTAATTGTATATTCTAAAACTTCTTTTCTAGAATTTTCATCAACTCTAGTTTCCATTCTAATACAATTTGCAATACAAATTTTTTCACATAATCCACAACCAATACATCTTTCTTCACCAGATTCTAATAATACAAGTAATCTGTGAACTGCTCTATATCGTGGACCAATTGGTAGTTTTTCTGCTGGATATTGAACAGTTGCCATTTCACCTTTAAATAGTGCTCCTGTCATCATCTTAAATGTAATCTTTAAACCTGTAAATAATTCACCTTTTACAGATCTTGTAACTACTTGCTTAAATGCATCCCAAGATGTTTTAGGATAATTATCTTCTTGAACTACAACATAATCTTCTGATATATTTCTATTTTTAAATTCTTCAAATCCCATAAATCTCTCCTAAATCATTATCACTAAAGCAGTAACTAATATATTTAGTAGTGCTAAAGGCATTAGTATTTTCCAACATAACCACATTAACTGATCTGGTCTAATATGAGGCCAAGATGCTCTTGTCCAAAGGAAAAGGAAAATCAAGAACATAACTTTTAAAACAATTGCTAATCCACCTGGTATAAACCATAAGGGCTCAAATCCACCTAAAAATATAAGTGCAATTAAAAATGAAATTGTAAAAAGGTTTGCGTACTCACCAATAAAAAACATACCCCATCTCATACCTGAATACTCAGTTGCATAACCTGCAACTAATTCAGCTTCGTGCTCAAGTAAATCGAATGGTGTTCTATTTGTTTCAGCAAATCCTGCGATTGTAAACAGTATAAATGCTAAAGGCTGTGACCAAATAATCCAAGAAGTGATTCCTCCTGCTTGATAGTTATTAATATCAATTAAAGATAAAGAACCAACCATCATTAAAGGAGCTAAAAGCGCAAGTCCAGAAACTACTTCATAAGATAGAAGTTGAATTGCAGTTCTAGCTCCTCCAAGTAAAGCCCATTTGTTTGCAGAACTCATACCACCTAATAAAGGTCCATAAAGTCCTATTGCACCAACAGACATAACAAATAAAACTCCAACATTAATATCAGAAATAATAGGTCGTACCGTATATCCAAAAATCTCAAATTCTGGGAAGAATGGAATTGCACTCATAGCAATAAAAGCTGTAGCTGCTGTAATGATTGGCGCTATCATAAATATTGGTTTATTTGCATTCGCTGGAATAAAGTCTTCTTTTGTAAAAAGTTTGATACCATCTGCAGCAATTTGTAAAAGACCATAAGGACCTACATTTGTAGGACCTAGTCTTCTTTGCATAAATGCTAGTATTTTTCTTTCAATATATGTTGTAAAACCAGCAAGTGCTGAAAATACTGTTAAAACTATTATTACTTTTACAATCGTTTCTATTATAATACTTGTTTCCATATTATACCTTTTCTACTACTGCTGTGTTATATCTAAAAGTATCAAATAAAGCTTTAGATGCTGAGTTTTTCTCAAATGTAGAAACATAAGCAATTTCACCTTCAATTTGAATATCAATAAATGCTTCTAATTCTAAAGTTTGATTATTTGCACTTACTTTAACTATACTTCCATCTTCTAATTCTAGCTTCTCAAACATTGTAGTAGAGAAGAAAATACCTGATTGAAGATTATCTTTAAACTCATGAGATATAGCAGTGAATTCATTAAATTGATTAATAGGATTTGCTTTGTATATTACTATTTCATTTTCATTTAATTCTAATTTTTTTAAACTAATTTCTTTAACATCATCATTAAACTCAACGTCACTTGAACTTAAATCATAGCCTCTATACTCAACTCTATCATTTCCAAACATATTAGGTAATGAATCAAAATCTAAAGCTTGGTAACCTTTTTCTACTGGAAGTTCAGATGTATAGTCAATTGTATATTCAACATCAACATCTAAGATCATATTTGCAATATTATTCAAAGCATAACCTTTAAAAGCAATAGCTGCATTTGTAGGAATAATCTTTTTATCAATATTAGTAAAAGTACCTTCTTGTTGGTTAAGTGCTGGTGTATCTAAATCTCCATCTCCTAGTGCTGAAAGTTCAAAGTCTGCTTTTTCATTGTATCCAACTGTAAAACCTTCTTGCTCACATGAAAGTGTACAAATTTGTGAAACACCTAGTGTATTTGTAGATGTTGGAATAATAACAACATCAAAATCTGTACATCTAGAAATAAGACCACATAATTTTGCTAAGTTATCTGCATTTGGATGTGTAATTAAATCTTCCCCTACTATTAATGAGTAAGTATCTTTTTTAGCTAACATTGTGTCAATTAAATCAATAAAGTTTTCATCTTTATTAAAGTCTTCTAATAATGAAATATATTCATATTCAACTTCTTTTGATACTTTTTTAGGAACCATTTTAGAAACTTCTTTTTCTTCACCAGTTTCTTCATCTTTTACGATTTCAACAACTTTTTCTTTAATAGTTTCACTTATTGTTTTTGTTCTCATTTCTGTTAATGAAGCCAAATAAGTTTTCACTGTTTCTGGTAAGTCTTTTCCAAACTTATAAAGAATAAAATATAAAATTGATTCTTGAGCTAAGGCATCATGATAAATAAAATCTGTTGTTTTACCTTTTTTGCCAATTTTTTCCATTACTGGGTCTGCAATTGGGTGGAAATATAAAGAAGCACCTTTGTTCATAATAACTGAGTTATTTAATGCATATCTTGCATTTGGTAAATCAGATTTTAAATAAGAACCAACAGAAATTACAAAGTTTGAATCATGAACTGCTGTTAGAGTTGAAGAATATAAAGAAGTACCTGCAGTACAAGAATAATTCATTAAAAATTCTTGATATAATCTTGCATCTTCATTTACTAAATTTGCTCCGGTTTTATCTGCAATTTTTTGTAAAAGTAAAGCTTCTTCATTTGTAATAAATGAATTAAATTTAATATTCTTTGCTTTTTTAAAAGATTCTATTGCATTTATAAATGCAGTAGTGTCTTTTATCTGTACTTTATTATCAAAATCATAAGCAAATCTCCCTGCACCATTTAATGTAGAATAATGAGGTTCATTTGTAACTCTATAGATTCTTTTTGTTTTGTGATTGTCAATTGAATCTTGTTTAATTTCATAATAAATAAAAGCACAGTCACTAGAGTGTGAATTTGCAGCTGGGATCTTTTTTAATTCCCAAGAGTTTGATGTATATTGAAAATCATGTGAAACTAAAGCTCCAACAGGACAAACTGAAATACACTCACCACAATCAGTACAAGCATCTGCATCATAACCAATAAGTGATTTATTAAGTTTATTCCACATTGCATATGCATCTTTTGGCATTTCTGACTTAAAAGTTTTTTCAATTGCATCCGATGGTCTTTTTACAGTTGAAAGTGCATTAGATCCAACCATATCTTTACATACAGTAACACATCTCTCACACACAATACATAAACCTGGATCATAATTCATAACTCCCCAATGTGCTGTTGGTCTGTGAACATCTTTTATACTATAACTTTGAGAATCAACTTTCATATATAAAGAATAGTTTTGTAATTCACACTCACCACTTTGGTCACAAATACCACACTGTAATGGATGATTCACATCATAAACTTCCATGATTGCACGTCTTTCTTTCGCAATTGTAGGAGTCTCAGTAACTACTTCCATATCAGTTTTTACTTTTGTGTTACAACCATATACTTGCTTTCCATCAGCTTCTACTAAACACAATCTACAGGCAAGAGTAGGTGAACATCTTGTTAAATAACAAACTGCCGGAACAAATACATCATTTGCTCTAGCTACGTTTAAAATTGATTCTCCATCTTTAGCTTCTACTTGCTTTCCATCAATTGTTAATGTAATCATATCATTCATTATGCATCAACCTTTTCTATTTTTACTTGTTTATATCTATAATTATTGAATATCTCTTCATTTGAATCTCTTGTATTTATAATAGCAATTGTTCCATGTAGTTTTTCATCAATTTTTATAGTCGTTTTTATTTTTGTACTTTTGTAGTTTAAGAAAACTTCATCATTATTTTCAATTTTTGCGATTTGTGCAAAAGATTTACTTGTTATTAAATTTTTGTTTTGCTTATCTTCAATAACTCTATAAACAACAGTTCCATCAAAAGACTTTAGCTCAGCAATTTCTTCTAAGTCGAAATCTTCACATGAATTTATTCTTTCTTCAAAATCACTATCTAAAACCACCAAATTAAAGTCTGTATATTTTTTTATAATGTTAAGAAGTTTCACTATATTTTTAACTCTAGGGTGTTCTATTAGATCTTCACCTATAATTAGTGTTTTAAATTGAGATTTTTTCGAGTTTTCATAAGCTTCCTCAAACTCTTCTTCTCCAGCAGAACTTTCGGCTGAAATGTATCCCAGATCTAAGTCATTTATAAATTTTTGAATTTTATCTGTAGTTTCTTTTACAAAACTCTTAAGAATTAAAGCTAATATGCCTTCTTCACTTCCTGCTTCATATTTTACAAATTGTGTACAAAAAGGTTTTAGAACTATATTGTCAATTGGGTGCATATAAACAAATTTTGTATCTGTTTTTTCAATTGATTCAATGATTAAGTTTTTTAATTCTTCTTTATTAAAAAACATAGTTCCTAAAGAAAGAATAAAATCACTTTTAAAGATTGTCTCTTTTTTATTCATTACTTTACTTCCTCTTTGTCTTCTTCAACAACTTTTGGTTCTGGTGCAACTTTTTTTATAACTAATGTCCAATCAACTTCTGTATATTTAATTGAATTCATTAGTGTATATCCAGCTTCATATATTACATCTGCAGACTTTTGAATATTTTCAAAATCTCCAATTTCAAATATAATAATTGCATTTTCACCATCACTTATTTGTTTATCCATAAGTTCAAGCATTCTGTCATAAAAATCATTTTTTAAATGTCTTAAATCAAATCTTTCCATTGCTAGTCCCTTATCTATCAATCTCACCGAAAACTATGTTTAAGTTTCCAATTAATGTAACAACATCAGCTAGTTGTAATCCCACAAGTATTTCTTCAAGCAATGCTGTATGTTGAAAACTTGGTGCTCTAATTTTCATTCTATATGCATAAGGACTTCCATCACTTACAACAAAATATCCTAACTCACCCTTTGGTGATTCAGTTGCTACATAGACTTCTCCAACAGGAGGTCTCATACCTTGTGTTACTAAAACAAAATGTTGCATAAGTGAATAGTTTTGAGTCATTATCTGCTCTTTTGGAGCTGATATATAATTAGGAGCATGTGCCATTAATTGTGAATCACTTTTTTTATACATAGGCATTAATTGTTTTAAAATTTTTGAAGACTGATACATTTCTTCTATACAAATCTTATATCTTCCATAAGAATCACAAGTATGAGAAATAGGAACATCAAAATCTAACTCATCATAAATTCCATAAGGCATCTCTTTTCTTAAATCCCATTTAATACCACTTCCTCTTAAAGCAATTCCTGAACATCCCCAAGATTTTGCCATTTTTGGAGTAATTATTCCAACATTTTCAAGTCTCATTTTCCAGATTCTATTCTCTGTTAATAATCCTTCATATTTCTTAATTTCTGTTTCAAGGATGTCTAAGAATGATAAACAATCTGCAATCCAATTTGATGGTAAGTCTAAAGGTACTCCACCTATTCTAACAGCACTATGAGTAAGTCTTGCTCCACAATAGTCTTCTATTAAGTCCATTGCATACTCTCTTTCTCTAAAACAATAAAGAAACATAGACATAGCACCAACATCAAGTGCGTGTGTTGCTAACCAAAATAAATGAGAAGTAATTCTATTTAATTCTAAAAGCATTGTTCTAATAATCTCAGCACGTCTTGGAGCTTCAATTCCAAGAAGTTTTTCAATTGCTAAAGCATATCCGTAGTTATTTGAAGTTGCAGCAATATAATCCATTCTATCAGTAGTTGGTAAGAATTCATTATAGATCATATTCTCAGCCATTTTTTCCATACCTCTATGAAGGTATCCAATCATTGGTCGTGACTTTACAACTTCTTCACCTTGAAGTTCTAAAATTAATCTTAATTGACCGTGAGCAGATGGATGCTGTGGTCCAAAGTTCACCATCATTGTATTATCTTCTCGCTCGAAGTTAATATTTTCAAAAAAAGGTTTTAATCTATTAGGTTGTTGCATACTATTACCTTCTTCTTTTTAAAACAACTGATTCTTCAGGTTTTAATTTTTTCATAATTTTTGAGCTATCCTCTTCTTGATAAGAAATTGGAGTTACAGGTTCAAACTCACTAATATCTGTTTGATATGGAACTTCATGCCCTAATCTTGCAAATCGCTCTGTATCATATCTGTCAATCGCAGCGGGATCTCTTTGCTCAGGCCCTATTACATCTCTTGCTTCTTTTCCAAAAATTTTATCTACTTCATACCATGATGCAGCTTCATCACCTTGGAGAGGATAAGTTTTTCTTAATGGATGATCATACCAATCATCTGGCATAATAAGTCTTTTCATATTAGGATGATTTAAAACTTTAACACCTAACATATCATACATTTCTCTCTCACTCCAGTTTGCTGAATTGAAAACTGAAGTTATAGATTCAACTGCATCGTCTTTATTTAAAAAGCATTTAATTCTAAGTCTTTTATGTTTTGAAAGTGAAAGCATTTCATAGAATAGTTCATATCCATTTTTTGCTGCTAGATAATCAATAGCTGACATTTCTATAAGCATGTCATATTCTAATTCTTTACTTAAAAAATTCATAATCTCAACAATATCATTTTTATCAACATTTAAAACAAGATGAGTATGTTCAATATATGCATCTTCTACTTTGAAAGCTTCTGTAAATGATTCATAGTCTTTTGAAAAAATTTCATCACTTGAGATATCAATCCTAGGAACAGAAGGTGAAACAAAGAATCTATCAGAAAAAGGCGCTTGTCTTTGAACATTGTCTTTTGGCGTATACTTTCTCATTACACTAACCTTTTTTTCTTATGAGCTCTGAAAATTGATTCTTTTCTAATCTTTCTTTGAAGTGTCATAAGTGCGTATTGTAAAGTTTCAGGTCTTGGAGCACATCCTGGAAGATAAATATCAACTGGGATAATTCTATCTGCACCTTGTACAGTTGCATATGTATTAAACATACCCCCAGTGTTTGCACAAGAACCCATTGAAATTACCCATTTTGGATCTGGCATTTGATCATATAATCTTCTCATAAACTCTGCGTGTTTTTTTGTAAGAGTTCCTGCAATTATTAATACATCAGATTGCCTAGGACTTGCTCTAAATATAGTTCCAAATCTATCAAAATCATATCTAGATGCTCCTGTTGCCATCATCTCAATAGCACAACATGCTAATCCATAAGTCATTGGCCATAGTGAATTTGAGCGACCAAAATTAACTAACTTATCAATAGTTGTTAATTTAATTGGTGTTCCGCCATCTTGTAAATAATTTACTTTATGCTGTGCCATTCAAGACCTCCTTTTTTCCACTCATATATAAATCCAATAGTTAATATTAAAAGAAAGAAAACCATTGCAAAAATTCCAAACCATCCTAATACTTTAAAGTTAACAGCCCATGGGAACATAAAAATTATCTCTACATCAAATAAAATGAATAATAATGCTACTAAATAAAATTGTGTTGATATTGTATTGGGTTGTTTAGTAACTTCTGGTCCACATTCATATAATGTAGTTTTTAATTTTTCAGTATCAAGACGTGCAATTTTTCTACTAACATATCTTGAAAGCCATACTGTAGCACTGAATGCAGTGAATGTTACTATAAACATCACGAATGCACCAAAATAAGGATGGGCAAATTCCATGTGTGTCATATCATATTTCCTTTAAATGTTAAAAGTTTTCATTGTAATAGCTAAGATTTTATCAAATTACTTATAAATAGCCACTTATAATTATTTATGCAAATAATAATCTAACCTTTTAAAAGTAAGCTTATTTTTTAAGTGTTTTCTTAGGATACTATTAATATGACACAAAAAGAAACATTCTATTATAATTGTTTTAAATAAATAATCTAGGTTTATTACTAGAAAAATCCTACTTTGTTTTCACTATCAAACTGACCTTTTTGTTCTTTTGTAATTTGTTCTTCAAAATCTTTTACATTAAATATAGGTTCAGAACTAACTGCAATCTTATAAGCAGTATTTTTAATAACTAATTCTATTTGTCCACCTGTTAAATCATATTTTACTAACTCATTTATATCAAAGTCCTTAGATAAAGGAAGGTTTGAGGGAAGTAGTTTTTCCCAAAGTTCAATTCTTTGCTCTTTATTTGGTTTGATAAATTCAATTTTATAATTAAATCTTCTAGAAAATGCTTTATCAAGATTTTCAAGTAAATTCGTTGTAGCTATTAAAATACCATCAAACTTTTCTATTTGTTCTAAAAAGATATTTTGCATTTGATTATGCATCTTATCACTACCACTTCCTGAACCAGTACTTCTTCCACTTAAAAATTGATCTGCTTCATTTAGTAACAATACTGGTTCTGATTTTGTTTGCTCTCTTAACTCATAATACTTATCAAAAATACTTCTAACATTTTTTTCACTCTCGCCTACATACATAGATAAAATTTTTGAACAATCAAAACTTAGTACATCTTTTTTCAAAGATTTAGCCATTGCTAAAGCTGTTAATGTTTTCCCTGTACCAGCAACACCATAAAAAATTATTTTAGCTTCAATTCCTTTTCTCTTATCTTTAATTCCCCATTGCCTTAATCTATTTATTACATTTTTATCAACTTGCTTTAATAATGCCCCTAGAGTTTCTCTAGTTTTATCATTTAATACAACATCTTCAAGAGTTTTTGATGTATTTATAAGTTCAAAGGTATCTTGTTCTTTAATTATTGAATCAAGCTTAATTTTTGGACCACGAGTTTTTTTCTTAGTAGGATGAGAAATTTTATATAAGACTTCATCTGGAATATAAAAGTTTCTATTAATTCCACCAAAAGATGTTAAAACCTCATCATAATCAACCAAAGAATTAGATACAAGAGTAGAACTTTCTTCCAATAAAGATCTATATTTAATTTTTTCATAATCATCACTTGAAATCAATTCAATTAAAGCATTCATATCTCTATTTGAACCATCACCTCCTGAATATTCTTCTTTTAAAAGTGCTAGGAAAAGTGTTTGTTCTTGTTCTTTTAAATCATTGTCTTTAAAAAAATCTTCTAGCATTATTGAATTATTTGTAACTTTAATTCTTTCTTTTATTCTATTTTCTAGTAAAACTAATTTTGATTTTAATCTATTTGAACTAGGAGAATTTATAGCAAAATTCTTTTTCACAACATTAAGCTGTTGAGCTAAATCAATCTTAAAAAACTGATCTTGTAAGTATTCTAGATGATCTGAATAATTTTTAATCGCAGGTAAAACAAAATCACTTGAACCATTTTCTAATAACTTAAGATATGAGCTTGATAAAGAAATACTTGAGTTTAACAACTCTAGTTTTGATATCTCATTTAGTTTAATTTGATCAAATGATATTTGAACTAACCATCCAAACTCTAATAATGATTTTATTAAGTTTAGTTTTTCTAGATGTTCAAATTTTTCTACATCATAAAATCTTGTTAAAACATCAATAACAACTAAAGAATCTCTTCCTTGAGTATATTCTTTTGTAATAAATTGCAATAAAGTTGCTTCTTCTTTTGTACACTTTAATTGTGCATAAAAATTTGTATCTTCTACTTTTTTTGATTTTATAAAATCGATTAATTCTTTCATTCTCTATCTTAATCCTATTTTTTTAATTTTTTTTCTAGTTCTAAATAAAACTTATCCATATCTTCTATATTTGTAAAAGATATTTTATTTTTATTATTTATTATTATATTTTTATTATCTTTATTAATTTTTTTAATATCTGTGTATTTATATTCTATTTTATTTTTTTCAATATTTACAGCAAAGCTATTTGATATTTCAATTAGTCTGTTTTCACATAATGCTTTATATGAACCTTTAGTATAAATATATTTAGTACAATTCTCTTTTAAAATATATTTTTCTATTTTTTCTAAGTTACTACTATCATACATATTTAAAGCAATAACAATAAATGCTATAAATACAAAAAATCCTATAAAAATCATTTAATCCCCTGTGTATATTAAATCATACATTAAAACCTCTTAACAATTTATGAACAATTTATCTGTAATTTTTAATTTGTAGAGTAAAGTTTTATAAAAAAAGGTAAAATACTTTTTATAATTATAAATCAGTAAAAAATAAAAGGTAAAAGATGACAAAAACTAATCTTAAATACAGTACTAAACTTCTTGTGATTACAATTTTTAGTTCTATTTTAATTAGTGGGTGTAGTAATTATGAAGCAGCATTAAAAACCATCCCAAATGAAATTTCTCAAGCAAATGAATGTAAGAATGAAAATAAAGGTTTTGAATCAGATTGTTATGATTTAATTTCATATAAAAACTCTATTGCTATGTTACGTTTAGGCGTGATTGCATATTCAAAGGGAGACTATATAGAAGCTTATCAAAAGTACTCTTTTGCGAAACAAAGAGGTAACTTCTATGCAAATGCACTTTTATCAGACCTTTACAATAAAGGTAATGGTACATCTAAAAATCAAGAAAAAGCACTTAAACTTTTAAAAGATGTTGATAATGTTGATGGTATTGCTGCTTATAAGCTTTCATTTTATTATCTTAATAAAAAAGATTATATTGAAGCAATAAAACTTTTAACTTTTGCAGCTAATAATAATGTAAAGAAAGCTCAATATAAGTTGTCAAAAAGTTATAAAGAAGGAGTTATTATAAAAAAGAATCTAATTAAAGCAAATTTTTGGTTTAAACAATATGAAGATAAAAGTAATAGCTTGATGAAAAAAATTTATGGCTTATAAACTTTGATATATACAAACTTTTTAAGTTTGTATATATCTTTAAAATTATTTCTCTACTAAATCATATAAAGCTTGAATTTCATCAGCCCAAATATCTTCATTAATTGTTTCTAAAACAAGTGGAATATCATCCATTCTATCATCATTCATTATAAATTTAAAAGTATCCCAGCCAATTTTTCCATGTCCTAAAGAATCGTGTCTATCAACTCTTGAACCTAAATCTGGCTTAGAATCATTTATATGCATTCCCATTAAGTATTTACGTCCTACAATAGAGTCAAATTCTTGCCATGTTTTATCATAAGCTTCTTTTGTTCGAATATCATAACCAGCCGTAAACATATGACAAGTATCAATACACACACCAATTCTACTTTTATCTTCTATTTTATCAATTATATGTGCTAGGTGTTCAAACTTATAGCCTAAATTAGAGCCTTGTCCTGCTGTATTTTCAATTACTAACTTTATATCTGTATTTGATGTGGCATCTATTGCTCTATTTAAAGATTCAGAAATGTTATTCAAACATTCATCCTCTGTAATTTTTCTAAGATGAGAACCTGGATGAAAATTAAGTCTATCAAGTTTTAAAATTTCACATCTTTTTAATTCATGAATAAAACCATCAAGAGATTTTTCTCTATTTTCTAATACAGGATGCCCTAAGTTAATTAAGTATGAATCATGAGGGAGAATATGCTTTGTTTGAACTCCCGATATTTCTAATTCCTCAAACCACTTATCAATAACTTTTGTTTCCAAGTCTTTTGCTTTCCACTGTCTTTGATTTTTTACGAATAAGGCAAATGCCTTTGCCCCTATTGCTTTTGCATTTATTGGTGCATTAAAAACTCCACCACTTGCACTTACATGTGCGCCAACATATTTCATAGTATTTCCTATTATTTTGATTTTTCTTATATTACAGTTATTCTTCTTAGTATAAAAATAGTTCAATACTAACTATAAATTTTTAGTATTATTATTATAACAAGTTGTTATTTTATCTCATTTTCTGTTACATAATTACTAAGTGTTAATGATTTTATAAAAAATGGATGCTAATATTATTGCCATATAGAATATTATTGATAGAATAAAAATATAAAAAGGAAGCGCATTTATGGAAAAAGTTGTAATAATTGGTGGTGGATACTCTGGAATATATGCACTACAAGAATTAGCAAAAAATAAAAACATACAAATAACCCTAATAGATAAACATACATTTCATAACTTACAGCCCGAAGTTTATGACTTAATCGCGAATAAATCTAATATTGCAGATGTAACTATTGATTTAACTACTTTGTGCATGGGAATAAAGCATGATTATGTTGAGTATAAAAATCTAAAGGTACGAAGAATTGACAAAGAAACAAAGAAAATATATACAGAAGAGAAAGAAATTGTTTCTTATGATTATTTAGTGATGGCTGCAGGAACAAGAACCTTCTTCCCTCCACAAATTCCAGGACTAAATAATGCTCACGATATTAAAAAACTTCACTGGGCGATGTTCTTTAAACAAAGTTTTGAGAATCAACTTTTTAATAAAATTAGTGATGAAGCAAAACAATGTGATGACACTCATATTGTAGTTGTTGGAGCTGGATTATCTGGTGTTGAAATTGCTGCAGAAATGGCATACAACTCTAAAATGTTTTTTAAACGTGGTAATTTTTCATGCGATAACTTAAAAATTTCACTTGTAAGTAGTTCAGATACGATTCTTCCAGGATTGAGTCCTAAGCTTATTAGTATGTCTCACAAAAGATTAAAATCATTAGGAATTAATGTAATTACAAATACAAAACTACAAAAGTGTAACGCAGATCATTTAGAATTATCAAATGGTACTAAAATTTATCATTCATTTATTATATTTACAGGAGGAGTTGAGGCTTCGACAATCACATCAGATTTAGATGTAGAAAAAAATGGAAGAGGTCAAATTTACGTAAATGAATTTTTACAAGCAGATGGACATGAAAACATTTTTGCTGTTGGTGATATGGCTGAGATTAAAAATAAAAAAGGCGAGATAATGCCCCCAAATGTTACAATTGCTAGAATCAGTGGGACATGTGCTGGTAAAAATATTTTAAGACATATAGGCAAGAAAAAATTACTTGCTTGTAATCCAAAACTAGAAGGTGTTTTAATAGCCCTTGGTGGTAAATATGCAGCTGGAAATCTTTATGATTTAGTTAATGTAGAAGGAAGAATTGCTTATGAAATTAAAAAATATGTATTTTCTTCATATAGAAAACCTTTATTAAAAATAATAAAAGCTGGTTATAAAAAATTGAAAAAACTTTAATTTATAACTCTTACAAAGAAGAGAAATTAGTCTCTTCTAATCTTAATCAGAATATTATTCTGTTTATCTTTATGTATAACTTCTTTTTGATTTTTATCAAATAAGTTTTTCAAAAATGCCTCGTTATAAGATTCATTTAAATTCTCTTTATTAAATGTCTTTAAGTCCTGACACTTAAAGGTACTTTTACAAATTTTGTTTTCATATATTTTCATATCTAAAACTATAGTTCCAGCTGAAAATATCTGAACTTGAGTATATTTATCATACTTATTTATAAAACCTTTATCATAAAACTTCATTTTTGGAGTTTTAATTAATATGCTAGCACTTGAACTTTGAAGTATTTGTTTTGTTGTACAGCCAGAAAATAAGAGGATTGAAGTAAAAGTTAATAAAAAAAATATATTATTTTTGATCTATAATCCTTTGTTTTAAAATATTTTACTATAATATATATAAATTATAAAATTAAAGGTCATTTTTTGTTAGTTCATATTTGCTGTGCCGTTGATAGTCACTACTTTTTAGAAAGAGTCCAAGAAGATTATCCAGAAGAAACATTGGTGGGATTTTTCTATGATCCTAATATACATCCATATAGTGAATATAGGCTTAGGTATTTAGATGTAGAGTACTCATGTCAAAAGCTAGGTATTGAACTTATAGAGGGGCCATATAATCTAGAAGAATGGCTTAAAAAAGTCAAAGGAATGGAGCATCTTCCTGAAAAAGGAGATAGATGTACAGTTTGTTATGATGATAGACTTGATAATACAGTTGCTAAAGCCAAAGAATTAGGTCATGATAAATTTACCACAACTCTTTTAATTTCTCCTAAAAAATCTCAAGAAAAGCTAGATATCATAGGTCATAATCTAGAGAAACTCCATGGTATTGAGTTTATTTATAAAGATTATAAAGCGGGAAATGGTGCAGAGATTCAAGGAAAAAAAGTAAAAGAAAACTCTTTATATAGACAAAACTATTGTGGTTGTTTATTTGGTTTATCCGCACAAAGAGAAGCGCAAGATAAAATTATGGATGAAATGTTTAATCCTATTTCAAATCAAATTTTACCTGAATCAATTGAAGAAAGACTTGAACTTTATAAAAAAAGAAATGAGCTAGAAACTAGTGGTCAAAAATACAAAATAGTAAAACATAGATTCTTAAACTACAGACTATTTTCAGCAAAAGTTAAGGTAGCTAAACAAGTTGTACCATCATATATTTTACCCTACTCACAAATAAATAGAAACAAAACAAATGGTAGAATAGAATATGAAAAAAATGGAATAAATTATTTAAATAGAGATGAATTAAAAATCATAAATATAGAAAAATTTAATAATCTTGCAAATACAAAATATTCAAATGTAAAAGAACTTATGTATTCACCTCCAATTTTTGAAGAAGAATTAAAGGTAAGAAATCAAATAATAAAAAGTGCTTTTAATCTAAGTGCGATTATGGTTTTGGATGAAGTTATTGATGCAAAATATGAAATAGAGCTAGATGCTCAAACATATGATGATGTAAGAGAAGAAATAATATGAAACTTCTAGTAAGTGCTATGGAAACATCCTCAAATATTCATTTAAAAGAATTAAAAAAACACTTATCAGATGATATAGAATTCGTAGGTGTTTTTGATAAAGAATTAGGAAAACCTCTTTATGACTTAACTACTCTAGCAATTATGGGTATTGTTGATGCTTTAAAAAAATTGAGATTTTTCTTTAAACTTCGAGATGAATTAGTACTTGCAGCAAAAGATTGTGATAAAGTTTTATTAATGGATTCATCAGGGTTTAATCTTCCACTTGCAAAAAAATTAAAAGCAACTTATCCTAAAAAAGATATTATCTATTATATTTTACCACAAGCTTGGGCTTGGAAGCCAAAACGTGTAAAAAAACTTGAAAAATATTGTACAAAATTATGCTCAATAATTCCCTTTGAAAAAGAAATATATAATAACAAAGAAAAAATTATTTATGTTGGTCATCCTCTCTTAGATGAAATCTCAGCATTTAAAAAAAACTTAACTTCAAGCAAAAAAATTGCATTTATGCCAGGAAGTAGAAAAACAGAAATTAAAAACCATATGCCAATTTTTAGAGAACTTGCAAAAAAGATTCCAAATAAAGAACATATTTTAATAATTCCAGCAAAATTTGATAAAAAGTATATTGAAAAAAACTATGGTGATATTTCTGATTTTACAATATCGATACAAGCACATAAAACTCTTCAAGATTCAGAGTACGCTTTCATATGTTCAGGAACTGCTACTTTAGAAGCTGCACTAATTGGAACACCTTTTACTCTTTCATATATTGCTAAAAAAATTGATTATTTTATTGGTTCAAGGTTTGTAAAACTTAATTTTGTTGGACTTGCAAATATTTTTTTCGAAAAAATGGGTAAAAATCAGATTCACAAAGAATTTCTTCAAGAAGAAGTAACAGTTGAAAACTTGTTGAGTGATTATAATACAATGGATAAAAAATTATTTTTTGAAAAATCTCAAATCTTGAGAGAATACTTGAAAAGCGGAAGTTCCCAAAATGTAGCAGGTATAATTCAAAACTAATAATCATTTAGATAAAATAATATCACTATAAAAATACTTAGGATTGTTAATGTTAGACATAAATGAAATTCAAGAAATACTACCTCATAGATACCCTTTTTTATTAGTTGATAGAATCACTGATATGACAAAAGGTGAAAGTATCTTAGGTTACAAAAATATATCAATTAGTGAACCAGCTTTCATGGGACATTTCCCTGGTCACCCTATTTATCCAGGTGTACTTATTTTAGAAGGTATGGCACAAGCAGGTGGAATACTAGCTCTAAAAAGCAATGATTTAACGAATGAAGAGCTTAAAAATAAAGTCATATATTTTATGAGTATAGATAAAGCTAAATTTAGAACTCCTGTTAAACCAGGTGATAAATTGGATTATAAAATCGAGATTTTAAAACTAAAAGGTAACATAATTGTACTTGATGGAAAAGCCTATGTTGATGATAAAATCGTTGCTCAAGCTGAATTAAAAGCTATGGTAGTGGATAAATAGGTCTTTATATGAATAATATCCATAAAACTGCAATAATTGAAGAAGGTGCAAAATTAGGTGATAATATTTCTATAGGTGCTTTTACTATTATTGGAAGTAATGTATCAATTGGTGATGGAACTGTTGTAGATTCTCATACTGTTATTGAAGGAAAAACTACAATAGGAAAGAATAATCATATTTTTTCTCATGCAGCAATTGGAACTATACCTCAAGATCTTAAGTTTAATGGTGAAGATGTTGAACTAATTATTGGAGACAATAATAAAATTAGAGAATATACACTATTTAATCCAGGAACAATTGGTGGTGGCTCAATAACTAAAATCGGTGACAATAATTTATTTATGGGTTACACTCATGTTGCACATGATGTAATAATTGGAAATAATTGCATATTTGCAAACTGTGCTACTTTAGCAGGACATGTTGAAATTGATGATTTTGTAGTTATTGGTGGACTAACACCAGTGCATCAGTTCTGTAAAATTGGTACTCATTCGATGATTGCAGGTGGATCAGTGGTAACTCAAGATATTCCTCCATACTGTTTAGCAGAAGGAAATCGAGCTGTCCTTAGAGGTCTTAATTTAAATGGATTAAGAAGAAGATTTAAAGATAGATCAGATATTAATGCAATTAAAAATGCATATAAAGCATTATTTGAATCTAGTAATCCATTAGCAGATATTGGTAATGAATTACTTCAAAAAAGTGAAAACATACATGTAAAAGAATTAGCAAGCTTTGTAGTAAATACAAAACGTGGTATTCCTTACAATAGAAAATAGATAATTAGGTAGAAAATGAGCAAAATTATATGTGACTTTTGTGGAGCAAGTGACTCTAAAGATAATCCAGTAATTGCAGGAGACAATGCTTCAATTTGTAAAGCTTGTGTAACTGCAGCAAATGATATTATGAGTGGTAATCTTCCTGTAGAAGATAATAACGAACAAGAAAATACAAGTACGAATGAAGAAATAGTATTAAGAACTCCTGCTCAATTAAAAGCGATTTTAGATGAGTATGTAATTGGTCAAGATACGGCTAAAAAAGTCTTATCTGTTGCAGTGTATAATCACTACAAAAGAATATTTAGACATCATGAAATAAATGATGATACTGAATTAAATAAATCAAATGTTTTATTAATAGGACCAACAGGTTCTGGTAAAACATTATTAGCTCAGACTATTTCAAAATATCTTGATGTTCCCTTAGCAATTGCGGATGCAACATCTTTAACAGAAGCGGGATATGTTGGTGATGATGTTGAAAATGTTGTAACAAGATTAGTTCAAGCAGCAGGCGGAGATATTGAAAAGGCACAAAGAGGTATAATTTTTATTGATGAAGTTGATAAAGTAGCAAGGATGAGTGAAAATAGATCCATTACTAGAGATGTCTCAGGAGAAGGTGTTCAACAAGCTTTACTTAAAATCGTTGAAGGTGCTACTGTAAATGTTCCTGCTAAAGGTGGAAGAAAACACCCTGGACAAGATGCACTTCAAGTTGATACTACAAACATATTATTTATATGTGGTGGAGCTTTTGATGGTTTAGAAGATATCATAAAGAAAAAAGAAGGTGCTAATGTTTTAGGTTTTAATCATGAAGCAAAAAGTAAAAAAGATGATAAAGAAGTAATTTCAAAAGTAGAGACAGACGACTTAGTTAAATATGGATTAATTCCTGAATTAATAGGACGTCTTCATATGCTTGCGACATTAAATGAAATTACGGAAGATGATATGGTTCACATTTTAACTGAACCTAAAAATGCCTTAATTAAACAATATATTAAACTTTTCGAAATGGATGATGTAACACTTAAATTTGAAAAAGCTGCCTTAAAAGAACTTGCAAAACTTGCAATTGAAAGAAGAACAGGTGCTCGAGGATTAAGATCTATTATAGAAGATATTATGCTTAATATCATGTTTGATTTACCAGATTATAAAAACAAGACTATAACTATAACAAAAGATGTGGTTTTAAAGCTAGAAGAACCAAAAGTTGCATAAAAAGGATAAACATGTTTTTAGATAAATTAATTGGACTATTCTCAAGTGATATGGCTATTGACTTGGGAACTGCCAATACTATTGTTTCAGTAAAAGGAAAGGGAATCATTATAAATGAACCATCTGTTGTTGCTGTTCAAAATGATAAGTATGGTAGAGATAAAATATTAGCAGTGGGACAAGAAGCTAAACAAATGATAGGAAAAACTCCTTTTAATATTCAAGCAGTACGTCCTATGCAAGATGGAGTTATTGCTGATTTTGAAATGACTGAAAGAATGATTAGATATTTCATTGAAAAAGCACATTCAAGAAAATCTTTTATTCGTCCAAGGATTATAATATGTATTCCATATGGAATTACACAAGTTGAAAGAAAAGCTGTTGAAGAATCTGCAATAAGTGCAGGAGCAAGAGAAGTATTCTTGGTAGAAGAACCTATGGCAGCTGCAATTGGTGCTGGAATTCCTGTATCAGATCCTTCAGGTTATGTAGTTGTTGATATTGGTGGAGGAACAACTGAAATAGGTGTAACTTCACTTGGAGGACTTGTAATCTCAAAGTCAATAAAAGTTGCTGGTGATAAGTTTGATAAATCAATTATTGAACATGTAAGACAAAACTTCAATTTATATATTGGTGAAAGAACTGCTGAAAATATAAAGATTGAAATTGGAACTGCAATTAAACTTGACACTGAACTAAAAATCAAAGTTAAAGGTAGAGATAATTCTGGTCTACTTTCAACTATTGAGTTAGGTAGTGAAGGTGTTAGATCTGCAATTAAAGAACCTCTTAAAGAAATAGTTTCTGCTGTACGTTCAGTATTAGAAGAAATGCCACCTGATTTAGCTGGCGATGTTGTTGATAATGGTGTTATATTAACAGGTGGTGGTGCTTTAATTAGAGGTATAGACACTTACTTAGAAGACATTATTAAACTTCCAGTTAAAGTGGCTGAAGATCCATTATTAGCAGTTGCTTATGGAACTAGTGCCGTATTAGATGAGGATGCTTTACTTAAATTAATTACTAATGCGTAAATTCTTATTTATTATTCTTTTTTTGATAGTTAGCTTATTATATCTTTTTGATGCAGATAAGCTAATTGTTAAAAACTTTACCTTTTTTAACGATTTAAAATTATCATATATAAATAAAGTAATTGGAATATCTACAACTGTAGAAAAATACTTTAATCAAGCAAGTAGTATAGAAAAACTGCGAATTGAAAATGATGAGTTAAAAGAGTATAAAATTCTTTATACTGCAACCCAAAAACAACTAGACATGATGAAAGAATTTATAAGTACAAATGATACTAATCAAAATAAACCAAATATTAATCTAGCGAAAGTATTATCATACATAAACTTTGATGACTTTACAAAAGTATGGTTGGATCAAGAAAAAGAAGATGACTCTATTTTAGGTCTTATAACAGAAGAATATGCAGCAGGTATTGTTGTGAAAGAAAATGGTAAATCAGTAGCCTTATTAAATGGAAATAAAGAATGTTCTTATGCAGTTTTTATTGGTGAAGATAAAGTACCAGGTATAGTTACATCATCAAAAGATGGAAAGAATTTAACTATACAGTTTATTCCTATCTGGGCTGAAATAAAAATAGGTGATGAAGTTATAACTTCAGGAATGGATAATATTTTTTTTGAAGGACTAAAAGTTGGTAGAATTTCAGAAGAAAGTAAACGTCCAGATATGCAAACTGCAATAGTAAAACCTTATGCAAAAGTATTAAAGAAAAAGTACTTTTATACATATAGACACTATTCATATGACAAAAAAGAAACTCTTATTGAGAAATAAAAAGTTACTAATAATTTGCCATAATTTTATCTACATCGTCCCATGACATTTTCGAATCATTACTACTTTTAAACATATTATAAACATATCGTGCAAACATATCAGTTTCTAAATTAACTTTTGTACCTACAGTATAATTTTTAAATAAAGAATTTTTAATTGTATAAGGAATAATTGTAAGCCTGAAAGAATCTTTTAAAACTTCGTTTACAGTTAAAGAAACACCATCAACAGTAATTGATCCTTTTGGTATTATAAATTTCGTGTATTCACATGGTAAAGAGATAAAAAAATCTGTTGAATTACCATTATTTTTAATTTTATATATTGTTCCTAAACAGTCTACATGACCTTGAACTACATGGCCTTCAAATCTATCACCAACCATCATAGCAGGCTCTATATGTACTTCATTTTTATAGTTTTCAATCGCTAAAATACTTTGAGATTCTGGAGAAATTTCTACTGTAAATGTATCTTTTGTAACTTTTACAGCAGTTAAACAAGCTCCATTAATTGCAATTGAATCACCAATTTTAGGGTTATATTTTGCCTTTACTGTTAATAAACTGCTATTTAAACTTACAACTTTTGCCATTTCTCTAATCAGACCTGTAAACACTTAAAAAACCTTTTGATATAATTTAGGTATAATATCTAAATTATGTTAAGAAGCTAATTTTAACATTAGTCTATAATCAGTTTTTGAAAATTCAAATAATAATAAATACTAAAAATATAAATAAACTATAAAAAAGAATTACTTGATTAAAAAATTTGAAGTAAGTGTTTTAAAAGGAAAAAAATGAAATACGATATTATCGTAGTTGGTGGTGGACATGCAGGAATTGAAGCATCATTAGCAGCTGCTAGAATGGGGAAAAATACTTTATTAATAACTATGTTAGTTGAACAAATAGGTGCAGCTTCTTGTAATCCTGCAGTTGGAGGTTTAGCTAAAGGACATTTAGTAAGAGAACTAGATGCTCTAGGTGGAGAGATGGGTCTTTGTACAGATGCAACTGGTATCCAATTTAGAATATTAAATGCATCAAAAGGTGCAGCTGTTCAAGGAAGCAGAGCACAAATTGATATGGATAAATATAGAGAATATATGAGAAAAGTTTGTCATAATACTCCTAATTTAGAAGTCTATCAAGATGAAGTTTCAACACTACTTGTTAGAGATGTAAATGAAGTTTATGGTGTAAAAACAAAACTTGGAGAAGAGTTTGAAGCTTCAAAAGTCATCATTACAACTGGAACATTTATGAAAGGTCTTATTCATATTGGTGAAAGTACTTATGATGCAGGACGAGCATGGGAATTACCATCTTCTACTTTATCAACTCAATTAAAAGAATTAGGATTAAATGTAGGAAGATTAAAAACAGGGACACCTGCAAGAATTGATGGAAAGTCAATAAATTTTGATGATATGGATGCTCATGGAGGAGATGTTCAACCTTCACCATTTTCATTTAGAACAGATAAATCAAATTTTAATCCAACTCAATACCCATGTTATATAACATATACAAATATAGGTACACATGACAAAATTAGATCAAATTTTGATAGAGCTCCATTATTTACAGGACAGATTCAAGGTAGTGGACCACGATATTGTCCAAGTATCGAAGATAAAGTAAATAGGTTTAGTGAACGAGATAGGCACCAATTGTTTTTAGAACCACAAACTTCAATGTGTACAGAGTATTATATCAATGGTCTTTCGACTTCTCTACCTATTGATGTTCAAAAAGAGATGATTCACTCAATTTCTGGACTTGAAAATGCGAAAATTATTAGATATGGATATGCAATAGAATATGATTATGTTGATCCAACTGAATTGAAACATACCTTAGAAACTAAAAAAGTTAAAAATCTTTATAACGCAGGACAAATCAATGCAACTACTGGATACGAAGAAGCTGCATCACAAGGTTTGATGGCAGGAATTAATGCATGCTTAGCAATTGATGGTAAAGAGCCTTTTATTCTACGTAGAGATGAAGGATATATAGGAGTTTTAATTGATGATTTAGTTACAAAAGGTACTACAGAACCTTATAGAATGTTTACTTCACGGGCTGAGTATAGATTATTATTAAGAGAAGAAAATGCTGATTTAAGATTATCAAAATATGGTCATGATTTAGGACTTATAGATAATAATACTATCGCAAAAGTCGAACACAAGAGAAAAATTTTAAACGATGCTATAAACTTTATGTCAAGTGAATGGTTTACATCAAAGAAAGAAAATCTAGAATTATTAGAATCAATTGGTGAGGATAAAATTAGAGATAGATCACTTCTAATTGATATCGTAGGAAGAAATACTGTTGATAATGAAAAATTTGATAAGTTAGTTCCGAGTTTGGCAAAAACTGATAATTATTTGAAAGAACAAATAATTATAGAAGCTAAGTACTACAGATATATTCAAAAACAACAAAAACAAATAGATAAAATGAAAAAAATGTTGAAATTAAAAATTCCAGAAAATTTTGATTTTAAAGGAATTGCAGGCTTATCAAATGAAGTTGTTGAAAAACTTGAAAAATTCAAACCACCTACATTGTTTAATGCCAGTGAAATATCAGGAATTACACCTTCTGCTATTGATATCATACATTTAAATATCAATTTAAAACAGCAACAAGAAAAAAAAGGTAGATAGATGCAAGTTTATTTATATTCAAAAAGTGGCCATGCTATTGGTCTTGAAGCTACAAAAAGATGTGCAGCAATCGCAAATAAATTAAAAGAATTTGACCCAATCTTATGTACAAGTGATTTTAGAGCAGGTGCATTTGCAAAAGACTTATTAGGTATAAGAAAATATGTAAATATCGATGTAGTAAGAAATCTTTATAATATTATGGAAAAAAGAGATATTCTAATATATGATACAGACGAAACGAATGAATTCATGAAAAATGATATGAAAGAATTTTGTACACTTTTATACTCTGTTCAAAATGATATTTCTAAAATAGTAGTAGATGAAACCATTTATAAAAAAATAGATAATCCATCAATTGAAAAACTTATGTTTTTCGGAGATGATGATTATAATAATTTATTCTTAGAAAATATAAAAAAAGCGAATCCTTTGAATATTGATCTTTTGATGGGTCATTATTTCTTTTTAGGGAATGAAAAAATATTTAAAAATTTTTTTAATAATATCATTGATGAAGAAGAATACGTTGAAACTATAAAGAATGCAAAATATCTTTTAACAGCCTCACTTCAAACTGCTTTAGAATCTATTAAATGTGGGAATAAGCCAGTTCTATTTAAAAGAGAAGATAAGATCTATGATGAAGAATTAATAAGTGATTTAAATATACCCTGTATTAACTCAAATGACTTTAATGAAATCGTTAAAGATTTTGAAAAAATAATTGAAAACTATCCTGAAATTAAAAACTTTCAAAATGCATATTTAGCAGATATTGTAACTAAGATAAAAATTGAAATTGATGAATACAAAAAACTCGTAGGAAATTAAACATAATATCAATATAACTTCAGCTTATAATAATATTATGTTAATTATAAGCTATTTTTATATATACTGTGTGAAATTAAACACAAGGGTTTTTAATGAAAGAGAATAATAAGTTTTTAAATAAGATTCCTTATAGAATAAAAAGATATTATGGGTATGTACTTGCGACAGTTATAACACTTTCACTTCCATTTATCACAATTGGTGGTAACCATATATTTTTATTATCATTTGACAAAAAACAACTTCACTTAGTAGGTACAGCTTTTGATATGCAAGAGCTTTATTTAATGCCTTTTTTATTAATGCTTTTATTCTTAGGAATATTTGCAGCTACTTCTCTAGGTGGTCGTGCATGGTGTGGTTGGGCATGTCCTCAAACAATTTTTAGAGTTGTTTATAGAGACTTAATTGAAACAAAACTATTGGGACTAAGAAGAATAAAAAACAAACAAAAAGATCCCGATTATTCAAAACCTAAAAATGCTTTGAAAAGAGTAATTGCTATCTTGATATGGTCAGCTCTAGCACTTCTAGCAGCTTCAAACTTTTTATGGTATTTTGTTCCTCCAGAAGATTTTTTTGCTTATTTACAAGATCCAACAGAACATATGGTATTGATTGGTTTTGTATTAGGAATTGCTGCATTTATTATTTATGATGCAATTTGGCTAAAAGAAGATTTCTGTATTTATATTTGTCCTTATTCAAGGGTACAATCTGTTTTATATGATGATGATACTTACCAAGCTATTTATTCAACAAATAGAGGTGGAGAGATCTATAATGGTGATAAAGAAAAAATAATATTCAAAGCAAAAGATTTACCAGTTGATACAAATGAATGTACGACGTGTGAAGCATGTGTTACTGTATGTCCTACACATATTGATATTAGAAAAGGTACTCAACTTGAATGTATTAATTGTTTGGAATGTGTTGATGCATGTACGACTGTAATGGGTAAACTTGGGAAACCATCACTTGTTCAATGGTCAAGTACAAATACAATTAAAAAAGATATCCCAACAAAAATTTTTAGAAGACAAACTATTATGTATGGTGTTGCACTGCTTATAGTTGTGGCCCTTTTAATTGTAATGGGTGGGAAAAAAGAGTACATGCTATTAAATGTAAATAAAACCACTCAATTATATAAAGTAAAAGAAAATAATATAGTTACAAATAATTTCTTACTACTTTTCCAAAATACTGAATCTGAAAAATTAACATTTGATTTAGAAGTAGTAAATCATCCTGAAATCAAAATTAAAAGATTCAAGCCATTTGTATTAAGTCCTGGAAAAATGGCTAAAAAAGTTTTAATTTTAGAAACAAATAAAATTTTAGTTAACGATGCCACTAAAGATACTCCAATTACGGTAACATTGAAAGCTTATGCAAAAGAAAACCCAGAAAAGGTTATAGTATTCAGAAAAGCTGTATTCATTTATCCTAGAATTGATAAATTAAAATAATTATAAATAAGACAAGTTTATAAATTATAAACTTGTCTTACTTCTTAAATAAAATACATCTTGCTTAACTTAGCTATCAACAAAAACTAGCTACAATCGCGAATATAATTATTAATTAATTTCATTGGAGTATTTTAAAATGACTAAATTCATCTTCGTAACAGGTGGGGTTCTAAGTTCTTTAGGAAAAGGAATCACTGCAGCATCAATTGCAACAATATTAAAACAATCTGGATTTAAAGTATCAATGCTTAAAATTGACCCATACTTAAATGTAGATCCAGGAACTATGAGTCCATTAGAACATGGAGAAGTTTTTGTAACAGCAGATGGAGCTGAAACTGATTTAGATTTAGGAAACTACGAAAGATTTATTGATACAACTTTAACTGCACAAAATAACTTTACGACTGGTCAAGTTTATCAAAGTGTTATTAAAAGAGAAAGAGAAGGTGGATACCTAGGTAAAACTATTCAAGTAATCCCTCATGTAGTTGATGAAATTAAAGCTAGAATATATTCAGCTGCTGAAGGTCATGAGTTTTTAATAGTTGAACTTGGAGGAACTGTAGGTGATATTGAAGGTTTACCATTTATGGAATCAATTAGAGCAATTAGACATGAACTTCCAAAAACAAATACAATGAATATTCATGTAACATTAATTCCTTACATAGCAGCTGCTGGTGAACTTAAAACAAAACCAACACAGCATTCTGTACAAGAATTAAGAAGAATTGGTATAACTCCACATATGCTAGTTTGTAGAACAGAAAAACCCTTACCAAAAAATCTAAAAGATAAACTTGCAATGTCATGTGATATTGATAGAAATGCAGTAATAGAAGCAGGTGATGCGCAATCAATTTATCAAGTGCCATTACATTTTATCAAAGAAGGTATCATTAATCCTTTATCTGAACACTTTAATATAAAAGTAAAACCAAATATGGAGAAATGGGATACTTTAGTTAAAAATATTTTAGTACCTAAAGATGAATTAACAATTGCCTTTGTTGGAAAATATCTAGAATTAAAAGAATCATATAAATCATTAACAGAAGCACTAATTCATAGTGGTGCGCACTTAAATACAAAAGTAAATATCCACTGGTGTGATAGTGAAAAAATTGAAGTACATGGAGCTTATGATATTATAGGAAACTCTGATGCAGTTCTTGTTGCTGGTGGTTTTGGTCACAGAGGTGTTGAAGGTAAGCTTGAAGCAATTAAATATGCTAGAGAAAATAAAATACCATATTTAGGTATTTGTCTTGGTATGCAATTAGCTGTTATTGAATTTGCTAGAAACGTACTAGGTCTTGAAGATGCAAACTCAATTGAATTTGATACACAAACTTCTAACCCATTAATTTACTTAATTGACGAATTCATGGACCAAAGTGGACAAAAGCAATTAAGAACTCATAAATCACCAATGGGTGGAACTATGAGATTAGGTGAGTATCCATTTGAACCATTAAAAGGAACTAATCTTCAAAAAGCTTATGGAAATGAAGACATATATAATGAAAGACACAGACATAGATATGAAGCAAATCCAAAATATAAGGAAGCTTTAGAAGAAGCTGGAATGATTATTTCTGGACAATCAAATGGCTTAATAGAAGCAGTAGAAATAAAAGATCATCCATGGTTTGTAGGTGTTCAATTCCATCCTGAATTTACTTCACATTTAGAAACTCCAAATCCTATTATCTTTGAATTTGTAAAACAGGCAAATAAAAAAGATTAATGTCAAAAGTTACAAAAAGTAGACTTTTTGAGCTACTCTCTGCAAGACACATAAACAGTCTTTATTCACGTCTTGCAGATATTCCAACTCCAAATAATTTTAAGGATATTCACAAAGCAACTTCAAGAATCAAAACTGCTATCTTAAAAAATGAAACTATTACAATAGTAGGAGATTATGATGTAGATGGTGTAGTTTCTACAACAATTATGGTGGACTTTTTTCAAAAAATAAATGTGAAAATAAACTATATAATTCCAAATAGATTTCAGCATGGATATGGCTTATCGCCAAAAATTGTAGATATGATTGATTCAGGTTTAGTTATTACTGTGGATAATGGAATATCAGCGGTTCCAGCTGCTTTAAAACTAAAAGAAAAAGGTATTGATTTAATTATCACAGATCATCATACTGTTGGGAAAGAAGTACCTTATGCATATGCCATTGTCAATCCCAAACAAGAAGACTGTAACTTTGAATTCAAAGATATTTGTGGAGCTCAAGTTGCTTGGTATTTATGTGCATCAATTAAAAAAGAATTAAATTTTGATGTTAATATGACTGATTTTTTAGATTTACTTTGTGTTGCAATTATTGCAGATATTATGCCAATGACCGCACTTAATTATACGCTAGTAAAACAAGGACTAAAAAAAATCAAAACATCTCCAAGAGAGGCTTTTAAAAAATTAAATGAAGTTATTTCTAAACAAAACTTGGTTTCAGATGATATTGGTTTTTTTATAGCTCCAAAAATTAATAGTGCGGGAAGAATGCAAGATGCAAGCACAGCTTTAGAATTTTTACTTTCAAAAAACTCTTTTCAAGCAAGTGAATCATTACAAGAGTTAGAAGAATTAAATAACTATAGAAAAACACTTCAAGAAGAGATCACAAAAAAAGCGCAAAGTAAATCATCAAAAGAAGAAAATTCAGTTATTGTTTGGGGGAAGGATTGGCATGAGGGAGTTATTGGAATCGTTGCATCAAAACTATCAAACTCTTTTAAAAAACCTGCTTTTATATTTTCTGTAAATAATGGAATTGCTAAAGGAAGTGCAAGAGCGAATGCAAATATTAATCTTCATACAATCATTTCAAAAGCAGCTCCTTTATTATTAGGATTTGGGGGACATAAAAATGCTGCTGGATTATCCTTAAAAGAAGAGAATTTAGAAGATTTTAAAACCTTAATAAATCAAGAACTAGAAGATTATAAAGATGATCTACATATTGAGCCCGTAACTTTAGGTGAGTTGGATGTAGCATCAGTTGATATAGAATTTTTAGATATTATTGATAAGTTTGAACCATATGGATTAGAAAACCATAAGCCAATATTTAGAATATCAAAAGTTTCTCTTATAAAAAGTAACCTAATAGGAAAAGACAAAAATCATATGAAGCTTACATTAAATTCAGAAGGTGTTGTGTTTGAAGCAATAAAGTTTAATGACTCAAATATTAATTTACCTAATAGTTTTGATTTAATTGTCTCTGTAAATAAAAATGAATTCAGAGGAGTCATTACTCCTCAATTTTTAATTCAAGAGCTAATAAAATAAGAGATTTAGCATTAGCATTAAGTGGTGGTGGAGCAAGAGGTGCATTCCATTTAGGATTTCTACATTTTTGTGAAGAAAATAATATTGAAATAAAAGCCTATAGTGGATCATCAATTGGAAGTCTTATTGCATGTTCACATGCAAGTGGAATAAGTGCAAAAGAACAATTAAAAATATTTACATCAAAAGATATAAAACAAGTTATAAAATTTAATTACTTTAAAAAAGGCTTATTTAAAATTAACACTTCTAGTGCAATTTTAAAAGAATTATTACCTATTGCAAAAATACAAGATATAAAAAAACCTGTTTTCATCAATGCTTACGATATCAAAGAAAAAAAACTTCACTACTTTAACAAGGGAGATACAATAAGTTTGTGTATGGCCTCAAGTGCAATAACTCCATTTTTTAAACCAGTTGTATATAAAAATATGTCTTTAATTGATGGGGGATTATTTGATAATATACCCATTAAACCACTTGAAAACCAAGGATATAATATTTTTTCAATTGATTTATTTCCTAGAACTTATAAATATTCTAAAAAAAGATTTAATCCAATAAAAAGTATTAAAAAAACTCTTCTTAAACAGCTTTATATAAACCATAAATATTCAATTGAAAATACAAATTTTTATTTAGGAACTCAAGAATTATATAAATTCTCACTTTTCTCATTTAAAGAAATAAATGAGTGCTTTAATTTAGGAGTAAAAGAAGCAAAAAAGTATTTTGAAACCATTTCTTAGATATACTAATAATTAAAAATACAAATAAATATTAAAGATTATATTATGTCAACAATACCACAATTTACTCACTTACACTTACATACTGAATACTCATTACTCGATGGTGCAAACAAAATCAAGCCTCTTGCCAAAAAAGTAAAAGAGATGGGAATGAAATCAGTTGCTATGACTGATCATGGTAATCTTTTTGGAGCAATTGATTTTTATAATGCTATGAAAAAAGAAGGCATTAAACCAATTATAGGAATGGAAGCTTATATTCATAATAGTGAAGAAATTGGTGACAAAACTACAAGAAAAAGATTTCACCTGTGTCTTTATGCAAAAAATCAAACAGGTTACAAAAATTTGATGTTTTTAAGTTCACAAGCTTACATGCATGGGTTTTACTATTATCCAAGAATAAATAAAAAATTATTACGTGAAAACTCGGAAGGACTAGTTTGTTCAGCTGCATGTTTACAAGGTGAAATAAACTGGCACTTAAATCTACAGAATGAAAGAAATGTGAAAAATGGTGCTAGAGGTTATGAAGGTGCAAAAGAAGCTGCTTTAGAATATAAGGAAATATTTGGTGATGATTTTTATTTAGAGATTATGAGACATGGAATTGGAGACCAACACTTTATTGATGATCAAATTCTAAAACTAGCACATGAATTAGATATAAAAGTAGTAGCAACCAATGATACTCATTACTTAAACCAAAAAGATGCAGATGCTCATGAAGCATTTATGTGTATTGCTATGAATAAACTTTACGATGATCCAAATAGATTAAGACATAGTGTTCATGAATTCTACTTAAAAAGTCCAGAACAGATTGCTAAGTTATATGCAGATATACCAGAAGCTGTTGCTGCTACACAAGAAATTGCGGATAAATGTAACTTAGAAATAAAATTGGGAGATCCAACACCTCCAAATTTTAAATTTACTCGCCAAAAAGCTGAAGTTCATGATTTAGTTCTACCTGAACCAGAACTTGAATATTCTTTAGAAAATGACAAAATATTATTTATAGATGAGTGCTGGAGAGGATTAGAGAAAAGACTTAAAATTGTGGACCCTTCAAAACACAAAGAATATAAAGATAGACTTCAAGTTGAAATAGACATTATCAATAGTATGAAATTCCCTGGATATATGTTAATTGTTTGGGATTTTGTTATTGTTGCAAAACAGATGAAAATTCCAGTTGGTCCTGGTCGTGGTTCAGCTGCAGGGTCTCTTGTTGCCTTTTCTCTAGAAATTACCGATATAGATCCAATGCCTTATGGACTACTATTTGAAAGATTCCTAAACCCAGAAAGAATATCAATGCCAGATATTGATATGGATTTCTGTCAAGCAAGACGTGGAGAAATTATTGACTATGTTGTTGAACAATATGGACGAGCTAATGTTGCTCAAATTATTACTTTTGGTAAACTTCTTGCAAAAGGTGTAATTAGAGATGTTGCAAGAGTTTTAGATATGCCTTATTCCAAAGCTGACGCTATGGCCAAATTAATTCCTGATGAATTGGGAATTGATTTAACAAACTCATGGGAAAAAGAACCAAAAATAAAAGAACTTTGTGAAGCTGATCCTCAAGCTGCACGAGTATGGGAATATGCAATTGCTCTTGAAGGGTTAAATAGAAATGCTGGAACTCACGCAGCAGGTGTGGTTATTTCAAATGAACCATTATGGAATAAAACTCCATTATTTAAACCATCTGGTCTTGATACTCTTGCAACTCAATATAATGGTAAATATGTTGAAGATGTTGATTTAATTAAGTTTGACTTCTTAGGTCTTAAAACTCTTACTGTTATTGAAGAAGGTTTAAAACTTATTGAAAAAAGACATGGTAAAAGAATAGACTTCTTAACTGCTGATGTAAATGACAAAGGAGTTTATGACCTAATTCAAACAGGTAATACAATTGGATTATTTCAAATAGAATCAGATGGAATGCAAGACTTATGTAAAAGATTAAAACCTGATAATTTTGAAGATATTATTGCCGTACTTGCTTTATATAGACCTGGGCCTATGGAATCAGGAATGCTTGATGACTTTATTAATAGAAAACACGGTCGAGCTAAGATTGATTATTTTTATGATGAGTTTGATGCACCATTAAGACCAATTTTAGAGCCAACTTATGGTGTTATTGTTTACCAAGAACAAGTTATGCAAATTGTACAAACAATTGGTGGTTTTAGTCTTGGAGGTGCAGACCTTGTAAGACGAGCTATGGGTAAAAAAATCAAAGAAGAAATGGATAAACTAAAAGGTGAATTTGCAGATGGTGGAGTTAAAAATGGTTATGTAAGAAGCCACTGTGAAGAACTATTCGATTTAATTGTAAAGTTCGCTGGTTACGGATTTAATAAATCTCACTCAGCAGCTTATGCACTTGTTACTTTCTATACATCATATTTAAAAAGATATTACCCTTCGGAATTTATGGCAGCTTTACTAACTCTAGAAAAAGACAACACAGATAAAGTTGTAAAATATGTAGATGAAGTAAAAAGACTAGGATTAGACTTATTCCCACCTGATATTAATAAATCTGATCTTGTTTTTTCTGCTACAACTTTAGAAGATAAAGATAAAGAAGTTGTAATGTTTGGAATGGGTGCAGTTAAAGGTGCAGGAGATGTTGCTATTAAGTCAATTATAGAAGCTAGAGATGAAGGCGGAGATTTTACAGACCTTTCAGATTTTATCTCTAGAATTGATGGAAGTAAAGTAAATAAAAGAGTAATTGAATCTTTAACTAAAACAGGTGCTTTTGATAGCTTTGGATATTCAAGACGAGCAATGTTAGAGCAAATTGAAAAAATATCTGAATGTGTTGCAAATTCTATGAAAGCAAAAAAGATGGCAACTGGTTCATTATTTGGTGATTCACAAGAACTTACAAAAATTGATATTCAATTAGAAGAACTTGAAGAATATGAAGCAAAAGAAATTTTAGAGTTTGAAAAAGCTTCACTTGGGTTTTATGTTTCAGGACATCCACTTGATGAGTATAGAGAACAATTAGATCAAATTAAATACACTCTATCTTCACAAATTGATGAATTAGCAGATGGTTCTCAAGCTTTATTTGTTGGAAAAATAGAAAATATTGTAACAAAAATATCAAAAAAAGGTAATAAATTTGGTATTGCTTCAATAATGGACTTACATGGAAGTATTGAACTTTTATTATTTGAAGACAGAATTAAAGAGCTTGAAGATGATTTTGATTTAGATAAACCTATTGCGTTTAAGGTAAGAATCTCTAAAGATGAAAACTTTACTAGAATGAATATCATAAAAATTGAAGATTTAAAGGCTGCAAAAAAAGAAAAAATTAAAACTAAACAACAGCTAGTAATAGAACCAGCTCTTACAATTGCCATACCTTATGAAAATCAAGATACTAACATTTTCAAACTTTTTGAAATAGTTGCAAATAATCAAGGAAAAAGAGAGTTGAAAATTCTAATTAAATCAAAATTAGCTGATATAGAATTAGAAAGTGGGTTTAAAGTAAGCTCAAATATAGAAAAACTTATTCACCAAATTGAAGGAGCTTTTATAGTATCATGAAACAAATCTTATTAACAAACGACGATGGTTTTGATGCAATAGGATTAAAAGCATTAATAGAAGCATTAAAGCCTATTGCAAAAATAATTATAGTTGCGCCTGCAAAAAACAAATCTGCTTGTGGTCATTCTCTAACTCTTGATAAACCACTAAAACTTGACAAGGTTGATGATGATTATTATAGAGTTGATGATGGAAGTCCCACTGATTGTGTTTTTATTTCTTTAAATAATTTATTTAAAGATGGGTACAAACCAGATTTAGTAATAAGTGGCATCAATATTGGTGCTAATATGGGAGAAGATATTACATACAGTGGTACAGCTGCTGCAGCAATGGAAGCAGTATTACAAGGAATTCCAGCAATAGCAATATCACAAGTCTGTAAAAAAGGATGTACAGATATAAATAATGGATGGGATTTTGCACTTGCTAAACAAACAATTACATCTTTAGCAAAAAAAATACTAGAAAATAGCTTTCCATTAGAGGAAAGAAAGTTTTTAAATGTTAACATCCCACCAATAAAAGTAGATGAATGTAATGGTATTAGAATAACAAATGCTGGATATAGAGAATATGGGAATGACACGCATAGACATCATAATCCAAGAGGTGAAGAATTTTATTGGGTTGGTCTACATCCATTGATCTGGAAAGAATCAAAAAATAAAACTTGTGACTTTGAAGCAATAAAAGCTAATTACATTTCAATAACACCAATAATGTTGGATTTGACTTCATATGAGGATATTGAAAATATGAATACTTGGTTAAATAATTAAAAGGAAAAATATGAATTTTACAGAAGCAATTGAATTAAATATAGATAAACTGGTTGGAACATTAAAAGATGAAGATGAGTTAGAGGAAACACTAAAAAAGAAATTTACTAAAAAAGAATTCAAAATCTTCGTAGCATTTTCAGAAGGTAAGTCTATAGATGAAGTAAAAACAGTTGTTAATGATGACGAGGAAAGAATTAATGAAATTTATAAAACTGCTTGTAAAAAACTAAACCAAGAAAAAATCAAGAAAGAATTGGTTTTTTTTAAATAGAGTATATTAATACTCTATTTAAATGATCATTTTTATATCATTATGATTGCCTAAAATTTCAAATAGAGTTTTTCTATCATCTTCATTGTGAACTAATAGTTCTAATGCATAACTTTTAAATTTGCCATTGGAACTCGTTTTAGATTCAATAATAGTATGCTCTCTTTCAAGCACAATACCCTTAACAGTTTTCTTAATATTTATTCTTTCTAATACAACTAATTTGTAAGTCCAATTACAGGGATACTCAAGTTCTAATTTCTCTTTACTTAAATCTATCATTTATTATTTATTTCCTTTCAAAATCACCGCTTTTACCACCAGATTTATTCTCAAGTTGAACCTTCGAAATTACCATTGATTTATCAATTGCTTTAACCATATCATAGATAGTAAGAAGTCCAACAGATACCCCTGTTAATGCTTCCATCTCAACACCTGTCTGTCCATTTAATTTAGCTGTTACAATTAATTTAAAACCAGGAAGTTCCGGTTTCTCCTCAATATCACAATTTATTCCAGTTAATAATAAGGGATGGCACATAGGTATTAATTCACTCGTTTTTTTAACGCCCATAATAGAAGCAATAACTGCTGTTTGTATTACAGGACCTTTTTTAGAAGTGTTATCAATGATTGCGTTATAAGCATCACAAGACATTTTAATTTGTCCACTTGCTATAGCTATTCTATAAGTTTCATTTTTGGCTGAAACATCAACCATTTTTGGTCTATTATTATCATCAATATGTGTTAATTCCATTAAATTGCCTTTCAATTAATCAATTATTATATTTAATTTTTAGTTAAATAAGAATTAAGTAAATTTTAAATATAATGCAAGTCTAAAATTTAAAAAGAAAGTGGGTGATTTTAGTGCCAGGCATTAAAGTTAAAGATAGTGAATCATTTGACGAAGCATACAGACGTTTTAAGAAACAATGTGATAGAAATCTTATTGTAACTGAAACAAGAGCTAGAAGATTTTTTGAACCAATGACAGAGATCAGAAAAAAACAAAAAATAAACGCTAGAAAGAAAATGCTTAAGAGATTATACATGCTTAGACGATACGAGTCTAGACTGTAAGATTCTTAATCTTCCAATAAAAGGTCAATCGAAAGGTTGGCCTTTTTTTATATTTAAATATTAAATATAAATCACTTCAGAATATAACTTAATCTATTTGTATATTAATTAATATGAAATAATACTATAAAAATTTGTCAAGAAATATATTAACAATTATTATCTATGAACTATAACAAGAAGAAAATAAGGCTAATAGAAAGTAGGGAAAAAAGAGGCTAAAAAAAAAGCTTAGCATAAACAACCAAGAGTTGCATAAGCTAAGCTTTGTGTAAAAATACTCAAGAGCTGGCAGCGGCCTACGTTTCCACAAGGGGACCCTGCAGTATTA
>CAJQLJ010000096.1 GCA_905479135.1 uncultured Campylobacterales bacterium | reverse complement strand
ACGTCTGTAACTTCTTTCCCTGATAGTTTTTCTAGTTTAGTTTCAACTAAATCTAGAAAATCTGCTCTATTCTTTTCATCCATATTATTATTTAACATTTCAATAATATATTTAATACCATTTGCATTTATTTTTTTTACACTAGCTAAATAATGCACAAATGAAACTATTTGTATATCATCAATAGAATAAAGTTTTTTTGTCTCTTTTTTTAAAGGAAGAAGTCCTTTTTCTTCATACATTTTAAGTGTTCGCACTTTTGCAGTTAAAAGTTCTGCAACACTACTTAAAGGTATTACATCTTTTGTATTATCTAATAAAGCCAATTTTTTCCTTTTGTGATTATCTAGTTTTATACTACTTCTAAAACAATTTTTCCAATATGTTTTTTTGTTAAAAACTCTTTTTGAGCTTCAACAATATCTTTCAATTTGTATATTTTAGCAAGTAAAGGTTTAATTTCTTTTTTTTCTATTCTTTTAATTAAATTAGGAAAGACTTCATCTTCAAGTATTGTACATCCAAAAAAGGATAAATCTTTTAAATATAAAGTTCTAATATCCAGTTCAACCAAAGCTCCAGCAATTGCTCCTGAAACTGCATATCGTCCTTTTGGTTTTAGAACTTCTAAGAATTCATTCCATTTTTTTCCTGCAACTAAATCTATAATAACTGTAACACTATTTTTTCCTAAGACTTCAACTAAATTATCTTCTCTTGAAACTACGTTAAAAGCTCCTAAAGCTTTTAAATCTTTAAACTTATGTTCAGATGTTATTGCAATAACTTTTGCACCTCTAGCCCTAGCTAATTGAATAGCAGCACTTCCAACCCCACCTGATGCTCCTGAAATTAATACAATATCATTTTTATTTACATTTGCACGCGTTAGTAAGTTTTCAGCAGTTGAGTAAGAACAAGGGAAAGATGCTAATTCTGTATCACTATAATCACTTTTAATTTCATAAACATGTTCATTTGATACAACAGTATATTGTGCAAATCCTCCATCACACTCGCTACCAAAATACCATGGGTTTGCTAATTGGACTCCATTTATTTTTTGTAGTGATGGTTCAATTAATACTCTTTGCCCTATTCTTTTTCCATCAATATTTTTTCCAACTGCAACAATATAACCACAAACATCTGCACCTTGAATTCGGGGAAAAGACAAGCCTTCTCCTGTCCATGAAGCATCATCTGAACTGTTGTCATTTTTAGAGTACCATCCAATTCTTGTATTTATATCTGTGTTATTAACACCTGCTGCTTTTACTTCAATTAAAACTTCATTTTCTTTTGGTTTAGGTGTATTAAAATCTTTTACATATTTGAGTTTTTCAAAATCACCGTTACCAGTCATTAAGACTGCATTCATTTTTATAGGAATTTGTTTCATTTTTTGCTCTTTTAAGAAAGATTTAATTCAAGTATTATAGTTTGAGAATGTAAAATAAGAGTTCTTAAACTCTTATTTTAATATGTATTATTTAGCTGCTTTTGCTTCTTTAATCCAAGCATCAACAGTTGTTTTATTCATTTCTAACCATTTAGTTGCATGAGATTTAATATCTTTTGCTTTATTTTGACCATTTGCCATAAGCATATTTTGTCCACTTACATCATTTACACTTAATTTCATAATATCAAATAATTTAGCTATATCTTTATGTTTTGTTACTACACTTTTATTAGCCACAATTTTTTGATTGTTTACTGCAAATCCATAATCTGCTCCATTTGCAAGTTTAGTAGAATATCCACCTGGCGTAGAAGAATATTTCACTTGTAAAAATGTAACATCTTTTCCTGGAACTAATTTACCACTTACCCAATAAGGAGTCCATGTATAATATAAAACTGGTTTACCTGTTTTATATCTTGCAATTGTATCTGCTATTAAAGCAGAGTAAGAACCTTGATTTTGAGTAATATTATCTTCTAAATCATATGCTTTTAATTGATGATCAATTACTTTTGAACATCCCCATCCACCAGAACAACCTGTTAAATCTGCTTTACCATTTCCATTTGAATCAAAAAGTTTAGCTATTTTTGGATCATTTAAATCATTAAGATATTTAATATTATACTTATCTGCTGTTTTCTTATCAATTACATAACCTTGTGCACAATTTTCAATATAATTAGAGAAAATAGAAAGTTTTTCATTTCCACCAGCACCTTTAATCATAGCATCTTGTAATGGTGCCCAGTGAGCTGCCATAAAATATACATCATCACTTTGTGCATTATTTGCTATAGTTTGGAAAGCAATTGCATATTCTACATCGTTTGTAGTTTCAACAGTATGTCCCATCTTTTTTAAAATTTCAGTAACAACTTGTAACTGAAAGCCCTCTTCTGCAATTGCTGTTTTAACAGCAGTAACTTTTGCACCAAATAAACTTGAAGCAACTGCAACAGAAGCAACAAAACCAATTAAACTTTTTTTATTTAACATTTTTTCTCCTTAAATTTGTGATAAAACCAATAGGTCCTTTTTCATACCATTTTCTTTTATCATTTTTATCATTTTTTCCAGCTTCTTGAGTTAATCTATCTAAAATAATTGCAAGTAAAACTATTCCTAGACCACCAACAGCTGCAAGACCAATATCTAATCTTCCAATACCTCTTAACACCATTTGTCCTAAACCACCAACTGCTATCATAGAAGCAATAACAACCATTGACAATGACAGCATTAATGTTTGATTAACTCCTGCCATAATTGTAGGCATGGCTACAGGAATTTGAACTTTCCATAACATTTGAGAGGAACTTGCACCAAAAGATCTTGAAGCTTCAATCAAGTCAGCTGGCACTTGTCTAATACCTAAATTAGTAAGCCTAATAAGTGGAGGAAGTGCAAATATAATAGTTACAATAACCCCAGGAACATTTCCAATTCCAAATAGCATAACAATAGGAATTAAATATACAAACGCAGGCGTTGTTTGCATTCCATCGAGGATGGGTCTTAAGACTTTATCGACAGTATCATTTTTTGCAGACCAAATACCTAAAGGAAGTCCAATAATTACTGAAAAAAGTACCGCTGTAATAACTAAAGATAAGGTAATCATAGAGCCTTCCCATGCACCTATAAATCCAATTATTAAAAATGATACAAGTGTACCAACTGCTAGTTTTTTACTAGAAACCTGTAAAGCTAATAAAACAAAAAACAAAATTACAACATATGGATTTAAATGTAATAAAAAACTCTCAACAGATTTCAAAACAATATCAATTGGTGTTTTTGCTGCTAGAAAAACTTCTCTAAAATTTACTACTAACCAATCAATACCATCATTTGTCCAAGTATCAAAAGGAATTAATGTATTTTCAAAAGGGTTTAATATATTAAACTCTTTTATTTCTTCAACAGGAATTTGTTCAGCTTCTTGTGTCCAATCTACAGAAGATTCTCTATCTTCTTGTGCAGTTGATGCATTTCCCCAAGGATCATTACTCATTATCAACTCCTTCATCAAATACTTTCAAAAGTCTACTTTTAGAAATAGTTCCTTTGTATTTTCCTTCTTCATCAACTACTGCGGCAGGAAAGTTTTGTTCAGCAATAGTCGTAATAAAGTCAGAAATTTGAGTATCTCCATTTATAGGTTTTTCATCAATTATTGCATCGTGGATATTCCCATCAATCTTTCTTTGTTCTTTTAATGATTCAAGTGTTAAGAGTCCAATATATTTTCCACTTTTTTCTACAAAATATGCATAGTCTTCATCAAAATCACCTATATAAGCAAGTGCAGTTTTAATTCCCGTACCTTCTTTATTAACAATTGTAGGTCTTACTTTTCTTGCAATATGTGAAGCTGTTAGCACAGATGTAACATCAACACCTTTAAAGAAAGATTTTACATAATCATTTACAGGATTATTTATAATTTCTTCAGGTGTTCCAATTTGAACAACTTCTCCACCTTCCATAATTGCAATTCTATCACCAATTCTAATAGCTTCATCTAAATCATGAGAAATAAAAACAATCGTTCTTTTCTCTTTATCTTGAAGCTGAACTAATTCATCTTGCATTTCTGTTCTAATTAATGGATCAAGAGCTGAAAAAGCTTCATCCATTAACATAATATCAGGATCATTTGCTAAAGCTCGAGCTAATCCAACTCTTTGTTGCATTCCACCACTTAGTTCATCTGGATATGATAATGCATGATGTTCAAGTCCTACTTGCTCTAGTGCTTTTTGTGCAGCTTCGTATCTCTCTTCTTTAGATATTCCACTTAACTCTAAACCAAAAGAAGCATTGTCTATAATATTCATATGTGGCATTAATGCAAAAGATTGAAATACCATAGATATTTTTTTTCTTCTAATATCAATAAGTTCTTTATCATTCAAAGTAGTAACATCAATATCATCAATGATTATTTGTCCAGAAGTTGGTTCAATTAGTCTATTTAAAAGTCTTACAAGTGTTGATTTACCAGAACCAGATAAACCCATGATAACAAATATTTCACCTTCATTAATTTCAAAACTCGCATCTTGAACACCAATAGTCATACCTGTTTTCGTAAAGATATCTTCTTTACTTTTTCCATCTTTTAACATTTTTAAAGCTTTCTTTGGATTGTCTCCAAATACTTTAAAAACATTCTTAACTATTAATTTTTTTTTACGGATAGTAACTCTCCATTACGTGTTTTATGTTTATATTTACAAAAATATATATTTAATTTACATATTTTATGTATTAATTTATCATTCATTATGTATAAATCTAACTTAAATTCAAATAAAGTAGTTATTAAGTAACTTTAAAATCAAGTTGCTTATTCATAAAAAAGATAAAATGAGATAAACTAACAGCAATATAACATAAGGATAAAATTTTGGATAAAAACAAATTTTTAGATAATTTAGCGGAAGTTTATGAATTTTTAAACTCGCAAAAATCACATATAAATAAACTAATTTCATATTTAGAAAACCAAGAATTTGACAAACTGGAAATCATAGAAGAGTTTGCAAAATTTCTTGAACTTGAGATGAGTGAAGATTTAAGATTTGCATTAGTTACAAGACTTGTAAGTTTAAGAGATGATTCTTTAGTTCAAGTGTTAAAAAAAGCTAAAAAAAATGAAGAACAAATAATTGAGCTTCAAGAAGATGCTTACTGTTTTGTTCGAGACTTTTGGCATGAGAAACATAAAAACACAGTTGATTACATAAAAAACAATAATCTTTTAACTCCTTTTTATCAAGCAATCTTTGAAGGTGTATATAATGTAGGTTTAAAAATGTCTTCATGGCAAAGTTTATGGACAGCTCATATTATAAATGGAATAAATAAAGAGCTTATGTCAAAATTTGATGGTGATGAAGAAAAGGTATTTAAATATCTTCATGATAATAAGCTATTAGATTTAGGACACAATAGTATGATTGCAGATAGATCATATTCTGCACTTGTAAAAGAAAAAGATGAATATCACTCACAAGCTTATATAAAGGCTTTTAAAACACAAACAACAGCTGTAATTGATGCACTTGAAGAGTTTGAAGAGAGTTTAATTGAACTTGAAGATGATATTTATGGTGAAAAGTGGAATTATATTTTATATATTCAAACATTAATTAAAGCCTTTGGGGAAGATAAAACACATCTTTTAGTTGAAAGATGGGCAGATGTTGATAGAGCTTGGATGAAAATAAAATCACCAATTCAAATAGGACATCCTTTAGAATATTATGAAGATCACTTTAGAAAAGCAGTTGCTTTAGAATGGGATATTAGACTTACAAACCCTGAATTTGCTCAAGATGATAATAGAGTTAATAAAATGAAATCAGCATTTGCTAAAATTTATGAGATGCAAGAACATTCAAAAGGAAACAAATCAGTTTATGATTTCTCTTTAAAATCAATGGATAAGGTTCAACTTTATGTTGGACGGCCTGCTATGTTTTTTGGAGCAGAAATGAACGGCTTATTTTCAGCACAAGTTGTACCAAATGATGAAATAGTTTCAAAAGAAGAAGGTAAAAAAATATTTGCATTTTCTGATGAAATCTTGCAAAGTACAAGAGCAAAGCCTTTTTTAAAATTAAGTAGTGAAATTTTTGGCCAAGAGTTATTAACAGAAGATAGAGAGTTTTTATTTAATGAAACTACTGCTTGGCATAAAGTTTATGATATTACAACTATTGGTCATGAATATGGTCATATTTTATGGTGTGATGATGAAACTGAATCTGTTATGAATAAAAGTGGAAACTTTAAAAATATTGAAGAATTTAAAGCAACTACTGGTGGATTAGTTTCATTTTTTCTAGATGAATCAAATGATGAAAAAAACTTAGAAAAACAGGTATTAATAGATACCGTTAAACGTGCGGTTGGACTTATGGCTTGGATGGAAGTTGATGAAGTTCAGCCTTATTATTGTGAGGGAATTATTCACTTAAATGGTTTATTTGATTCTGGTATTTTGTCTTGGGATAAGAAAAATGAAAAGTTAAATATTGATTTATCTGACTGTAACTATGAAGAATTAAAAAAATGGTATATTGAGACATACTCTGCTTTAGCAAAGCACTATTTAGATAAAAAAGATGCAAGTTTATTTTTAAATAAATATGCAGTAAAAGAAGATAAATATTTCATGCCTGTAAATAAAAATATAAATTTATTTGTTAAAAGTTACTTTAAAAGATACCAAGAAATTGGTCAAGAATTAGATACAGTTGATAAAAAAGAAAACTATATAAAATAAGATATTTTATATCAAGATTTAGAATATATATAGTATTATTGTTTTGCAAATTTTGCATATAAAATATAAATTATTTATAAAAAAGGTTAATAATATGGAATTTAATATCACAGAGGGTCAAGTAGGAACTAGACCACCAGTTGTAAAACCAGATCCAAGAGTATTAGAATTTTTAGGTGAAGATGGAATGAGACAACTTATTTCAGATCATTACGATTTGTTAAAGCAAAGCAATATAAAGGGATTATTTCCACCTACTGAAAAAGGTTTTGAATTAGCAAAAAAACATTCTGCTGATTTCTTTATTCAAATTTGTGGAGGTGAACGACATTTTGATCAAAGTAGAGGTAAACCAATGATGGCAGCTAGACACCAACCATTTGAAATAACTCAAGAAGCTAGAAGAATCTGGTTAGAATCTTATATTATGATTTTAAAGCCACATGATATGCCAGATGATTTGAAAAAATCATTATGGAATTATTTAGATATATTCTCAATTTGGATGATGAATACAACAAAGTAAGATTTTATCTTACTTTGTTGTTATTTAGTATTTTACTATTTACTTATATTAATTCCTGGATTTTTTTCTGTTCCAACATAATCATTTGGTAATGATGTTGTTTTTAAATATGCGAGACATGCAGCAACTACTAAACAGACAATTATTACAAGTCTAACTATATTTCTTTTTTCAGTTGATTCTTTTCCATTATAATCTTCAATTTTGTCATTACTTGGTTCATTATTAATATCACTCATAGATTTTCCTTTTACTTTTAAAGTGTAACAAAAATTTAATTAAACATTTAAATTATACTAATGATACCATTAATTGATTAACTGTAACTGCAATTTCTTTTATATCTTTTGTATCTTTTTTCATAAATTCTTCTAGGTGTTCTCTTATTTTTACAAAAGAATCTTTTTCATTTGTTAAAAAATTTCTGAATGCTATTTCTGGTTCTTCATCTATTCTTTGAAATTCTAAAACTTTTTTTGTATAATCAACAACTATAAATTCAATAAATTGTAAAACTTGATTTCGAAGTAGCACATCACTTTTACTTACAATATTCACTTTATTAAGTGCGATAATTATCTCTAGAATATTAAATTCATTTATTAATGAATAAAATAAAACTATAACATCTTTAAAAGAGTGGTGAGTATCTTCTTTAATTACAATAGCAGCAATTGCAAATCTTAAATATTCTATTACTGAAAAAAATTGATTAAAAGACTTATCATTTTCAATAAATACTTCAGTTTCTTCTTTGTGTATTTGAGATAACAATGTAAATAATTCGTCTTTGTGATCTAAAATATGAACAGAATCTAGTTGATTACTTTTTAGATATCTAACCATCCATTTTGTACTTATGTATAAAATATATTCTATTTTATTTGTTAATTTGTATTGCTTACAACTTTCCATTATATAATCTTGAGAATATATTTTTTCTCTAATACCTCTAGTACCAAATAATTGCTTTGCTATTAAGTAAGATTTTATCTTTAACAAATAACTTTGTGTTCCAAGTTTTTCATAATCTGATATAAATGTTACACCTTGATGATTGATCACAATATCTGCTATTACAGTAGCTATTATTTCCCTTCTTAATGGATGATTTGATATTTCATGTTCATACGCACCTACAAACGATTTTGGAAAATATCTATATAAATATTGCAATGCAAATTTGTCTTCTACAAAATCAGAGTCTAATAATATTTTTTTTACAAAAATTTTTGAATAAGAAAGTAATGAAGCTAATACAGGTCGAACAATTGAACCATTGTTATCTACAACCTCATTTATGTTTTCATTTTTAGGAATATAAAAATCTTTTCTATTAAAAGCTTCAACATTATTCTCAAGTACTTCAATAGACTTTAAATAATCATTTTGATATTTTCTTGAAAATCTTTCATCAATAG
>CAJQLJ010000095.1 GCA_905479135.1 uncultured Campylobacterales bacterium | reverse complement strand
TTTTTACTTGTGTTTTTATCCATCTTAATGAATCAACACCTGGATCTATTATCAAATCTTTACCATTTATTGTTGCAATATAACAATTTGTTTGATAATCACCCATTGCTTGTACTTTTATATCCATTTTAAACCTTAATTTGCTAATATTACGAAATTATATCAAGAAAGAGGTTACGAATGGATTATTTTAATACACTTGAAGATGTTTTATTAACAAGTGAACCTAAAGAGAAAATAAATAAATTTGATAAGTTTTATAAAAGTTTTTTAAATAATGATTATATATTTAATGATGAATATAAACCTTGTGAATTAATAGAACCATCATACGCAACTTTTTTAGAAATTGTGAAACCAACATCATTAGCAAAAATCAAAAATTTTAATACTAACGAAGGTAAAAGATATTTATTGCATACTGTTTTACATATTGAATATTCTGCAATAGATCTAGCTTTAGATGCAGCATTAAGATTTAAAAATTTACCAATTAAATATTACAAAGATTGGCTTGGAGTAGCAAGTGATGAAATTAGACACTTTTTAATGTTAGAAAAATTACTTGCCGAAATTGATGGTAAATATGGCGATTTTCCTGTACATAAAAATTTATTTGAAGCTTTGCAAGATACACCAACTTTCTTAAGAAGAATGGCTGCAGTTCCTAGATACCTTGAAGCAAATGGTTTAGATCAAAACCCTAAAATTATGGAAAAACTAAAATCTAATAATGACCCTTTTAATAGAAAGATATTAAAAGTTTTAGAAATTATCTTAGAAGAAGAGGTTGATCATGTTCGAAAGGGAGATATCTGGTATAAATATGCCTGTGATTTAGAAAACTTAGATTATGATTCAACGTATTTAGAGATTATAGAAGATGTTTATCCAGGATCAACAAAAAGAAAAATGGATTTAAATTTTGAAGCTAGAAAAGAAGCAGGGTTTTCTTGTGATGTTTTAAAAATTTTATCAAAAAAAGAAGATTGTAATAATTTAAAGTAAATAATTTGAAATAGTATTTTTACTATTTCAAATTTATTATTTAATAGTTAAGAAAACCATTTTTTAGCTTTTTCAAACATTCCTTCAAAGCTAGTTTCATGAGGTTTACTTTCAACTCCAAAGCTTTCTTGTAATTTTTCTAGTAGTTCTTTTTGTTCAGTATTTAATTTTTTTGGATATTCAATCTTAATTTGTACTACTAAATTACCTTTTCCGTATCCTTGAACTGATTTTACACCTTCATTTTTAAATGTAAATTGTTGTTTATCTTTAGCACCTGCTGGAATTTCAAATTCTAATTCACCTCTTAATCCAGGTATTTTGATTTTTCCACCAAGAGCTACTTGTGTAAAGAAAATTGGTGCTTCATAGTATATATCATCATCATGTCTTACAAAGTGAGAATCTTCATTAACCGATACTTCTAAGTATAGATCTCCTCTTGTTCCATCTGGAGCAATATTACCTTTATTCGAAACTCTAATTCTCATTCCATCATTCACACCTTCAGGAATATCTACTTTAAAGTTATCTTTAACTTCATCGTACCCTTTTCCATTACAAGATTTACATGAAGTACTTGCTGCTTGACCTGAACCAGAACATGTAGGACAAGTTTGTGCAAATGTCATAAAACCTTGTCTTGCATGAACCTGACCTTGTCCTGCACAAGTAGAACAAGTTGATAATTTACCATCTTTAGCACCTGTACCTTTACAAGGTTTACAGGCAGTTTTATAATTGTATTTAATTTCTTTGTTACAACCAAAGATTGCTTCATTAAATTCTAATCTAACTTCTACAGCAACATCTAAATTATAGTTATAAGATTTTCTTTCTCTTCTTGAACTTCCACCACCGCCAAATGACGAGCCAAACATTTCTTCAAACACTGAACCTAAATCATCAAATCCACCAGAGAAACCACCTCTTTGTTGACCATGACCTTCAAGACCAGCTTTTCCATGTCTATCGTAAATTGCTCTTTTTTCTTGATCACTTAAGACTTGATATGCTTCATTCACTGCTTTAAATGATTCTTCAGCTTCATTATCACCAGGATTCTTATCTGGATGATATTTCATAGCCATTTTTCTATATGCTTTTTTTATTACAGTCTTATCAGCATCTCTACTCACTTCTAATAGTTCATAGTAATCAATTTCAGTCAATGTAAACTCCTAAATAGTATTTATATTTAATTCTAATCCGCGATTTTATCTAAAAAAAAATAAATATTTGATATAATCAGTTAATGAAAAAAGGCCTAGAGAAATTTTATGAATTAGTAGAAGCATTTGAATCTTTACCAACAATTGGTAAAAAATCTGCATTAAGATTAGCATATCATGTAGTTATGAATGACAATTACTGTGGTATAAAGATTGCACATAGTATTGAAAACGCATTGAAAAATATAACAAAATGTATCAAATGTGGTTCAATGAGTGAACATGAAATATGTGAAGTTTGTTTAGATGACTCACGAGATAATACAAAAATGTGTATAGTTCAAAGTGCAAAAGATATTTTTATAATTGAAGATTCAAAACAATTTGATGGTAAATATTTTGTAATAGAAGAACTTGAACAACATTCTTTAGATAGTTTAAACGAATTTGTGCTCTATAATGATGTTGAAACAATATTATTTGCTATTACACCATCTATTGCAAATGATGCATTTATACTATATATTGAAGATAAATTAAAAAATAGAAATATCAAATTTACTAAAATAGCACAAGGTGTACCAACAGGTGTTAGTTTAGAGAATGTTGATATATTGTCTTTATCAAAAGCAATTCAGAGCAAAGTAGAAATTTGATAACATATAAATTACGATCAAAATTGGAGAAAATTTGTTAAATAAAGATTTAAAAACTAGTGAAAATAAAGAGCATTTGCCTTTAATATCTCTTTTAGAAGATACATCTTCTTTACCTTATAAATTAGAAGAAATGTTTTTATTACAAAAACAATTAAATGATTCTACGAATGGTAGAAACTGGGAATTAGGAAGCAATAAATATGGAAAAGATATCAATTGGCTTAGATGTATTCATATGGAAGTTTCAGAATTAATAGAGTCAACTCCTTGGAAGCATTGGAAAAACATTAATTCAGAACCTGATATGAGTAATATTCATGTGGAACTAGTAGATATTTGGCACTTTTTAATGTCATATATTCTACAAGAAACAAATGTACCTAAAGCAGTGTCTTTAGTAAATAATCACTGTATTTATGAATCTGTTGAAAATATAAGTGTTAAAGAAATGATAAAAGAATCAGAAAAACTATCTTATATTTCCTTAGCAATTGAAACTGGAAACATGTCAAAACTTTTAGGAATAAAGAATTTTATTGAACAGTTTTTCAATTGTTGTAAAACTTCGGGCTTATCTTTTACATGGCTTCAAAAGCTATATATTGGTAAGAATTGCTTAAACAAATTTAGGCAAGACAATGGATATAAAGAGGGCACTTATATTAAAGAATGGAATGGTAGAGAAGATAATGTTGTAATGATAGAGATTATAAAAACTATGAAAAATGTTAGTTTTGATATTTTATATGAAGAATTAACTAAATCATACAGTAAATATAACTAGCATAAAATAAAAACATAGCTTAGTTATATTTTTAACTAAGCTGTTTATTTTTAAGAATAATCGTTTTTATAATCTACATAATGAGCTGCATGATTTATTAAGCCTTGCTCATCTTCTTCTGTTAATTCTTTTACTACTTTTGCAGGACTTCCCATAATTAAAGAGTTAGGTGGAAATACTTTTCCTGCTGTTACTAAAGAATTTGCACCAACAATTGAACCTTTTCCAATTACAGCATTATCTAAAATAGTTGCACTCATTCCTATTAAACAGTTATCTTGAATTTCACAACCATGAAGCATAACTTTATGACCTATTGTTACATTATCTCCAATAACTGTTTTAGAATTAACATCTGTATGAATCATAGATAAATCTTGGATATTAGAGTTTTTACCTATTGTAACAGTACTAACATCAGCTCTTACAACACATTGAAACCAAATTGACGAATTTTCACCAATGGTAACTCGTCCAATAACATCAGCACTTGGTGCAATCCAAGAACTTGGATCAATTTGTGGATAATACTCTTTGAATTTTAAAATCATTAAATCTCCTATTTAGCTTTATATCTTATTATAACAGGTTTAGAATAATTCGGAACTTCATCGTAAGTAAAAATTGCATAATACTTATCTATATCAAGAGCACCAAAATCATCGAATGTATAATTATCCATTCCGGCATAAAGCTTTTGACCATCATGGGTTGAGTAGGGCTCTCTATAGGCATTTTTTATAACTTTTATACCTTTTAAATCATTATCTTTAGGATTTGTCCAAGTGATTTTAATTTTCCCATTTTCATCAACTAACTGTGCATTTTTTACTTGAGGCAAAGGCTTTCTTCTTTTTGGAATATGTTCAATTATAAGTTTAGGACTTAAAGTTTGATTTTTGGTTTCCCAAGACACGGTTTTATTTTTTATAGACTTTCTAGATGTAGTTGGCATTAAAACAAAAGAAACATCACTTTTATCTTTAAGTTTTTCATTTAAAGTGATTTCAGCAAAAGTGTCAAAGGTAAAATATTGAGTTTGATTATTCTTAAGCTCATTTGCACTTACATCATAACCAATATTTTGAATTATATCTCTATTTGAAATACCATCATAATCTTGATCTATATTTTCATCTACAAACTCTAAATGGAATCTTATATCATCTTTAATATATATTTTTGTCGAGTTAAGTTCAAAGTATGCTCTAGTTATAAAAGTTTCGTTATATGGAGGAAGTGAAGAAATATTAAATTCAAAAGTAGAATAAATTTTACTTCCCTTTTCATCATAGCCTGAACTTAATATATCTGTTTTAATGCCACTTTTACTTAGTGTATATAACGATTTAGGATATAAAGTTGTAATAGTTGGTTTAACAGTATATGTAAGTTCAAGTCTAGGTCTATATGGTAGTCCATAACCGTATTTACCATAGCCAATATCCCATTGCATCATTTGTCTAGTTCTTCCTATTATTAGTTCTTTTGGACCTTCAACTCTTAATACAATTTTTCCATTCTTTGCAATTTTCTCTAAACAAGAACATTCAATTCCTGAAAGTTCCCATGTTCTCCAGATACCTTGAGTTAACTTATCTGATGATGTTGGTCTCCCAATATATTGTAATATTTCCATTTTATCAACATCATCAAACTCTTTAATATTTCCCATTGTTTCTTGATTAACAATTCCTACATTCCATTCACCATATTTTTCAATTGTTGTTGAAACTCTGTTTATAGGATAAAGATTAAAATCAGCTGACTTAATAATAGCACTATCTGGTAATGAAGAAACATTTATAGTGACAATTGCATATGATACACCTTTATTTTCATCAACTCCTACAAATAAGGAATTTACACCAAAATGTTTAGTATTGTCATTTATATTTTCTGCAACATAACCTGTTTCATTAGAATTTGCATAATAAGTTCGTGAAAATTCATCATATTCAGGATCAGTTCTAAGTTTAATTTGTGGATAAAATGGTGATTTAAGATTAGTTTTTTTATCTACTACTCTAATATTATAATAGTAATCTTTGTTACTTTGTAAGTTAATATCACTAAATTCTAAATTTTGTGTTCTTGTAATCAAATTTGAGTTATTACAAAAAGATTTATCTTTTAAACTTCTATATATTTCAAAAAATACATCATTTTTACTTGTGTATGACCAATTTAAATTAACATGATTTGAACCTATTTCACTAATTTGAAAAGAATCAACTCTTTTAATTAAACTTCTTTTATTATAATTTGGAACTTCTTTAACAGCAGCTAATAAAGCAGGAATATGTTCTCTTAAATGTTCATCCATATCTCCCATATAATCAGATATATTCCTAGTTCCTACCTCTACTACACTAGACATTATTCCTTTAGAATAATAAAATTCTCTACCAGAACCTGAAATAAGTTTAGTAGGTGGTTTTCCTTGGTGAATTCCATATTCTCTACCGGAGATTTTTCTTATCTCTTCGGCCATATTTCCACATAATGTATTCATATCTGTTGTGTCAATTGTATCTTCATGTCTAAAATCATGTGCTGGAAAAAATACATTTCCTTGTGAATGATAATCTAAAGCAATTGATATATTATCGTGAGTTTCTACAAAATCTCTTAATGCTCTTGTTTCTGGTTCAGAAAAAGGTTCTGGGCCACCATAAACGTTTGAAGAGGGAATTGTAGATTTCACATAACCAATTGGAAAGTTTCTATTTAAATCAACTCCGTATGTTCCATCTGCATTAACTCTTCTATTTTTTCTCCAAAAAGAAAAATGATTTTTTGAGTATTCATATCCATCTGGATTTGCACAAGGTACCATATAAATAGTAGTGTTCTCTAAGTAAGATTGTAAAGTTGGATCATTTTCATAATTTTCTAAAATATATGTAGCAAATTCAATCGCTAATTCGTGTCCCACCCATTCCCTAGCATGAATAGTTCCCGTATAAAACAATGCTGGTCTGGTATGTGCTGTTTTTATATCTTTTGAGATTGTAATTAAATTAATATCTCTTTTTTCCCAAGTTTTTCCGATTGATTCTAATTTAATATAATTAGAGTACTTATTTTCTAAATTTTTGAAAATATTTGTAGATTCACTATATGACCTATAAAGTTGCTTCAAGAATTACTCTCCTATTTTTAGTCTTGATTTAAGTTGTGTAAACTTATTTTTTCCAATACCTTCAATTTCTTTTAATTGCTCTAAGTCAATAAACTCTTCATTTTTTTCTCTGAAATCTAAAATAATTTTTGCAAGTTTAGCACCAATACCTTTTATTTTCTTTAAAGTGTTTTCATCTACTTTATTAATATCTATACTCATGTCTGAAATACTTTCATCCCATGTTTGAATCATTTGTTCATCAATAGATTCTAATTCTAATAAATCACTTGAATCTGTAATAGTATTATTTTCTATAAATTCTATTATTTCTATTGCTAGATCATCTTCCATTCCATGTAAAGTCATTAAATCAGTTAAAGATGCTGTGTTAAAGTTAATTTTATTTAATAACACTTCATTTTGAATATCATTAGTTTGAATATCTTCAAGTTGTACATATTTAGGCAGTTTATCATAAGAATACTCCTCAGGATAATCACTAGGATCATTTAGTAAAGTTTTTTCCATGTCAAAAGAATCTTCTTTTTCATTTATAAAAAAAGCTCCATCACAAGATGGTTTATATTTACTAAATCCTATATGTCTCATAGTTCGTAATAATGAAGGATCAATTTTACCTAATTCAATCCATGAATAAAGTGGAACATAAGGCATTTGATATTTACCATTAGAGAAGTCCCACATTAAATATTGACAAATCCAGTCTCTAATATAAGGAAAAGCAGCAAAGGCAGTAGCACATTCTAAAATATATGGTTTATCATCATTTGCATCAATTGCAATATCACAAGCCCAATATTCAGCTTTTGCTGCTTTTGAAGCTTTAACTGCAAGTTCTAGTGCATTCATTGGAACATTTTCATACGACATTGTTCCACCTTGTGAAGTATTTGTTATCCATTCTCCTTCACCTGAAAATCTCCAAAATGCACAAACGGGTTTATGACCTATTAACATTACTCTTAAATCTCCAGAATATTTTAAATCAATTCCATTTTGAGTATAGATAGGATCATACTTTTCTTTTTCTAATAAATCATAGGCTTCTTTGAAATTATCAGCTTTATGAACGTAATAACCACCATAATTTGATGGGCCATAAGATTTTTTAATAATTTGTGGATATTTAGCTTTATTTTTTAAATAATCGTAAGCTTTTTCTTTATTTTGGTGAAAAATTTTTGTTTTTGGAATTGGAATATCATGTTTCTCACAAAATAGTGTTACATTTTCTTTTGATTTATTAGGAAATTGTGTTTCAAGTGAAGGAACGAATCTAATATGAGGAAGTTCCTTGGAAATTTCTCTAAATGTTTCATATGCAGTTGCAGGAATATTACCAATTAAAATATCAATTTTCTTTGCTCTAACTTCATTTATAAACCTTTGCTTATCTTTTCCCCAGTGATAAGTTACAGTTTCAATTTTTTCTGGCCATCCTTTAAAATTTGAATAATCAAAAAATCTTAATACATAATCCATGTATAAAAATCCTATTTTTGGTAACTTACTCATGTCCATCCTTTTATTTAAATAATTTATTTTTTTGTTTTTCTGTCTATTAAATCTACGATTAAATCTATTTTTTTATCATTGAAAGTCAAGCCCATCTTTTCTTGTTCTGGTGTAGCAAATGCTGGAATTCCATTTACTTCTAAAACAACATACTCTTCTTTTTTTCTATCATAAATAATATCAACTCCTGATATATCTAAACCTGTAACTTTTGTAGCGTTTAGTGCTAAATTAATAACCTCATCGTTAGGTTCTCTTACAAATACACTACCGCCACTAGTTACGTTAGTTCTCCAATCTGTTCCAGATGCTTTTCTTCCATAACATCCAACGAATTTACCATCTACAATATCAACTCTATAATCAGTATTATCATAATCAATAAATTTCTCTACATAGAAATATCTTAAATCCATTTGATTTAAAAAAGGCATTAACATATCTAATGTTTCTTGGTTTTCTATTTTAGTAAGACCAACTCCACCCCATCCATCAGTTGGTTTGTATACCATTTTGTCCCATTTTTTAATGATACTTTTTAAATGATGAGAATCATCTCTATGACATAATTTATAATCTGCAGTTTGAATACCATTTTTTCTTAATAAAAAAGAAGTTTGAAATTTATCTTCAGTTAATTCAAAAGCTTCAAAAGGATTTATCATAGGTATTACATGACTTAATGCTTTTGATAAATACATTTGGTATTGAGTTTGTTCTCCTGCATTATAAGATAAAAAAAGATCTAACTTATCAAGCTTTTCTTTTTCCCAAAGAATATGACTGTTTTTTGCAATTGCATCTCGTAAATTAATACCAGCAAGCACATCAATATCCCTTTCCTCTAATTTCTTAATAATTTTTTTTTGGATTTTATCTCCACCACCATTTTGATATAGCCACATACCAATTTTTCTTTTATCCATAATACCTCCTTTTAAAATTATTCATATTAGTTTTGAAAATATTTTAATATACTTGACATCAAATCTATTCTTTGTTTGAATGTTTCTTTTAAAGCTCTTTCTTTTTTAGTATGATCACCATCACCAAATGGTCCAAATCCATCAATTGTAGTAACTCCACAACTTGAAACATGATTTGCATCACTTACTCCACCTCTTTTTTCTGTAAGAATTGTAGTTTTAGTAATATCCTCAATTTCTTTTATAAGAATAGCTTGATTTTCGTTTGCTTCCATTACATCTCTTTGAATTAATCCATTAAGAGTAGATGTAGTACCTTTAATATATGAAGTATTTGTAATTTTGTTTAATGAAGTAAGTAATCTATCTCTTTCTTGGTTTGTTGTATATCTTATTTCTAGTAGCATCTCACACTTAGGAGATATAGTATTTGCTCCAATACCACCTGTAATCTTTCCAACGTTTACTGTTGTTCCTAAGTCTAAATCTGTTAATTTTGAAAGTTCTTGTAACTTGTAAGAAGCTTCTAAATTTGCATCTACACCTTTTAAATATGAAGTTCCAGCATGAGAAGGTACTCCTTCAATTGATATAGTAAAAGTTCCAACACCTTTTCTTGCAGTTACAACTTCTAAGTTAGAACCTGCTGCTTCAAACACAAAACAATAATCGTAATTTTTTGAAATATCTAATGTTATATGCCTAGAATCATCACTCCCACTTTCTTCATCAGAAACAATTAAAAAATCTATATTTGTAATTTCACTATTTTTTTCATAAATATTTCTAAGTGATTGAAGTGCAACTATGTTACCACCTTTCATATCACAAACCCCAGGTCCATAAACCCAATCTTTATCTTCACTAAAACCTTCAAAAGTTTCTGGTGGAAATACTGTATCATTATGGCCTAATAGTAAAATGTTTTTTAATTTTTCTTTTCTTTTGCTTGTAAATAATTGGTGATCACCAATATGGTCTCTTTTATGTATAGTCTCTTTGAACCCAAGTTCTTTAAGCCAAGTAGACATAACTAGCCCAACACTATCAACACCTTTTTTATTTTTTGTATATGAGTTGATATTTATAATTTTTTCTAAGTCTTTTAAGTATTTCATCATTTAATCCAATTTACAGAAATATTGCGAATAAAATTTTACATTTAAAAATGAGATCAATTATATAAAATCTATTTAATTGTAACTTAAAAAATGATTTATTGAATAATTTTATGAATAAAAAATAACCT
>CAJQLJ010000094.1 GCA_905479135.1 uncultured Campylobacterales bacterium | reverse complement strand
CCAGACAATAAAAGAGATGAGATTTATGATGTAGTAAATCTGAGAGTAAAGTCTTGGGATTGGAAAAGCAAAGATAAATGTGAGGTAATAGAATGTGGTACATCAATGGAAGGTATGCATTGGTAAATAAATATAAAAAATATGAAAACAGTAAATAGTTTAAGTGGTGGTAAAACATCAAGTTACATAGCAGCTAATTATCCAGCAGACTACAATGTATTTTCTTTAGTTAGAACAGATGATACGAATTGTATGTTCCCAGATGCTAAAATAAGGCAAGAGGTTTCTGATAGATTAGGCACAGAATTTATAGGAACACTTGAAGAGGATATGATTATTTATACAATGTTAGACTTAGAGCAGTTTATAGGATCAAAGATTGATTGGGTAACTGGTAAAACATTTGATGAAATTACAGTAAGAAATGGTAAAAGATATTTACCAAATGTTACTCAAAGGTTTTGTACAACTGAAATGAAGCTGCAACCAATTTTTGATTGGTGGAGAAAAGAAATAAATGAAGTTGTTGAAATGAGAATAGGGTTTAGGGCTAACGAACAAAGGAGAGCAAAAACAATGTTGTCAAAAGCAAATGAAAATGGCAACTTAGAATTTAAAGCAATAGTAGGTAAAAGAGGAGGTAAAACAAATCAAAATAAATGGGCAGATATTGAATGGCAAAAACCTAAGTTTCCTTTAATAGATAATCCAACTTTTAAAGATTCTATTGAGAATTATTGGAAAGATAAAAATGTAAGATTTGCTTACTTAAATAATTGTGTTGGTTGTTTTCATAGGTCTCCAGTATTATTAAAATATATGAGCGACAAGCATCCAAACAAATTTCAATGGTTTATAGATGCAGAAAAAAATCCGTATGGTAAAAGAACTTTAAAAATCGGTATGAAATACAAAGACATAAAGAAAAGTTTAAAACAAACAAAGTTATTTGATGATGACTTTAATGAATGTGATAGTGGATATTGTGGATTATAAAAATAATTGTGTAAATCTTGTAAAATGTCATATTTTTTTTATTATATAACTATACGTTTATTTAGCAACTATTTAATCTTAAGTATGTGTACATACCTAAACGTTGAGAGATACTTAAATAAAAATATATTTATATGTACTGAGGGTAGCTATACCCTTTTTAAAAGTGTTAATAAAAACATATAAACATTCTATAAAGTTCCAGTTATTTTTATTACTTTGTTGCAAACACAAAAGCTATGTTAGAGAAGATATTTGAATCTCATAATAAATGGATCAATACAACATTAAAGTTTGGATGCAACAGAGAAGAAGCTGAGGATATTGTTTCTCATATGTATCTTGTTATTGGTAAGATGCTTAAAAAGGGTTTAGATATAACTTATGGAGATGAAGTAAACTATTATTATATTTACTTAACTTTACGCACTACCTTTTTACAAATGAAGAATAAGCAGAAGAAACAAAACAAGATATCATTAGACTTGGTATTAGATTTAGAATCTGGAGAGTATATTAATTTTAATGAAGCAAATGATTCTGTTGAACAAGAGCTTAGTAAGTTGCATTGGTACGATAGAAAGGTCTACAATCTAATTCAAGACGAATATAGTATAACAGAACTATCAAAGAAAACAAATATTACATACCATTCATTGTACAATACATACAGAAAGGTAAAAGACAAACTAAAAGAAAAACTAAAAGAATAAAAGAATGAAACTAGGAGATTTAATAGAACGAATAACATACTATACTGGTATCAAATGGTTATGGAAGAAACTATATCCAGATTGTAAGTGTAAAGAAAGACAAGAACAATTAAATGAAATTGAGTTATGGTAGAAGATAAAATTATCTGGAATGGTGTTAAACAAAGAATGACATCAACAATGTCAAATGAAGATTTTAAGATAATGTGTAAGTTGCATTCAAAGTATTTTAACCATAAATATAGTGAGCCTTGCACTTGTAATAAAAGAAGATTAAGACAATGGATCGAAGAACTAAATAATAAATTAATATAAGATATGATAACAGATAAAGAATATATGGGAATTGGAATAACATTATTTAAAGTAGCAGTAGTATGCTTTTTAGTAGGTGTATTTGTAGGATGGTTAATTTTTAAATAAATAGATATGTACAAAAAGAAACTAATACAGAAGCTGCAACAACTGGTTGATAAATTACCTCCTTGTATAAAAAGAGAACACGTTATGCAAGATTTAATAGATTTGAAATTAAGTAAAACAGATTATCACTTTATAACACTAAAAGACAAATATAAAGATGAAGAATAAAATAATATTATTGTTACTAATAACTTTTTTAAGTTGTAGTAAAACAGAAGAAGAAGTTTGTAATTGTAGAGAAAACAATTATAAAAGAACTTGGGAGAACTCAAATAGATACACAGATAGATTGATTAACCAAAGAGATATTGATGGTTGCTATACACTAGAAGAAGCAAAAGAAAAAGTCTGGTACACGTCAGAAAATTATACAATTGTTCAATGTGATGACTACTTATAAAAACAAATAGATATGAAAGCAGAAGACTTTATAAAATTAATAGAACAAAATAGATTTGACAAGATTAGTAAAAATGGGATGACTTTAATAGCTAAACGCTTTAGAGAATTGCAAAAAATAGAAGAAACTTGGGAAAAGATATTGTGGAGATAATCGATATAAAAACAAATAGATATGAAGAATAAATCAACAACATTACTTGGATTGATTACCTTTTTTTTAGTAGCATCCTTAGTAGCATTATCAATTATACTAACAGTAATAGTAATAAATATATAAATTATGAAAACAAATGTTTATTTAGGAATTGGAATTAGAATTATAGTACTTTTTAGTGTTGGAATGTTTTGGAGTTACATACCAGAACATTTAACCGAGTTTTTTGGAGACAAAACAGTTACTACTCTTTATGGAAAAAGAACAGTGTGGGGTACTAGGCACTACTGGTATTTTGTAATGATGGTGCTACTATTTTCTTTAAGTTTATTAAATGTAGTAGTTCAATGTGTTAAACTTGTAAGAAATAATTACGATACTAAAAAGTGGTAAATAAATTTAAAGCCTAGCAATAAAATGTTAGGTTTTTTTTATTATATAATTAGTAAACTAATTTAAACTGATTATGGACGGAAGAACAAATAATAAAGGAACTAAAGGTAATAAAGGAGGTAGACCATCTAAAGCTGAGGAAGTTAAGATGATTGAAAGACTTACACCATTAGAGCCAAAAGCATTTAAAGCACTTGAGAAAGGAGTTGAAGAAGGTAATTTCAAATACGTTCAAATGTTTTATAACTATTATGCTGGTAAACCAAAAGAAACAAAAGATATATCAATTACATCAGAACAACCTTTATTTGATTTAGATTAGTGTTTCAAGTTACAACTGCAATAAAGAAACTTTACAAGTTAAAGAAAAGAAAGAAAGTAATTCAAGGTGGTACATCAGCTGGTAAAACATTTGG
>CAJQLJ010000093.1 GCA_905479135.1 uncultured Campylobacterales bacterium | reverse complement strand
TAAATGAGAACTTAATAAATTATATCTTTAAAGATTCTTCATATTATATTTACGAAAGAGTTAATTATAATATTAACAAAAGAATTAATTACATTGCATTAACAAATAAGTTACAAAAAAATGGCTTATTAAAACTAAAATATGACTCTTCGCAATATATAGATGTTTCATTTAAAATAACGGGGACACCAAAAAAATCTTTATTGATATTAAAAGATTCATTAAAATCCCTAGGGCATTATCTCTATCTTGTTCAAGATGTTAAGTATAACAAAGATAGTTTTATTTGGACTGTAAAATTAAAAACAGAAGCCGCCATTAACCCTCTTCGATTAACAAGAGCACTTGAAAATAATAATTGCCAAGTAAGCTATATTAAAAGAGAGGGAGCTTATAGCTGGAAATATATAATAAATAGTGATAATTCAAGTATTTATCAAGCAAAAGATTTAACAACAGAAGATAAATTATCACTAAGTAAACCACTTAGACCTTATTTATTAAAGATTTCAAATGCAAATTATTTGAAAATAACTTCAAATAGAGGGAATAGATGGCATCCAGATGTTATTTTTTATGATAATGATTTAAATATCATAAAAAATTTTAAAGATAATAGTTTACATCGAAGATTAAAAATTGATGTACCAAATAATACAACATATATAAAAATAAATGATTTGTATTCCCTTGCTAATTTAAAGCGTGGGATTAGTATTACTAAGGAGTAATAAGTGTTTGATGAAATAGAGTTTGAGAGAATGAAGCGACTTCCAAACTACGTGTTTGCAGAAGTAAATAATATAAAAATGGAAGCAAGACGTGCGGGTGAAGATATTATAGATTTTTCAATGGGAAATCCTGATGGTCCTGCGCCACAACATATTATAGATAAGCTAAAAGAAACAGCTGATAAAGCAAAAAATCATGGTTATTCAGCAAGTGCTGGTATATATAAATTAAGATTAGCTATTTGTAATTGGTATAAAAGAAAGTATGGTGTTGATTACCTAGATCCAGATAAACATGCATGTGCAACAATGGGTTCAAAAGAAGGTTATGTTCATTTAGTTCAAGCAATTGTAAATGTTGGTGATGTTGCTGTAGTACCTGATCCTACATATCCAATTCATTCATATGCATTTATGTTAAGTGGTGCTGCTATTCATAAGTTTGAACTTTCATTTGGAAATGACTTCAAAGTAGATGAAGATTTATTTTTTCAAAGATTACAAAAAACTTTAGATGAATCTATTCCAAAAGTAAAATATGTATTAGTTAACTTTCCACATAACCCTACTTCTGCAACTGTTACAGAAGAGTTTTACCAAAGATTAGTTGATATGGCTAAAAAAGAAAGATTTTATGTAATCTCAGATATTGCTTATGCTGATATTACTTTTGATGGATATAAAACACCATCAATCTTTGGTGCAAAAGGCGCACTTGATGTTGCAGTAGAGTCATTTACTTTATCAAAGTCATATAATATGGCAGGATGGAGAGTTGGATTTATTGTTGGAAATGAAAAACTTGTAGGTGCTTTAAAAAGAATTAAATCATGGCTTGATTATGGAATGTTTACACCAATTCAAGTAGCAGCTACTGTTGCCCTTGATGGTCCACAACAATGTGTTGAAGATCATATTGAAAAATATAGATTTAGACGTGATGTTATGGTTGATGCATTTAAAGATGCAGGTTGGGATATGGATGTACCAAATGCTTCTATGTTTATTTGGGCAAAAATCCCAAAACAAGCAGAGCACTTAGGAAGTATGGAATTCTCAAAACAATTAATCACTCATGCAAAAGTAGCAGTAAGTCCGGGTATTGGATTTGGACATTATGGTGATAAGTATGTAAGAATTGCACTAATTGAAAATGAAAAAAGAATTAGACAAGCAGCAAAAAATATAAAAAAATATTTGAAATCTTTAGAAAAATAGAATAGGAAAAAACATGTTAAAAGTAGGAATTATTGGAGTTGGAACTGTAGGAGCAAGTGTTGCAAATATTTTAAAAGACAATAAAAATATTATAACTGCACGTGCTGGTGTTGAAATAGAACCAGTTCTTGGAGTAGTTTCAAACTTAAAAAAAGATAGAAATGTGTCTATTAAATTAACTGATAATATTGATGAAGTATTAAACGATGATTCAATTGATATTGTTGTTGAACTTATGGGTGGAGTTGAAAAGCCTTATGAAGTTGTAAAAAAAGCCCTAGAAAAAGGTAAAGCTGTTGTAACTGCAAATAAAGCTCTACTTGCATATCACAGATATGAACTTCAAGAAATAGCAGGAGATACTGCTTTTGAATATGAAGCAGCAGTAGCTGGTGGTATTCCAATTATTAATGCATTAAGAGAAGGATTAACTGCAAATAATATCGAATCAATAAAAGGTATTATGAATGGTACTTGTAATTATATGCTTACAAAAATGATTGACGAAGGTGTTGATTACGATACTATTTTACAAGAATCACAAGAATTAGGATATGCAGAAGCTGATCCAACATTTGATGTTGGTGGATTTGATGCTGCACATAAGTTACTAATTTTAGGGTCAATTGCTTATGGAATTGATGCAAAACCAGAAGATATATTAATTGAAGGTATTCAAGATATCTCTCCTGAAGATATTGATTTTGCAAATGAATTTGATTATTCTATAAAACTTCTTACAATTGCTAAAAAAATTGGTAAAGAAATAGAATTAAGAGTTCACCCTGTTCTACTTCCAAATAGTGAAATGATAGCGAAAGTTGATGGAGTTATGAACGGTGTTTCTGTGATTGGTGATAAAGTTGGTGAAACAATGTATTATGGACCAGGTGCAGGAGGAGATGCTACAGCATCTGCTGTTGTTGCAAATATTGTAGATATTGCAAGACGAGGAAAAGGTTCTCCAATGCTTGGTTTTGAAACTTCTTATGGTGAAGATTTAAAACTAATGAGTAAAGATGATATTAAAACAAAATATTACATACGACTTAGAGTTGAAGATAAAGCAGGGGTTTTAGCAAAAATTGCAACTATTTTAAGTGAATTTGACATTTCAATCGAAAAAATGATTCAAAAACCACTTAATAAAACTTGTGCTCATCTTTTACTTTCAACTCATACATGTATTGAAAGTGATATAAATAAAGCCTTAATAAAAATAGAAGAAACAAGTTTTGTTACTTCAAAACCTGCAATGATTAGAATAGAAGATTAAGCTCTTCTTTCTAATAGTTTTAGTATTTAAATAATATATTCATCTAAATCTACTTTATTACACTATAATCAATTTTTAAACAAACTAATATAATTATGGATAAAACATTGAACAAATCATCACATTTAACAACACAAAATATACCAACTTTAATAAAACAGCTTGCTATTCCAGCTAGTGTAGGAATGTTTTTTAATACTATGTACAATGTTGTAGATACATTCTATGCAGGATTAATATCTACAGAAGCAATTGCAGCACTATCACTTTCTTTTATGATATTCTTTCTAATAATTGGTCTAGGATATGGTTTTTCATCTGCAATTACTGCCTTACTTGGAAATGCCTTTGGTAGGAAAAAGTATAAATTAGCTTCTATTTATGCACATAAAGGTTTATTTTTTATACCCTTACTTGGTATTTTTTTAAGTATCATTGGATATTACTCTGCTCCTTCTTTATTCATTTTATTAGGTGCTAGTGAACAATACCTAGACACCTCTCTTGAGTATATAAATCCTATATTATTTGGTACAGTATTCTTTATGTTCAACTTTTCATTAAATTCAGTACTTGTAGCTCAAGGTGATACAAAAACATATAGAAACACACTTATATTTGGATTCTTTGCAAACCTTGTTCTAAATCCTTTGTTTATTTATGGATTTTTATTTATACCTGCTATGGGAATACAAGGTATTGCAATTGCTACAGTTTTAATTCAAGTGATCAATATGTTCTTTATGCTCTATAAAGTACTACAAACAAAAGTTATTCATTTTGAAAAACTTGAATATTTTATTCCAAATATAAGAGTATATAAACTATTTATGAGTCAAGGCTTACCTATTAGTTTAAGTATGTTAACTATGGCATTTGGTTCTTTAATACTTACATATTTTGTATCACACTATGGAATGCAAGCAGTTGCAGGATATGGTATTGGATACAGAGTTGAGCAGCTAATGCTTTTACCAGCTCTAGGGCTTAATACTGCTGTATTAACACTTGTTTCAAATAACTATGGTGCAAAAAAATATGATAGAGTAATTGAGATCTTAAAAGTTTCACTAAAATATGGTTTTATAATTTCAACAGTTGGAATAGTTATATTAACATTGCTTGGTAGATTTTTTATATCACAATTTGATTCAAATGAAACAGTTGTAAACTTTGGTGTTGAATACTTATTAGTAGAAATTTGGATTTTCTATGCTTATATTGTTTTATTTATTTGTGTATCAACACTACAAGGTATAAAAAAACCAAAAATGATTTTCTTTATTAGTCTATATCGACAAATCTTTGCAAAACTTATAATTGCGTGGCTTATAGTAAAATATTTTGAATTAGATTATATTTACTTATGGTTTGGAATTTTATTTATGATTTATTCTGCAGCTATATTTGCATATTTTTATACAAATAGAATACTAAAAGAAGTTTGTAATAAAACTATTTAGAACTTGTATTTTAAAATTTTAAAGTTTAAAGTTCTCTAAATTTAAACTTTATAAATTGCCTGTGAAAGAACTAGTTCTTTTAAAGGCTCTTCTAAAATCTCTTTTGCTTCATTAAAATCTATTTCATTTTCTTTACATAGAAGCTCTAATGTTTTTGAAATACTTTCTTTTTTATTTGCTTTTTTAATTAATGTATATATAAATTGATTAATTTCTCTAAATAAAACATCATCAATTTTATAATCATAATATATAATTAAAAAGTTTTCTCTTTTTGTATCATGATTCTTATTTATAATATCAAAATTAAATTTTTTGATTCTACTCCAAGGAGATAAAAAATATGAATTATCCCAAGAAAAACTAGGTTTTTTAATCTTTTTGTACTCTTTCATATATATTTCAACTTCAATCCAATCGAAATATAATAGTTCATATAAATATTTTTGTTTATGAAAAAGTTTTTGTTTTTTTACAAATTTTCGATAATCATTTGCGATTTGCCACACGAAAGGAGTACTTGGAGGATTTTTTATAAATTTATAAATACTTTTTTCTAATTTCTTTTCACTTACATACTTAGAAAACTCTATAAATGTACTTTTAATAATCTCTTCGAATCTATAAAAAACTAATTTTTGATAAACTCCATAAGCTGAAGTATTTGGATTGTCTTTTTGATTAGTAACAATATCAAAGAATCTGTTTTGAACATCTCTTTCAATACTATTTTTAGCTTTTTTAGCTTTATTATTTGCCATCTCGAACACCCTTACAAATACTTTCCATTTTTTTATACTCAAGGACAAGCTCTTTTAAAGCAGGAACATTGTTATCACGTTCAATCATTACAGGTGCATCTATTTGTTTTAAAGTATACTCTAAAAGCTTCCAAACACCAGAACAGATAGGCATTCCATGAGAATCAATTTTTAAGCCACTTTCTTCATCAAAATAATGCCCTGCCATATGCATATATGCAACCTTACTTTTATCAATTTCATCAATAAATCTTCTTCCTTTAAAAGAATGATTTACAGAATTTACAAACACATTATTCACATCAAGTAGCATTTTTGCACCTGATTTTTCCATTACTTCATTTATAAAGTCCACTTCTCTCATTTCTGAATATGGAACTAAATAATATGTAGCATTTTCAAGTATTAAATTTCTTTGAATTATATCCTCAACCTCTTTTACTCTATCCGCTACAATATTAATCATTTTTTTTGTCATTGGTAAAGGTAATAGCTCATAGGATTGTTTATTGTCAATTGAAGAGAAAGAAAGATGTTCAGAATAAAATTCTATATTGTACCTATCTAGGAAAGTTTTAACTTGCTTGACAAACTTTTTATTAAGTTTGCAAGCAGAGCCAATAGATAAAGACAAACCATGTGCAACTGTAGGTTTAGAAAATACAGCTTCTTCAAAAGATTTTTCAAAAACTTTAGGCATATGCATCCAGTTTTCAGGAGTTACTTCCCACCAATCTGGTTGAAATTTACTCTTTTTAATATCGAGTAAAAAATCACTTCGTAAACCTAGTCCACATCCACTTAAATTTATCATTATTTATCTTTTAATATTTAATGACTTCCACATTTACCAGCACCACATGAAGCAGTTTTTTTCTCAGTCTTCTTCATTTCGCCACCACATTTTCCTGCTCCACATGAACCAGCTTCTTTCTTAATTATCTTTTTCATATCACCGCCGCATTTTCCTGCACCACATGAACCTTTTTTATCCATTTTTTCACTTTTCTTCATATCTCCACCACATTTTCCTGCTCCACATCCTCCAGAAGAATGATTGTGTGCAAAAGCTGATGTACTAGTTAAAGCAGCTCCTAAGATAATTCCAGCTAATTTCATTTTAGTATTCATAATTTTTCCTTTTATTAAATGTTAAGTTGTATTTTATTTATTTATTGTGTAGTAATTGTGTAGATTATTTATTCTAATTACTTAAATCATCCTCTTCCCTTTTCCCAATTTTTTTATAGCTAAAATATAAAAAATTGAAGGTATTATTATCAATGTTAAAAATGCAGAAGAGACCATACCTCCAATCATTGGGGCTGCTATTCTTTGCATTACTTCACTTCCTACTCCATCTATATACATAATAGGAATAAGACCTCCTAATATTGCAAATAAAGTCATAAGTTTAGGACGTAATCGAAGCACTGCACCTTTATATATAGCATTATAAATATCTTCTTTTTTTATTTTTTTACACTTTTGTTTTAATTCTATCATTGCTTCATGTAAATAAACAATCATAACAATAGAAGTTTCAGCAGCAACACCAAGTAAAGCTAGGAAACCAACAATTACTGCAATTGAGATATTAAA
>CAJQLJ010000092.1 GCA_905479135.1 uncultured Campylobacterales bacterium | reverse complement strand
AAACGCCTAAATTTTTATTTCTTTTTCTATGAATATGTGACATGAGTATGAATCTTTACTTGAGTTTTGTTATTTTTTATTTATATATTTACTATTTATTTAAAGAAAATTATATCCTAATTAATATTTAATCACTTTAGCATCAAAAGGAATTTGCTTTTACTTACAATTTTTTTTAAAATGCTAAACTTATATTTAAATAAATATTTTTATAACAAGGATAAATATTGAATACTAAAAGTAAATCATTTATGGAAGATACTTTAATCTTACTAGTAATTGCTGCTATATTTTATGGTATATTCACTTTCTTCTTTTCATCTTCAAATAGTACAGATAATTTACTTGAAAATCAAATAAAAGTTGAAGAAAAACAAGAAGTTATCAAAGAACAAAAAGATGAAGAAATCCAAAAAATTGAAAAACTTAAAGAAGAAATAAAAAAGACGCTTAATCAAGCAGTTCAAGAAGAAGAGCAAATTCAAATAAAACTAGAAGAAAAGCAGACTGAAGTGAAAGAAAAAGTTTTAGTTCCGATGACTATTCAAGCCTTTTATAAAGAAAATGAAGAAAAAATCTATTCAAATATTTCAAAAGATATAGATAAAAACTTGTTCGAAAACTTAAGTGATGTAAATATTAGAGTAACTATTTTAAAAGATGGAAAATATGAACAATTAGAATATATGAGTGGTAGTAGACAGTATTATGATCTAATAAAACCATCTATTTTAAAAATATTCCCTCTTAAAATTGATAACTCATTAAAAAATAAATTTCCAAGATATTTCAGAATGAAAGTAAAATATAACAATTGATTTTATAAATATGCTCATTATTATCATAGGGATAACCAATTCTTAGAAGGGAAAAGCAATATGTTTATAAAATTTGCTTTGTTACTTGTTTCTTTTCTAGTTTTTATTATATATACTTGATTTAAAGATTACAATACTACGAGATAAAAAAAGACCACTTAGTAAACCATATAATGAACTTATAATGATAATAAATTCATTATCATTTATTATTTCTAATTCTTTAGCAACAATAACTCCAACAATATATTTAATAAAAAAGATTATTAAAATAAGAATCATAGGTATCCAACTACCTGAAATATTAAAGACTTTTTTTGATTTATCATAGTTGATATTCTTTGGGTAAGACAATTTTAATCCTATAATCAAAGATAAAATAGTACTAACAAACCATGATATTAATGATATTTTATTTATCCCAAAGGCTGATATCGTTCCAAATATTGATAATAAAATCATTGAAATAGGCAAGACAAAAAGTTTTTGCATTTGTACTTTTCTATTTTTTGTCTGACTATATCCGAGATAAAGTAATCCTACAAATAATATAAAAACCCAAACTGGTGTATGTTTAATTATTTCAAAGATCAAGATTCTTTCTCTCTTGTTGCTTTTAATAGTTTTAAGTCTTCAATATCTTCTTTTGAAGTTATTTTTAGTCCATCAGTTTTGAAATGCCCTAACATCCATAAAACTTTTTCAGTTAAAGCTTCATTTTGAATATTTATTGTTAATGTTGTCCAAAAAATAAATTCTATTTTATCTGCCATTTTACTCTCCACATTTTAACTAGACATATTAAAAATTAAAGTTTGTGAATAATCTTTGATATAACGATTAAGGAGAGTAATATTTGACCCGCTCTTGGGTCAAATATTGGTTCCTGCGTTTTGTTAGCAGTTTTATAGTTTTTTATCTTCATTATTTCCAGAATTGAGTAACCATAGTAAAAATTCATGACCTATATTTGTTATGCTATATATTTCTTTTTTATCATCATAAATAATTAATGAATTAAAGAATAAAAAATTTAGATACTCCTCATTAGTCCAATCATTTAAGCTGTCATACTCTTTAATTATATTTGTAATATATAAATCAATATCTTTTTTAGGTTTACTATTTTCGTTAAGTTTTTTTAATAAATATATTTGACTACCAAAAATAATATTATAAATTCTTTCAAACTGTAGTTTCAATTGCGTTATTGCTAGTTGATGCACTAAAACTTTAATTGTCTCATCATGTTCTTTAGTTAAGTTTCTTTTTTCTAAATCGTTTGTGATTAAGTCTTTTTGTTCGCGTACTGTAATCGAATCATTTTTACCTAATAAGTCTTCATAGCTATTATAATCAACCATTTTTGTTTCTTGGCTTTGTTCCATTAAAACACCATTTTTTGAAACACTTTTAATTGTTTTTATCTTCTCTGCAATTTCTTTTTTAAACATTATTAAAACAATGATAACTATGATTAATGTACTTAAAGGCCATGCTATTATTTCTAAAAATTTCACTACATCCAATTTAACTCCTTTATCTGCTAACTATTTAATGTACAAACATTATATGTAATATATCCTAAAAATATCTTAATAACTTATATTTTTACTTATGACCTTATTATCGTTATTGATGTAAAAAAATATGACAAATTGTAATATTTTTAAGTTTATTTTTATTTTTAACTATAATTAAAATTAATATTTCATACAAGATTCCAAATAATAACTATAAATTTTTGTATGTTATTTATTAAATATCACGTTAAAACAAGATTTTAGTAGGATATGATGGCTGAAAAATTATTAGAAATCATGAGAAATAAGAGTTATTTAGACATAAATCTATAGAAACTACTATGATTTATACTCATGTAGTAAAAGAATTAAACAAAAATGATATAAAATCCCCTCTAGATTTTTAAGGAAATAAAAATGGCAAAGAAAAAAACATCGCTCTTTGAGTGTCAGCACTGTGGAGAACAAGCTACAAAGTGGTTAGGAAAGTGTCCAAATTGTGGTTCATGGGATTCATTCGTTGAGTTAAACCAAGACCAGCAAGAAGTACTGAAACAAACTTCAAAAGTTATAAATACCAACACAAAAGCCGTTCCAATTACTCAAATAAAACAAGATGATGTTATTAGGTTTTCATCTAACAACGATGAGTTAGATTTAGTTCTAGGTGGGGGGATAGTTCCTGGAAGTCTAACTTTAATTGGAGGAAGCCCAGGGGTTGGAAAGTCAACTTTACTTTTAAAAGTAGCAGGTTCAATTGCTAAAAGTGATAGAAAAGTACTTTATGTATCAGGAGAAGAAAGTGCTGGACAGATAAAACTACGTGCAAATAGACTTGATGCAAACCATGATGATGTATATTTGTTAAGTGAAATTAAACTTGAAGAAATACAAGATGAACTTTTAAGAGTAAATTATGATGTTGTTATTATTGATTCTATTCAAACTATCTATTCATCAAACCTTACAAGCGCACCTGGTTCTGTTTCACAAGTAAGAGAAATTACTTTTGAACTTATGAGAAAAGCAAAAGAATCAAATATTGCAATGTTTATTATTGGACATATTACAAAAGATGGAAGTATTGCAGGACCTAGGGTTTTAGAGCATATGGTTGATACGGTTTTATATTTTGAAGGTGAATCTAGTAAAGAATTAAGAATGCTTAGAGGTTTTAAAAATAGATTTGGTTCAACTTCTGAAATCGGTATTTTTGAAATGACAAATGAGGGATTAGTAAGTGCAAAAGATATTACTTCAAAATTCTTTGATAAATCAAAAGCACAAAGTGGCTCTGCTCTTACAATTGTAATGGAAGGTAGTCGTGCTTTAATACTAGAAGTACAAGCTTTAGTAACAGAAAGCACAAACCCCAATCCTAAGAGAAGTGCTACAGGGTTTGATAGTGCAAGACTTAATATGCTTTTAGCATTACTAGAAAAAAAGATTGATTTACCTTTAAATCACTATGATGTTTTTGTAAATATAAGTGGTGGGATTAAGATAAAAGAAAGTTCTGCTGATTTAGCTGTAGTTGCTGCTATTATCTCATCTTTTAGAGATAGACCTATTTCTAAAGAATCTGTATTTATTGGTGAAGTTTCCCTAACTGGTGAGATTAAAGATGTTTTCTCTATTGATATGCGATTAAAAGAAGCTCAAGCACAAGGTATTCAAAAAGCAGTAATTGCTTTAAAACCTAATATGAATCTAAATCTTAAGTGTTTTCCCGTAGATGAAGTGTCAAAGATGATAGAACTATTTTAAAATAGTTCTATTGTAAGACTTTTTAAATTTTATTTAGAAACTCTTTTCTTTGCACCTGAGATTAATCTTTCAGTTGATACTATAGCTCTAGTATGAGTTCCAATCCCTATTTTTCCACCAGAATCAACAACTTCAATAGAAAATTTATAAAGTTTTCCTTCCATTCCATCAAACTTTGCAGTTGATACAGCTATATCTCCTTCTAGTGTTGCAGCTAAATGAGTTATATTCACACCAACTCCGACTGAAAGTTCTCCCTCTTTTAATAATGGTATTAATATTTTTGCAGCAGAACATTCCATTAAAGCTACTAATCTAGCTGTTGCAAAAACATCAGGGAAACCATCGTCTTTTGAAATATTTAAATTACTAGCTAAATCACTATTTTTTACTTTAAATTCTATGCTATCTTTTATTCCAATCTCTAAATTCATATTAACTCCTTTTGTTCATATACATACACAACTTTAATATAATTAAACTTTTAATTTGCAAAAGTTTGATATAATCGCGAAAATAAAAGGTAAATTATGATCGATATAGAAAACAATACTTCATTTGATATAAATACTTCACTTCTTAATGATATTAGCTCTTCTTTAACTTCAAAAGATATTGAATTATTGATTGTGCATAATGAAGAAATTCAAGAGTTAAATAAGCAACATAGAAAAATAGATAAAGCAACTGACGTGCTTAGTTTTCCTCTAGAATTTGACATGCCAAATATGCCTTTAGGTTCTGTAGTAATCTCTATAGATTTTGTAGAAGAAAAATCAAAAGAGTATGGACATACAACAGAAGAAGAGTTTTCACTTCTTTTTATTCATGGATTATTACACCTTTTAGGCTTTGATCATGAAATTGATGATGGTGAACACAGAGAAAAAGAAGAAGAACTAATTAAACAATTTGATTTACCAAATAGCCTAATAGTAAGGAATTCATAAAATGGATATATTAATATTTATAATAGCAATGGCAGCACTAATTTATGGTGCTGATTTTATTATTGAACAAAGTGAAAAAATTGCATTACATTACAATATTTCAAGTTTTGTTATAGGAGCAACACTAGTAGCACTTGGAACGTCATTACCAGAGATGGCTGTTTCAATGTCGGCTTCTATGAAAGGAAGTGCGGATATAGCAGTTGCAAATGTTATAGGAAGTACTATTTTTAATATATCCTTGGTTTTAGGAGTTGTCTTTTTAATAGCAAAAAAAATAAATCCTACAAGAGATTTATTTGCAAAAGATTCAGCATGGTCATTATTTCCTATTTTAGCATTTATTCTTATGGGACTTGATGGAAAAATAAACTTTGTTGATGGTATTTTATTTTTAATCCTGATGATTGCTTACTTAATGTTCTTGATTTCAGATAATGCCATTGAAGAGATAGATGAAGATATTGTAAAGGAAAAATTTGCTTGGGGGAAAACAGCACTATTACTAGTAATTGGATTTGTATTTGTAGTTGCAGGAGCTGATTTTGCAATTAATAGTGCATCAAATATTGCTAAAAGCTTTGGGGTTTCAGAATGGATTATTGGATTGTTTCTAATCGCATTTGGTACTTCATTACCTGAACTTACTATTTCTGTAAAATCTGCACTTAATAATAATACTGATTTAGCAATTGGAAATATCATAGGTTCAAATGTTGCAAACTTTACGATGGTTTTAGGAGTTTCTTCTTTAATAAATCCGTTAAATATAGATTTTCAAGCTAATTTCTTTGATATTGCAGCTGCATTTATTGCAACTTTGATGTTAGTATTTATAACTGCAAATAAACTTTATAATAAATCTGCAGGACTTGCTTTGATGGTAATTTTAGCTTTAGTAGTACAAAATAGTCTAGCTTAAAGCTAGACTAATATATCTTTATTTATTACAACTACAACATAAACCTTCAAGAATTATGTTTGTAGAGTTTATTTTAAATTGACTTCTATTATTAGCTTCCGTTAAAATACTTGATACATCTAAAATCATATCTTCAATATTTCCACATTCAGAACATACTAAATGTGCATGCTCTTCTTTTACTAATTCAAATACTGATTTAGTATTTGCTATTTTTACTTCTGAAAGAAAAACCTTTTCAATCATTGCATTGATATTTTTATATATTGTAGCAAGAGAAATAGAAGGGAACTTTGAAAGAAGTTTTTTATATAAATCATCTATATTCATATGACCATTTAAATAAAGTTCTTCTACAATAGCAACTCTTTGAGGCGTAACTTTCAAATCATAACTTCTTAATAAGGCACTATAATTTATCATTTTTACTCTTCCTTTTGTGAAATAATACAATATTTATATTCACATAATTTATTATTGAAATACTTTATCACAAATTTTCTTAAACGATAATAATTTTCCTTTAAGTTTAACTATATTATCATTCTACAAGCGATAAAAATTATCCTTTGATAAAAATTAAACTAAATAGGAAATAAAAATGAAACAATATCAAACATATAAATGTAACACATGTAACTGTGAAGTAGAAGTTCAGGTTGCAAATGAAACTTCCAAATTATCTTGTTGTGGAAATGAAATGGAAATGATTACAGAAAATTTAACAGCTGTAAATTTAATGAAAGCTTTTGCAGGAGAATCACAAGCTAGAAATAAATACGAGTTTTTTGGAGAAATTGCATTTGAAGAAGGCTTACATAGAATTGCTAGATTTTTTAACGAAGCTGCTGAAAATGAAAAATATCATGCCATTGCAGAATTAAAAGCTTATAATAAACTAGTTCATAATATAGAATTAGACAGTACTACTAAAAATATTCAATATGCGGCTGATGGTGAAAAATATGAACATGAAGAGATGTATCCAAATTTTGAATCAATTGCAAAAGAAGAAGGATTAAAAGAAATTGCTAGAATGTTCAAAGGTATTGGAAAAGTTGAAGTAGAACACGAAAGAGAATACTTAGAATTAAAAGAAGAGTTAATAAAAGAAGGATTCTTAGAATCAGATGATAAAGACGAAGAATGGGTTTGTGAAGTTTGTGGACATGTACACAGAGGCAAAAAACCACCTAAACAATGCCCTTTATGTGCAGTAGAGAAAGAATACTTCAAAAAAAGAAACAAAGATGTAACTGTAGGTTAAATTAAGATTGATTTTATATAAATAATAATATTATTATTTTATAAACATAAGAGGAATTAAATATGAGACAGTATGAAACATATAAATGTAGTCAATGTGGTAATGAAGTAGAAGTACAAAACGTAGGTGGTGGTGAGTTACACTGCTGCGGTCAAGCAATGGAAATGATTACAGAAAATCTAACTTTAGTAAACTTAATGAAAGCAGTAGCTGGTGAGTCAATGGCCAGAAACAAGTATGAATACTTTGCAAAGGTTGCACAAAAAGAAGGTTATAGAGATATAGCAGAACACTTCCAAAGAGCAGCTAACAATGAAAAAACACATGCTAAACTAGAGTTGTCATTACATAATAGAATGGAATCTGGAACTGAAAATAATTTTGGAAATACAAAAGAAAATCTTCAATATGCAATTGATGGAGAATCTTATGAAAATGTAACAATGTATCCAGACTTTGCAAAAATAGCAAAAGAAGAAGGATATTCTGAAGCAGCAAGATTATTTACTGGAATTGGGAAAATAGAAGTTGAACATGAAAACATGTTTAAAATGCTTTTAGATAGACTTGAATCAGGAGCAGAACACTTAAGTGATAATGAGGAAGAAGAATGGATTTGTGAAGTCTGTGGACATGTTCACCGAGGTAAAAAACCACCTAAAGTTTGTCCTGTTTGTAAGCATCCTCAAGAATATCAGTCGAGATTAAACTCAAAAAAATAATAAAAAAAAGGTCATCTTTGGTAATATAAGTAAAAATACTGGAGATGTCTTTGCTTAAACTACTTTTATTTTTAACTTTTGCACTAAATGTATATGCAAAAAACTTCACAATAGCTTCATATAATGTTGAAAATTTATTTGATTTAAAAAAACAAAATAGCGAATATAAAGAATTTATCCCAAATACAGCTTCAAAATGGAATGCAGAAAAATTCAATATAAAAATAAATAATATAGTAAAAGTTATAAAAGATATTGATGCTGATATTATAGGTTTGCAAGAAATTGAAAATAGAAACATTATGCAACTCCTTCAGAAAAAACTACCTGATTATAGATATTCATCATTTGTAAAACATCCAAAATCTTCAGTTGGAATTGGATTTTTGTCAAAAGTGAAAATAAAAGATAGTAAAAAAATTGATATAAAATTCGCAAATAAAATATATAGACCTATTTTAGAAAGCACTTTTGAAATTGATAATAAAGAATTTAAAATTTTCAATAATCATTGGCCTTCAAAAAGAGTCAAAGAGAGTTATAGAATAAAGTTTGCTAAAAAACTTCAAGATAGGCTCTCAAAACTACCACGTGATTATGATTATATTTTAATAGGAGATTTTAATTCGAATTATGATGAAAATAAAAGTTTTAAATATAATAAAAAATTAAATAATACTTCAGGGATTACTGGAATAAATGATATCTTAAATACAACAGTTAATAACAAATACATAACTTATAATAATGTTTTAAAACAAAAAAGAAAAGTACATTTTAATCTTTGGTTAGATCTTTCATCTTTTGATAGATTCTCTTATAAATATAAATCACAAAACAATACTCCAGATAATATCATATTATCTCCTGCTTTATTAGATTCAAAAAAGATATCTTATATTCATAAATCTTTTAAAGTTTTTAAACCAAAGTACCTTTATCATAATAAAAAAATACTAAGGTGGAAAATGAAAGGTACAAGATATAATAGAGTTCATCTAGGGTCAGGATATTCTGATCATTTACCAATTTATGCTTCTTTTTCAACATCAAAAGATAAAACAAACCCTATTAAAGAAATTTTAAAGAGTGAAAAAAAAGAAATATATAAAATTAATGATTTATATACTAAAATTAGTTTAGAAAAACCTGTAATTATTAAAGATGCAGTTGTTATATATAAAACAAAAATAGGTG
>CAJQLJ010000091.1 GCA_905479135.1 uncultured Campylobacterales bacterium | reverse complement strand
AACAGCAGCATCAGATGCAGGTACTGTAGCTGTAAATGGAACAACTACTACAAATAGCAATGATCCAGCCCATGCAAACTTTATTATTGAAGATACTACTCCTTTTGATTGGAGAGTATCACAAGATGATACTTTATGGATAAATGAATCAAGTGCAAACAATGTATGTCCAGTAGGTTGGAGAGTTCCAAGTGAAGCTGAACTTACAGCAGAGACAACAGCTGCAGCTACAAATACTATTACAAATATGGATACAGCACAAGATAACTTTCTTAAATTAACTCCAGCTGGTATTAGAAATAATACTGGTGCTTTATCAAACATAGGTTCTAGTGGTATGGGGCACTATTGGACGTCTGATGTTTCTGGCAGTAATGCGAGTTACTTGAAGATTTTTTCACTAGCTGCTTTCTTTAATAGTGACTTTAGAGGACGTGGTTTCACAGTGCGTTGTGTGAAAGACTAAAGAGATATTTATATGCAAAAGATTCATATAGGTTTTTATAAATATTTTGTAAAAATAAACTAGTTAAGGTAAGTCTTAGTCATAAAAAAGACATAATAAATAAAGATAATACTAACTAGTTTATGTTTTTCTTATAGTAAAGTATATAATTATTTTGAAAGGAAAACTTTAATGAAACAAAAGCAAAAAATATCTTTAAAAAAAAAGCTTAGAAGAAATTTGAAAAAAGCTTTTTCACTTATCGAACTTATGGTTGTTATCATTATTTTAGGACTTTTAGCTGGTTTTGTACTACCAAATCTTATAGGTAAAAGTGATGAAGCCAAAGAAAAGCTGGTTTGTATTCAAATGAAAAGTGTAGCACAAACTCTAAAAATGTATAAATTAGACTATTCATCATATCCAAGTACAAAAGAAGGACTAAAAGCACTAGTAGACAAAAAGTACTTTGAAGAGGCTAAGCTTCCAAAAGATTCATGGGATAACAAATATATCTACTTAAATACAAACAATAGTTTTGAGTTAGTATCAAGTGGTGCTGATAAAAAAGAAAATACCAAAGATGATATTTATTATTCAAAATGCAAATAAAAAAGCGTTCACTCTTTTAGAGTTGATTATCGTACTTATTATTGTGGGATTGAGTTATTATTTGATTATTAGTACAAGCAGTATAGCTCCTAAAAAAGACACTAATAATTTAAGCTTATCAAACATAAAAGAATATATCATAAAAAATTTTGAATTTAAAAAAAATATTTGTTTTTTTTGTATTGAAAAAGATCTAGCTTGTTATATAAAAGTAGACAATAAGATACAAAAAGATTTTAAAATAAAGAACTTTTTTTCTTCAACACCTAGTGTATATGAATATAGCGATAATTATACAAAAATAGACTTTTTACCTATGAGTATGAACGAGGGAGAAGAAAAAGTCATATTTGAACTAATGCTTAATTCAGATTTTAAACATAAAGACTTTATTGTTGATACTGGTGACAAGTTTTACTTATTTAATTCTATTTATGATAGGCCAATAATATTTGATTCTTTTGGTGAAGTTTTCCAAAAAAATCAAAATAGAAAGCAAGAGATAAAATATGCTTTTTAAATATGAGGCTTTTGATAAAAATGGCTTAAAAATAAAATCAAAAGTAGAAGCAAACAACTTTAAAGAAGCAAAAAGTAAACTAAAAGCAAAAAATATTTTATATATTAGTATAAAAGAAGAGAAACTAAACTTTTCAAATCTTTCATTTTTTAGAAAAAAAAATATAAATCTTTCAGCTCTTTCAAACATAAGTAGGGATTTAAGTATATACTTAAACGCAGGCATTTCTTTGATAATATCAATAGGACTATTAAAAAAAAGATATGAAAATGACAAAAAACTAAATGATTTTTTTGAGTCAATAAAAACATTTTTAGATGAAGGTAAGAGTTTTTATGATGCTTTAGAAACTCAAACAGTACTAAACTTACCAAACTTTTATAAACAGTCTATAAGGGTAAGTGAAAATGGAGGTTTACTTCAAAGTGTACTTTTAGAGTTATCAGGCTTTTTAAAAGAGCAAAATCGTATTAAAAAACAAGTAACTACTACTATGACTTATCCTTTGTTTATACTAGCTATTTCTTTTTTGATGGTTGCATTTATGCTTACTTTTATAGTGCCTAAAATAACAGCTATTTTTACTCAAATAGATCAAGAACTACCAGGAAGTACAAAGTTTGTGATTTGGCTAGGAGATACTTTTACAAATAATTTTTTTGAAATATTTACAGTAATATTTGTAGTAATTTTTAGCTTTATAATGGCGCTTAAAAAATTTGTTTCTTTTAAATACGTCTTTGATAAGTTTTGTTTAAAAGTGCCCTTCTTTAATAAACTAATAGAACAATCACAACTAGCACGATTTTCATATATGAATTCTATTCTTATTAAATCAGGTGTACCAATAGTACAAGCTATTAGTCTAAGCTCAAACATACTAAACAACAGCGTTATAAAAAAAGTTTTTCAAGAAGCTTCAAACAGTGTAGTTGAAGGTAAAAAACTTTCAAGTTTATTAGCAGTCAATAAAATATATAAAATTGATGAAGCTTTTATCCACTCAATTGCAATAGGTGAAGATACTAGTAAATTACCTGAAATTTTAAATAACTTAGCAAATATTTATAATGAATCAAATAAAGATAAAACAGACATTGTTTTATCTTTATTAGAACCTATATTTATGCTTATAGTTGGTGGAACAATAGGTTTTATTGTTATTGCTATGCTTTTACCAATATTTTCTATGAATTTAGGCTAGTTATGAAAAAAGGTGTTGTTTTATTCGTCACATTACTATTTATAGCTTCTATTTCTGTTTTAATAGTAGCAAATATGAAAGATACACAAAGTTATATAGATACAAACAGTAGTAAGTTTAATATTACACAGTCGTATTATCTGATAAAAGATTTGCAAAAAAGTGTAAGTTCTAAACTAAAGTCAATAGAAGAAAGTGATGACATAGATATATACATGTCAAACAACTTTATAAAAAATTTATCTTTTGAATTAGAAAATATAAAAGTTGATCTAACTTTTTCAAAATATGAAAAGCTGAATATAAATGATTATGTAAAAGGTACAACAGAAGAAAAAACAGCAATTGAAAATGTTCTTATTGCAAATGAAATATTTGATTTCAATTTTTTTTTTACACAATTAAAAGATGAAACAATAGATTCATCAAATGAATTTCTAGAACTTTTTAGAACTTATGAAAACTATGCAGGAGTAAGAAATATAAATACTTTAACAGAAGACTTAGGATTTGTTGCTAATAAAGATAAAAATCTTTACAACTTAGATATCAAACTTTTAAATGTAAATGAGAAAATAACAGCCAATTATATTTTAGATGATAAAGGAGAGTTACTTCATTATGAAACTAGTATCAAATAACAAGATAATATATTTTACATTGGATACAAAAATGAATACAAAAGAAAAAGTGGACATTATTTTATCCCCTGAGTTTTATTGGCTTAGGATTTTTGAAATACCTGTAAAGTATACCTCTCAAGCAAAAAAGATAGTGCCTAATTTCTTTGAAGATATACTAGAAGATGATATATCTAAAATATCATATCACATAATAAAACAAGAAGAAAATAAGTTTATGTGCTTTGCTTATGATAATAAAAAAATCTTTAATTCAATAAAAAATAGTGGTATAGAACTTGCTAATATACATAGAGTTTATTTTGCACAAACAGAATGTAATTCCTTTAAATCATTTAAGATAAATGAAAAAAATTTCTTTTATACAGATGATAATATATTAGTAAAATCTCCATATCCAATGGATGAGTCTTTTGATAATATAAATACTCAAATCCAAGATATAAAACTTAGCTCGAATTTCGTAGATATAAAGTTTTATAACAAAGTAATGTCTTTAAAAAAAGTAATTTCAATAATATCAATATGTATACTAGTAGGTGGAATTAATTTTTTTAAAGCATATGAGGATAATACTTCAATAAATAAAATAGATGAAAAAATTCAATCACTTAAATCAAAAAATAAAGTACCATCTAGTTTTCTTCAAGTAAATTCAATAATAAATCAAAAACAACAAGAAATAAAAAAAGAGTTAGAAAAAAGAGAGTTGTTTTTTCTCTTGTTAAATGAAAAAAACTTTAAGTTAAAATCTTTTCAAATGAAAGAAAATGAAGCTTCTTTTACTTTTTCGAGTAAGAACAAAAAAATTATAGAGTTTTTAAATACAAATAAAAAGAAAATATCTTCAAGTAGTCTAGAAAACTCGAATTTAAATATAAGGATTAAGTTATGAGTAAAATAAATCCTTTGTATTTTGTATTCTTTTTCTTTTTATTATTAGTATTATCTATTTATCTTAAGACTACAAGAGAAACACTTTTAAATGAAAAAAAAGATGAGTATAGACAAGTTCAATCTTTGGTACAAAGTTACAACAAAGTAAATTCAAAATGGGACAATGAAGCGTTTGTTAATGTAGCCATAAATCAAATAAGTAAAAAACCTGAATTTAAAAATACAAAAATACAAAGAGTATCATCAAATAACTCAATAACACTTTCTTTATCATCAAAAGATAGCTCAAAACTAAATAGCTTTTTAAATGAAGTATTAAATAAAGAGTTTGTTATAAATGAATTTAATCTTCAAGATAATCTTGTCGAGTTTAAAATAGGAATAACAAAATGAGAACTTTGATTAAATACACATCTTATTTCTTATTTGCTTTATTTTGTTTTGCATATTTTTTACCTAAAGAAAGTATTTATTATGAAATAGAAAAGTATTTTAAAACAAAAAATATAATTATTTCAAATGAAACAATCAAAGAAAAAGCATATGGAATAGATATAAGTGATATTAGTTTGCATTTTGAAGAGATAAAAATAGCAAATATTAAAAATATAGAATTCATAACATATATATATTCTACAAAGTTAGAAATAAAAGAAATAACACTTGACAAAAACTTAGGAATATATGCTCCTTTAAAAATAGAAAAAATAGATCTAATATATAATCTTTTAGATTTTGATAACTTGGATAAAATTGATATAAGTGCAGAAGGTGATTTTGGAGAAATAGATGGTCAAATAGACTTTATAAATAAAGTTATAAATATAAGTTTAGAAGCATCAAAAATGATGAAAGAAAAAACTTTTTTATTAAATAATATGAAGAAAGGTGAAAATGAAAAATATACTTATGAATATAGATTTTAATATAAACTTTTTGAGTAAGCTTACCCCTTATTTATATATTGGATTATTCTTTTTTGTTTTAAATTTTGTTTTATCTTTAGTTCTATCAAAGAATGGTATTGATTATTTTGAGATAAGTAATAAGCAAATGAAATATCAAAAATATGATTATTATAAAAAGAATAATTCTTCAAGTAGTAAAATAAATAAAAATCAAAAAATAATAAATTTAGAAAACTATAAGTTAACATCAATTTATAGGACTAAAACAATGGGAATAATTTCTTTAGTAAATAAAAACAATAAAAGTTTTATTTTATCAATGAATGAAGAAATAGATGGTTTTGTTTTAAAAGAAGTACATTCGGATTATACATTATTTGAAAAGGATTCAGAGATTTTCAAATTGTCATTAAAAAATGAAAAAACTAGTTTTGATAGTTCTTCTTTTGAAAATAATTTTGTAGTGAAAAAAAGTGATTTTAATAGTGTTTTAGAAAATCCACAAAATATTTTAAATGAAATATCAATAAATAAAACAGTAGATGGCTTTATGGTTTATTCAATAGATCAAGGTTCGTTCTTTTCTAATTTAGGTATTAAAAAAGGTGATGTTATTAAAAGTGTTAATAACACTGATTTAGTTTCACATAAAGATGCTATGAATATTTTTTCAAATATTCATAGTATCAAAAGTCTAAGTATAAGAATTATAAGAGATAAAAAAATAATGGAGTTAAATTATGAAATTAATTAGAATTATAATATGTGTAATTTTTATGAATGGGTATTTATTATCAAATGAAAGAGCAGATATAAATTTACAAAATATGCCTATAATGGATTTAGTAGAAATTACATCTAAAATCATGAACAAAAATATTTTGTATACTCAAAAAGTAATAGGACATATAGATTATATTTCAAATAAACCAGTAAATTCAGATGAATTATACAAAATTTTAATTCATGTACTTAAAGAGAAAGGATTTACAATAGTTGAAGATGGAGATATCTTAAAGATTATACAACTTAAAGATAGTTCAAAATCAAATGTTCCTATTTCTAGTACAAAAAGCGATTCCTCTTATTTTATGGTAAGTGAAGTGGTAAATGTAGCTAACATTGATGTTGATATATTAGCTGCTAAAGTTAGATATCTTTTATCAAAAGATGGAAAGTTAATGACAAATAAGCCTACAAACAATTTTATAATTACAGATTTTAAAGAAAATGTAGAAACTATTAAGACAATTATAACTTTAGTTTTAAAAAACTCACAAAGAAGCATGGAAATAATAGAGTTAAATCATATTAGATCAGCAGATGCCAAAATAAATTTAGATCTAATTGCAAAATCAATGCATGATGAAAAAGTTCAAACACAAAAAATTGATATTATAGATAACAGTGTTAATAACTCAATAGTAGTTATTGGTAAATCTACAAACATAAAATATTTAAAAAAATACATACTAGAACTTGATAAAGATAGTTCTCTTATCACAAGAAAAGTAGAAGCTTTTTTTCTTAAAAATATAGAAGCTACAAATATTTTAAAAATTATAGAAGAAATAATTGGTAAGAAAACGTATGCGAAACCTGAAAATAAACCATTTTTTTCAGTTGATTCAGAATCAAATTCTATAGTAGTTATGGGATTAAGTAGTGAAATTGAATATGTAAGTGAACTAATAAAAAAACTTGACATAGAAAAAGCACAAGTTTATGTACAAGCTAGAATAATCGAAATAAATAATGAGTTAGTTGATAGAATAGGAATATCTTATGGCTTATTTGGAGGAACTGGAGGTTCTAAAGGTTTATCTACTTTTTCTACTAGTTTAAATGGAGCTTCCGATACACTTTTATCTGGCCAAATAACCGCAGCTACTACTACAATGGGATTAACAATACCTAATTTAAGTTCAGCACTTGCTTTAGGAGCTAGTTTAAATTTACTTAAACAAAATGGAGCTTTAACTATTGTTTCAGAACCTTCAATCTTAGCAGTAAATAACAGTGAAAGTTCAATATATGTAGGTGAAACTATTTCAATAAAGAGTGCAAGTACACTTAACTCAAGTGGTATACCAACTGATAGTTATACAAGAGAAGATGTAGGACTTACCTTGAAAGTAAAACCTAGAATTTCAAATGACAATAAAGTAACACTAGATATAAATACTATTTTAGAGGGTGTAAAAACAACAGAAACAACGAGTGGAAATGCAGATACTACTAAAAAGGAAATAAATACAACTGCTATTTTAAACAATGGCGAAAGTGTTATAATTGGAGGTCTTATCCAAGATAAAACAGAATCTACAAATCAAAAGGTTCCTTTCTTAGGAGATATTCCACTTTTTGGAGAGTTATTTAAAAATAAAAGTGAAGACTATACAAAAAATAATCTAGTAGTAATAATAACTCCATATTTAATACCTAAAGCAAAAGATATAACTTATGTTAGAAACAAATTATCTAAACTAAAACAACTTGAAGATGATTATTTAGAAGATGCTTTATTTAGACTAAAAAAAGAAGAAATAAAAAGAAAAATAAAACTAAAAGAGAAACAAAAAGAGCAAGAAAATTTAGATAATCAGCTTAAAAAGCTTGATAATAAAGAAGAAAAAGAAATTTTAAGTGAACATCAAAAAAGAGTAAATGCTATATTATCAGGGGGAAGCTACAGTGAAAATTAATGAGATAAATAACATTGACTTATTGCCTAATATAGAGATTGAAAACTATGCAATTGCTTTAAAGAATAATGTTTTATTTACAACAGTTGATGAAAACACAGTAGCTGCTGTTTGTCTTGAAAGTATTAGTATATCTTTTGATTTTTTATCAAAACTTGATGTTTCATATAATGTAGTTTACTTAGATGCAATATCCTTTGAGAAGCTTTATACTAAGTTTTTGGAAATTAAAACAGATAATGAAATGAGTAAAGTTCAACAAGAGCATGAAGATACAAAACATATAGAAGATGAATTTGAAATAAGTGATTTTCTAAAAATAGGAAGTGATATCTTAACTTCTGAAGAGTCAGCTCCTATTATAAAGTTTGTAAACTCACTATTTTATAATGCAATAAAGAAGAAATCATCAGATATTCATATTGAAATGCATGAATTCAAAGCTGAAGTAAGATACCGAGTTGATGGAGTTCTTACAAAACATATTGAGCTTGATAAAAATATTATGGCTTTAGTAGTTTCAAGAATAAAAGTAATTTCAAATTTAGATATTAGTGAGAAAAGAATTCCACAAGATGGAAGAACACAAATAAAGATATCAGGTAAGACTTTAGATATTAGAGTTTCTATACTTCCTACTTTTTATGGCGAAAGAGTTGTTATGAGAATCTTGATGCAAAGTGAAGATATATTAGGGCTTGAAGAATTAGGATTTAGTAGACATATTGTAGATGAACTTGAAAGTGTAGTAAAAAACTCTTATGGTATGGTCTTGGTAACTGGTCCAACGGGAAGTGGTAAATCTACCACACTTCATTCATTACTTCATAAAGTTGTAAGTGCTGAAAAAAATATAATAACAGTTGAAGATCCGGTTGAGTACAAATCAAATGAATTTTCACAAATACAAGTAAATGAAAAAGTAGGACTTACTTTCGCATCTGGTCTTAGATCAATTCTTAGACAAGATCCAGATATTATCATGCTAGGAGAGATTAGAGATAGTGAAACTGCTTCAATAGCTGTTCAATCTGCACTTACTGGTCACTTATTGTTTTCTACTTTACATACAAATAGAGCAACTGCAGCTGTTAATAGACTAATAGATATGGGTGTTGAAA
>CAJQLJ010000090.1 GCA_905479135.1 uncultured Campylobacterales bacterium | reverse complement strand
CTTGTAGTATGTAAAAAATCATATGAAAGACCATTTAAAATAAAATCAAATGCATTATCATTTGATTTGTAAAAGTTTAGTGTTGAACCAATTGAGTGAAGTTTCGAAGCAATTACCAAGTAAGTTTTGTATTTATCTTCAAGATTGTGAATTGGTTTTAAAACATCAAATATTTTTGATGCATTGTTTCCCATATAAGCACTTTGTTTAGGATCAATTTCAAATCTGTCTAATAATGATCTTACACTAACATTGAAATTTGCAGGAAATTTACAATTTGAATTTCTAAGTAAATCACTTAAGTAAACACCTTCTCTAACCCCAGCACCAGACGTTGTTACATCACTAATATGTAATTCATCTAATATAGTTTTTAAAATAAATGTACCTTCTTTAATAGTATCAAATCTATCTTTTTTAATACCTAAAGCTTTTAATTCATTGTTATCTTTTGCAGTTATAATAGCCGTTAAAAAATCTTCTTCTTTTGAAACTTTATATTTATATCCATGTAAAATATCTAAAGGATATTCATTTCTTTGCATAATAAGTTTTGATACAGATCTAATACTTCCACCGATACCTACTATAGAATCTGGTATTTCAATATTTTGTTCAAAAATCTTTTTTAAATTATCCAAGATATATTTTTTTGCACCGTCAATATCATTTTTATTAAAAAATAGTTCTTTTATTCGAACAGTTCCAATATTTAAAGATATTGATTTAACAATAGTATTATCTTTTACAAAACAAAATTCTGTAGAACCACCACCAATATCAACAGTTATAAAACTATTATTATGAAGCAAGTTCATTGCAGCAATACCACCGTAATATGCTTCTTTTTCACCGTCAATAATCTTAATGCTTAATCCAAAATCTTTTTTAATTCTTGTTAAAAAAACTTTTGAGTTAGGTGCATCTCTTAAAGCTGAAGTAGCAACACATATTATTTTTCTTGATTTTAGTGATTTTGATATATTTAAAAAAGATTTCATAGATTCATATGCACGTTGCATAGGTATTTCTTGAAGGTTTCCATTATTTTCATAACAACCTTCTGAAATTTTAACTCTGCTTTTTGTCTCGTTTATTAAGTTAAACGCAAATCTACTACTTTTTTGAAGTACAACCATACGCATTGAGTTAGACCCAATATCAATTATAGTTGTAACTTTTGACATATTAAACTTCTTCTTCTGATAACTGTTTAAATTTAAATTTTAGCTCTTCCATAGTTTCTTGGTTATCTGGATCTATAATAATACAATCAACAGGACAAACTTCGATACAAGAAGGCTCTTCATAGTGACCTACACATTCTGTACATCTATCAGAATCAATTAAATATATTGGATCACCCTCTTCTATTGCGTAATTTGGGCACTCTTCTCTACATGCATCACAAGCGATACATTCATCAGTAATAATTAAAGACATTAACACGTTCCTAGTTTAAATTATATATATCTTGGAGTTATAACTAATTATTCTTTATAATTTCTTTAATTTGATTGAATTTTTGTTTATTTTCTGAGATAAGTACAAATTTATCTGTTTTGTATAAAAATAGGTCATTACAAATATATAATGAAGCTAATATATCAAACTCTCTAATATTTCCGGCAAACAGTACAAAATCATAGTTTTTTGAATCACATAATGATATTGCTACAGCACCTGGTGATCTGAATTTTTGTTTTATTTGTCTTAATTTTGTACAAATTTCAGGATATGAATAGGCTCTTTCAAAAATAGCCATTTTTTTGTTTTTAGAAACTAACAAACTATCTCTATTTTCAAAAAAATACTCTTTTTTTATTTTTTCGTCAAAAGCTCTGTAAGTTAAAACACCACTTACTAAATTACAAATAAATCCTGCAAGTGTTTTATCTTTATAAACTAAAGCAACAGAAGTTCCATAATAAGCTAAGTTAGAAGAAAAATTATCACTTCCATCAAGAGGATCTATAACAATATCAAATATTTTATCAGTACTTAGTTTTCCACACTCTTCAGAATAAATATTTCCAAAATTACTTAGGTGTTTTATAAATATATTTTCTGCAATTAAGTCAATATTTAATGTTTTATCTCCACCAAATCCAATTTGTTTTGAGTAGTTTAAATCATCGTCTTTAAGTTCATTATTTATATATAAGAATAGTTCTTTGTTAGCTAAAATTACAGCCTTTATAAAAGAGCTTTTATAAAGGTCTGTAACTTCTGTATTCATCAATCTATGCTAGTATTTGCATAATTGCTCTAGCTGCGTCTCTTCCATCTGCAGCAGCAGTAACTGCAAGATGAGCACCTCTTTCACAATCTCCACCAGCGTAAACTTTGTTATTTGAAGTTTGGAAAGTTTTACTAATTTCTATACCACCCCAAGAATTAGTTTCTACATTTAATTCTTTTAAAAATGCTGGTGCTTCAGGAGTAAACCCAAGTGCCATAATAATAATATCAGCTTCTTCGAAATATTCGCTTCCTTCATTAATTACAACTTTTTGTCTTCCTGAATCATCAGGTTCACTCATAGATGTAGTAAGAAGTTCTACACCTGTAGCTATATTTCCTTCAGTTTTAATAACTTTAGGGCTTACATTAAATACAAATTCAACACCTTCTTCTTTTGCATTAACAACTTCTTTTTTAGATCCAGGCATATTTGCTTCATTTCGTCTATAAAGACATTTTACACTACTTGCACCTTCTCTAACTGAAGATCTAACACAATCCATAGCAGTATCTCCACCACCAATAACAAGAACTTTTTTATTTTTTACATCAATAAAGTCACTGTTTTTGTTTCCAAGGTTCTTTTTTTGAATACCTGTTAAAAGATTCATTGCTAGATGAACATTTGATGATTTTTCACCTTCAATACCAGCATATCTACTAGCAGTTGCCCCAATTCCTATAAAAATTGAGTCAAATTCATTTTCTAAATCTTTTGCAGATTTATCTTTTCCAATTTCACAATTTAAATGAAGTTTCATACCAGCTTCAATTAACCAATTCATTCTTCTATCAACAGTACTTTTATCAAGTTTAAATCCAGGAATTCCATACATCATTAGTCCACCAGCTCTATCAGCTCGTTCGAACATTTCAACTTGGTAACCTTTTCTTAAAAGAAATGTTGCTGCAGATATTCCAGCAGGTCCAGAACCAATAATTGCGATTTTTCCATCTTTCTTATTGTTAGAGAATTTTGGCTTTAAGCCTCTTGCAAATGCATCTTCTGAAACATGTGTTTCAACTGCACCAATAGCAATTGCACCATGTCCAGTATTTAAAGAACATGCGCCTTCACAAAGTGAATCCTGAGGACAAATTCTTCCTAAAATTTCAGGGAAAGGAGATGTTTCATTTGATAAAGCAAAAGCTAAATCAGGATTTTTAGTTGCTGTTTGCTTAAGCCATGCTGGAATAAAGTTACCTAGAGGACAACCTGTATGACAATATGGATCTCCACATTGCATACATCTATCAGATTGTTCTTTTGCTCTTGAATCTCCAAATACTTTATACACTTCATCATAATCTTTTAATCTGTGAAGAACATCTCTTTTTTCAGGACTAATTCTTTCAAACTTCGTAAAATTTAACATATTCTAATCTCCCTCATCTGGATCTAGTGGTAATACTGTCATATTTTTTGGTTTTACCATCCAGAAGTTTCTAATTTCTGATCTAAAGTTTTGTAATATTCTATCAGCTTCATTACTTTCAGTTTCATGAAGATAATCTAATAACAATCTTTTTAAATAAAGTCTTTCTCTTTCAGTATCATCAGTATCAATTCTTACTGCTTCAATTAACTCTTGATTCATTTTATCAACAAATCCTTTTTCTGGATCATAAACAAAACTTAATCCACCTGTCATTCCAGCTCCAAAGTTAATACCTGTGTTTCCTAAGATAACTACGATTCCACCTGTCATATACTCACAAGGATTATCACCAGTACCTTCAACAACAGAAATACATCCTGAGTTTCTAACTGCAAATCTTTCACCTACAGAGGCTCTAATATATAATTTACCACCAGTAGCACCATATAAACAAGTGTTACCACCACCAGCAAAGTTTTGACCTTGATGTGTAGGTTTTATGATGATTTTACCACCATTCATTCCTTTACCAACATAATCATTTGCTGCACCAGTTAAATTTAGGTTCATTCCAGTTGAAAGGAATGCTCCAAAAGACTGTCCTGCAATACCTTTTAAATTAATATTAATAGAGTTTTCTGGTAAACCTTTATCTCCATAATATTTTGCAATTTCACCTGAAATCAATGCTCCAAATGATCGATTTAAGTTAGATATTTGAGTATTAACTTTTACTGGTGAATTTGGGTTTTCAATAGTTCTATGTACTTTTTTAAGTAAATCTTTTTCATATTTATTATCATCAAATGGCTCATTTGATTCTTTTTGACAAGTATCAACTCCATCAATTCTTCTTAAAATATTTTGGAAATCAAACTTTTTAGCAAAATCATCATCAATAACTTTTAATAAATCAGAACGACCTACAATTTCTTCAATAGTTGAATATCCTAATGATGCAAGAATAGTTCTAACATCTTCTGCAATAAAAGTAAAGTAAGAGATTAGTCTCTCAACTGTACCTTCAAAGTGATCTCTTAAAGTTTCATCTTGAGTTGCAACTCCTACTGAACATTTATTAGTATGGCAAATTCTTAAAATTTTACACCCAAGTAAAGTAAGTGCAGCAGTACCAAATGCATAAGATTCAGCACCAAGCATAGCAGCTTTTACTACATCCATACCTGTTTTTAAACCACCATCTGTTTGTACATGTACAAATTCTCTTAAATGATTAGCTTTAAGCGCATTATGTGCTTCTGAAAGACCCATTTCCCAAGCATTTCCAGCATGTTTAAGTGAAGTTAATGGAGCAGCACCTGTTCCACCATCTCCACCTGAAATAATAATCTTATCAGCATAAGCTTTTGCAACACCTGCTGCAATTGTTCCAACACCAATTGAAGATACTAACTTAACTGTAATCTTAGCTAATGGATTAATTTGTTTTAAATCAAAAATTAATTGAGCTAAGTCTTCAATAGAATAAATATCATGATGCGGTGGTGGCGAGATTAATGTAACACCTGCAACTGTATGTCTTAATGTTGCAATTAATTGTGTAACCTTATGTCCAGCTAACTGTCCACCTTCACCAGGTTTTGCACCTTGTGCAATTTTAATTTGTAATTCTTCTGCAGATCTTAAATATCCAGGAGTAACCCCAAATCTTCCAGATGCTATTTGCTTAATCTTAGAATTTTTTAAAGTTCCAAATCTTTTAGCATCCTCTCCACCCTCACCTGAGTTTGAAGAACCACCAATTGTGTTCATAGCTTGAGCAACAGCTTCATGAGCTTCAGGAGAAATAGAACCACATGACATAGCAGCAGAAGCAAATCTTTTGAAGATTTCATCTTTAGATTCAACAGAACTAAGATCAATTGCATCTTTATCCGAATTAAATTCAAAGAAATCTCTAATGAATTTTTTATCTCTAGTTTCAACTAATTCTTTTAAACTATCAAAATCAGAGATATCTTCTTTTTTACTTGCATTTTTATTATGCATTGCATTAGTAGTAGCTGGTCCATAATCATGGTATTCACCACCATTTGAATATTTATAGAAACCACCTAAATCAAGTGGGAACATACAGTTTTCATCAATAAATGCATTAATATGAGACTTTTCTATTTTCTTCTCAATATCTTCATAAGTTAATCCAGCTAAGTCAGTATAAGCACCCTCAAAACAATCATTTGTAATTTCATCAGATAAACCAATAACATCAAATAATCCAGAATTTCTGTATGAAGCTATAGTACAAATACCCATTTTTGACATGATTTTTAATAAACCAGCATTTACAGATTTTTGTGTATTTTTTAACAGTCTTTGTAATTCATACTTAGACAAATCTTTTCTTTTGAATAAAGCTACTGTAGTTGCATACATCATATATGGGTAAATAGCAGTTGCGCCAAATGCAATTAAAACTGCAGCCATATGAGGATCGTAAACTTCACCAGTCACTGTTACAATAGAAATTGAATGTCTAACTTCCTCTTTTAATAATTGATGATTTATATATCCAACAGCCATAGCCATAGGAATTAATTTAGCTTTTTCTCCAACATCTCTATCATCTAAAATAATAACAGAAACTTTTTCATCTTTAACAGCTTTAACAACTTTTTCAGATAAAGCTACAAGTGAAGCTTTTAAATCTGTTGTAAAAGTAGTAGAGAAAGTCTTATTCTTATAATATTCATCATATCTAGGTGATTGAGAATACCCAAAAGAATGAAGGATATCAAACTTTTCTTTCATTAAAATAGGACTTGTAGTTTTTAATCTTTTTGCATATTCAGGTTGCTCTGATAAAATATTATGTATTTGACCAAACCCAGTTTCTAAAGACATTACAACTTTTTCTCTATATGGATCAATAGGAGGATTAGTTACTTGTGCAAATTTTTGTTTAAAGTAATCAGTAAAGTTTCTGTTTACCTGTGAAAAACATGCTAAAGGAGTGTCATCACCCATAGAACCAACTGGTTCTTTACCATCATTAGCCATTGGCTCGATCATTTGATCAATTGCTTCATAAGTAATATTAAAGTATTTTTGTTTCTTTTCTAAGTCATCAAGTATATAATCACTAGTATTTAAGAAAGAATCTTCAATATATTCTTGAATATAATCCATATCTTCATTTAACCATTTTGAGTAATACTGAGATGATTTTAAATAATCATTAATATCATCTTCTTTTAATACTTTCCCATGTTTAAGGTCAAGTGCAATCATTTCTCCTGATTGTAATCTTCCTCTCTCTAAAATATTATCTTCATCTAAACTTAATGTTCCATATTCAGATGTGATGTATAACTTATCATCTTTAGTAATTACATATTTAGAAGGTCTTAAACCATTTCTGTCAATTAAACAACCAATATGTCTTCCATCTGTTAAAGAAACAGCAGCAGGACCATCCCATGCTTCCATTGCAGTTGCAGTGTATTCATAAAATGCTCTTAAATCTGCATCCATATGCGGCGCATTTTGCCAAGGTGCTGGTACTAATGAACGTGCTGCTTTAAAGAAGTCAACACCATTTGCTAACATAAATTCAAACATATTATCCAAAGAAGCAGAATCTGAAGATCCTACTTGTAATATTGGCAATAATCTTTCAATTTCTTTATCTGAAAAAATTTCTGATTTTAATTGTTCAGATTTAATCTCAACATTAAATCTATTCGCTTCAACAGAGTTAATCTCACCATTGTGAGCAATTGCTCTAAATGGTTGTGCTAGTTTCCATTGAGGTAATGTATTTGTTGAAAATCTTTGATGGAATAATGAAAAAGAAATTTTAAAATCTTCATCTCTTAAATCAACATAAAAATGCTTAATATGCGTAGGCATAATAAGACCTTTATAAGCAATTACTTTAGATGAAAAAGTCGGAATATAAAAATCTTTTTTATCTATTAATTTATGCTCACATTCTTTTCTTGTTAAGTAAAGCATTGCATCAAATCTTTTTGATGTCATTAAAGTATTTGGTACAACAAATACTTGAATAATATTTGGTAAAGAAGCTAATGCTTGCTGACCTAAAGCATCAGTATCAACTGGAACTGTTCTTCTTAATACAACTTTTAAATCATTTAATTCACAAAACTCTTCAAATGTATCAATATCAGATAAGTCTTTAGCAAAGATCATAGCAATACCATAAGTTTCAGGTAAATCTACACCTTCATTACTTGCTACTTTTCTCATAAAATATTCTGGAATAGATAGTAATAAACCAGAACCATCTCCAGTTTTACCATCCGCGGCTACTGCACCTCTGTGCATCATTCTTTCTAGTGAAGTTATTGCATCTTCTAAATTCTTATGGCTTTGTCTGTTTTGCATATCAGCAACAAGACCAAATCCACAGTTATCTTTAAAAGAAGTTAGTAAGTCTAAATTACAACCCATCATTTTCCTTTATTTTAAATCTTTATATATTCCATAGTAAAGTGCAATAATATACTTTAAATTTCTTTAAAATATGGTTAAAATCAATAGCATTTACTGTCTATAAAATATATAATAATTAAAACTAAAACATCACTAAGATGCAATTAATATGTAAGTTAGTGAATTTTATCAAAGAAATAATTTGTGAATATATTTTAAACTTATTTTTTTCTTTACTAATTATATTAAATATAAAACTAATATTGATTTAATAGATAGAAAGTTTTTTAATTTTTTTAAAAATACATAATACATACATAACTTTTAACTATAATTTTTTCATATCAAAATTAAGGAGATATAATTATGAAAAAATTATTATTAGGAACTATCGCTGCAGCAGTGGTAGCAAGTTCATCAATGGCAGCAGATTACACGTTGAAATTCTCTCACGTTGTTAGTGCAAACACACCAAAAGGTAAAGCAGCAGATTTCTTTGAAAAAAGACTAGAAGAATTATCAAAAGGGAAAATTGATGTTCAGGTTTATCCATCTTCTCAGTTATATAATGATAATGCTGTTTTAAAAGCATTAAGATTAAATTCTGTACAAATGGCAGCACCATCATTTTCTAAGTTCGGTAAAATTGTACCTCAATTAGCTTTATTTGATTTACCATTTATATTTAGAGATGCAAAGCATTTACATGATGTTCAAGATGGAGAAGTAGGACAAGCTTTAAAAGATAAAGTAACTGCTAAAGGTATTGTTGCTTTAAACTACTGGGATAATGCATTCAAACAATTATCTTCAAATAAAAATGCTTTAAGAATGCCAGCAGATGCAGAAGGACAAAAATTTAGAATTATGTCTTCAAAAGTATTAGAAGCACAATTCCAGGCTGTTGGAGCAAATCCACAAATGATGGCTTTTTCTGAAGTTTATTCAGGTTTACAACAAGGTGTAATTGATGCGGCTGAAAATCCAATATCTAATATCTACACTAAAAAGTTTCATGAAGTTCAAAAATACTTAACAGTTTCTAACCACGGTTATTTAGGTTACTTAGTTGTAATGTCTCAAAAATTCTGGAATAGTTTACCAGCTGATTTACAAGCAAATGTAACTCAAGCTATGAATGAAGCAACAGAAAAAGAAAGAGAATATGCAGCTGAATTAAATGATTCTCAATTTGAATTAATTAAAGAATATGCAAAGAAAACTGGTAAACTTCAAATTAACGAATTAACTCCTAAAGAAATTGATGCATGGAGAAATGCAGTTAGTAAAATTTATCCTGAGTTCTATTCTGATAGAAAAATCGGAAAAGAATTAATAGAGAAAACAATAGCGACTAAATAATAATGTTTAGTTTAATAAGTAAAACTATAGGTTTTATAAATCAATCAATAGCAGCATTCGGTATCACAGCCGGTGTTGCTGTTGCTTTTACTAATGTTGTTGCAAGATATGCTTTTGATGCGTCATTAGTATGGGCAACTGAACTTACAATCTTTTTATTCCTTTGGAGTGCATTTTTCGGTGCTGCTTATTGCTTTAAAAAAGATGCACATATTGCGGTAACTATTATCTTAGATATTGTGCCTTCAAAATTAGCTAAAATTATGCTTTTATTATCACATACTGTAACTATAGTATTTTTATTAGCAATTGCATATTATGGTTATCAATACCTATTTCTTTTAATAGATCTTGATGAAAGATCAATTGATTTATGGGACTTGCCTATGTGGATTGTGTACTTAGTTATTCCAATTGCCTTTATCTTTTCTGCTTTCAGAGTTGGTGAAAAAATTATCCAAATAATAAAAACACCACACGAAAAAGTAGTTGCAGAAAGTGAAGCTGAGCAGGTATTAGCAGGTATGGGTGCTGGCGCAAAAAATAAAGATAATGAACATGTTAAAAATTTAAATAACATAGTTAAAGAAGCAGAAAAGAAAACAGGAGGAATGTTATGAGTATAGCTTTTTTATTCGGTATATTTTTCTTACTTGTTATTCTAGGTGCGCCGATTGCTATTTGTTTAGGTGCTGCTACTTTTGCATCGTTTATGATATTTACAGATCAAGATCCAATTATGATTGCATCTTTACTATTTGAAAAAATTGAACATTATTCTTTAATGGCAATTCCAATGTTTATTTTAGCAGGTAACTTACTGTCAAAAGGAAGTGCAGCTAATAGAATTATTGAATTTGCTAAATCAATTGTAGGACATCTACCAGGTGGATTACCAATATCTGCTATTTTTGCATCTATTATATTTGCTGCAGTATCTGGAAGTTCACCTGCAACTGTTGTTGCTATTGGTTCTATAATGTTTGGTGCTATTATGAACGCTGGATATCCTAAGAAATATGCAGTAGGAACAATTGCAACTGCTGGTTCTTTAGGTATTCTAATTCCACCTTCAATTGTTTTAATTGTTTATGGAGTTACAGCTGAAGTTTCTATTGGTAGACTATTCATGGCAGGTGTAGTTCCTGGTATTATGATAGGTATTATGATGATGGTTGTTACTTACATTGGAGCTGTTAGATTAGGCTTTAAAAGAAGTGAACCAGCTCC
>CAJQLJ010000089.1 GCA_905479135.1 uncultured Campylobacterales bacterium | reverse complement strand
ATGCTTTATTTTGATCACCAAAGTGATGGAATTGAGATATTTGAAGATAAGGTTTTAGAAGATTATGGCTGGCAGGCAATAGCATTAGAAATTAATTATCGAACAATAAGTGATTTTATTGAAGAGTCTTGTGCAGGAACACTTCTTTGCTATGATAATGAAATTCAATTTAATGGATTTGCATTAATTGATGATATTGAAGAGACCAGAGAGCAAGTTAAAGGCTTTATAATCAAAAAAGCTAAAGAAAATATCAAAGATGAATTAATCGAACTAGATGATAGTGATGTTATAGAAGCATTAGAATTTTTTGATATCAAGGTTTAATAGTGGAAGATTTTATTAAAGAATGGGGTTATATTGCATTATTTGCATACTCTTTTGGTGGTGGCTTTGTAGGTTTAATTGTTGCTGGTGTTTTATCTTTTGCTGGAGATTTAAATATATATATTTGTATAGCAGTTGCTGCAACATCAAATTTTTTAGGAGATCAGTTTTTATTTTTTCTTGCTAGAAAAAATAAATCTTATGCAAAAGATATGATGAAGAACTATGGAAGAAAAATTGCTCTAGCTCACATTATGATGAGAAAATATGGTTCACTAGTTGTGTTTATCCAAAAATATATTTATGGAATAAAAACATTAATTCCGCTTACAATGGGATTAACAAAATATTCTTCACTTAAATTTACTTTTTTTAATATATTTGCAACAATCATTTGGGCAGTATTAGTTGGATACGGTTCTTACACAGCTGGTGAATATATTTTAAGCATTGCAGATGATTTTAAATATATTGGAATTGGAATTGTTATAGTTATAGCATTAGTTATTTCTTATATATTCAAAAGAATTGATAAATAGATTTAGAAATAAAAAAGGTTTATTTTAGATATAATACATTAAAAATAATAAAGGCCTTTTCATTTCTACTAATACTAATTTAAGAGAAAAATTCTCAAATCTAAATCTTTCAAAAGATTTTTTATCAAACCTTGATTCTTTAGGTTTTGATAAAATGACTGAAATTCAAGAAAAAGCATTACCTGCACTTTTAGAAAAAAAAGATGTAATAGCTCAAGCAAAAACAGGCTCTGGTAAAACAGTTGCATTCTCAATACCAATAGTTCACAAACTTGATGTTAAAAGATTTAGAATACAATCAATTGTTTTAGCACCTACTCGAGAACTAGCAAATCAGATTGCAATAGAAATTAGAAAACTATCACGACATATTCATAATGTAAAAGTTCTAACACTTTGTGGTGGAGTTGCTTATAGACCTCAAGTATCATCACTTTTTCATGGAGCACACATTATTGTAGGAACTCCTGGAAGAATTTTGAAACATATAAATGAAGAGAATATTAATCTAAATGAAGTTGATACTTTGGTTCTTGATGAAGCTGATAAAATGCTTGACATGGGATTTACAGAAGATATTACTAAGATAATTAATGTATTACCATCAAATAGACAGTCATTGCTTTTCTCCGCAACATACCAAGAAAACATAGATACTTTAGCTTCTTTTGTAACTACAAACCCTTTAAATGTAAAAAATGAAAATGAAGAAAAAACTGTAATTGAACAAAAACTTTATGAAGTTGAAAACAATTCTAAAACATCTTTAATACCTGCACTTATTTCTTCAAATAAAGCAAAATCAGTATTGATTTTTTGTAATACTAAAATCCAATGTGATGAATTAAGTAATAATCTATATGATCTAGGACTTGATGTTTTAACCTTACATTCAGACTTAGAGCAAAAACAAAGAGATGAAACTATTATTTTCTTTTCAAATAAATCTTATCCTATTCTAATAGCAACAGATGTAGCTTCAAGAGGTTTACATATTGATGATATTGATTTAGTAATAAATTATGACATTGCAAGAGACTTAGAAACGCATACTCACAGAATTGGCCGAACAGCTAGGGCAGGTAAGGGTGGATTAGCAATATCATTATACAATAATTATGAAGATGAAGATAAAATTGAAGATATTAAGCAATCATTTGATGATGTTAAGTTTGAAAGAGCTGAATATATTAGTGATGACTTAGAATATAAAATTGATAGTGATTACAGAACACTATTTATAAATGGTGGAAAAAAACAAAAAGTTCGTGCTGGAGATATCTTAGGAGCATTAACTGCTGGTGTTGGACTTGTAAAAGATGATATAGGAAAAATTAATTCTTTGGACTTTTGCTCTTATGTTGCAGTAAAAAAAGAAGTTGTAAAAAAAGCATTGGATGGTTTAAGTAATGGAAGAATTAAAGGCAAGTATTTTAAAATTTATGAAAAATAAATAGATTAAAAGCTAACTAATTTACTTTATGTTAAAATCATCGAAATTTTGAAAAAAAGGTATAAAATGAAATCAGCATCTGCTAGACACTTATTAGTTGAAAGTGAAGAACTATGTAATGAATTAAAACAAAAAATTGCAAATGGGGAAAAGTTTGAAGATCTTGCAAAAGAACATTCAAAATGTCCTTCAGGTCAAGACGGTGGAAATTTAGGTAACTTTACACAAGGACAAATGGTTCCTGAGTTTGATAGAGTTGTATTCAACGAAGCTATAAATGTTGTTCATGGTCCAGTTAAAACTCAATTTGGTTACCATTTATTAGAAACTACTTCTAGAAACGACTAATCTAAGAATTTAATATTTCTTTTACTTTATTACTATTATAATGAATTTTTAAATTATATTTTTAGTAAAAGGAATATTATGAAATTATTACTATTAAGCTTAACTCTAACACTTAGCTTATTTGCTTCTTCAATAAGTTTTGAAAAAGATTTAGAAACAGCAAAACAAAAAGCTATTAACTCAGACAAAAAACTTATGATTATGTACTCAACCCCTACTTGTCCTGAATGTAATTACATGAAGAAAAAAGTATTAAAAGATAATGAAATTGTATCTTTTGTAAATGAGAACTTTGTATCAGTTATTATGGATATAAAAGAAGATGAAAAAATATTACCTTATAAATTTATAGGAATTCCTACATTTTATTTTGCTGATGCTACAAATATGAAACTACTTTCAAAAAAAATTGGTGGAACAAGAGAAAAACAGTTTTTAGAAATAATTAAGAATGTAAAGTAGAGCTTTGAAATGAATTATTTACTAACTTTATTAATTACATGCTTTTTATCTTCTTCTTTATTTGCTTATAATCAATCAGACTTAGATAAGTTTCTTAAAACAAATGATTGTGAAGAATGTGATTTAAGTGCTGCTGATTTAAGTAATAAAGATTTTACAAATGCAAACTTAAGTGGGAGTAATTTAAGTAATACAAATTTAAGTAACAGTATTTTTGTAAAATCAAATATGTGGGGAGTTGACCTTTTAGGTGCAAATTTAATTAATACAAATCTAAGAGCTACAAACTTAACAGGTGCTGATATTATTGATATTGACAAATGTGATAATACAACATTCAAAGGAGTTACATTTTCAAATGCAACTTTTGAAAATGTAAGATGTACAAACCTTTCTATTTGGTCAGCAAGATTTTTAGAAACAACATTTGAAAATACAGATTTTACAAATGCAGGTGGAGCATATGCAAGTTTTAGAGATGTTGATTTAAGTGATTTAAATATAAAAGGTGCTATTTTTTGGAATGCAAAATTTACAGATTCAATTGTAAAAAAAGAAGACTGTGATCATTTAAAGAGTGAAGAAGCTATATTAAAAAATGTAGAGTGTAAGTAGATAGATAAATACTAGAAGAAGAAATTTAAGATATAAGTTCTTCCTCTTCATCCTCTTTTGGAACATCTTCATCCCATAAAATTGATACACCATACTCTTTATCTGTAATTACATATTTAAAATACTCGCCAGTACCTTTTCTTCCATGTAATCTTATAGTTGTTTGGCCATCTTGAAGAAGCTTTCTCATTTCGTATTGACTAAAACTTCTTTTATTCCATTTTAAAAAAGCATTTGAATATACTCTAAAAGTACAAGATGATTCAGCTGTAAATACAAAAGCTTCACTCTCATCATACTTCTTTTCTGCATTTTCACAAGTATATAACTTTATTTTTTTGCCTTGTGTTTCAAACTTTCTAGCTATTACACTACCATCACAGTATGGACATTTTCCTAAAATCATAATAATACTCCTTTATTTATTTAGAGTATTTTAACAATTATTTTCAACATTCTTAAAATATATCTCAAATTGTAATATTATGGAGCTAATCTTTTTATAGTCCAACTATTATTTTCATCTTTTTCATAAAGAAATCTATCATGAAGTCTATCTTGTCCACCTTGCCAAAATTCAATTCTTACAGGTTTGATTATATATCCACCCCAAAAGTCTGGAAAAGGTACTTCTCCTTTTACAAATTTTCTTTTTATTTCATCGAATTTTTGTTCCAATAAACTTCTTGAAGTTACAATAGTACTTTGATGTGAAACCCAAGCACCAATTTGACTTCCTCTAGGACGAGATAAAAAGTATTTTAAAGAATCTGCTGTTGATATTTTTTCAATTGAACCTTCAATTTTTATTTGTCTTTCCATTGGGATCCAAGAAAATAGAGATGATGCCTGCGGATTTTCATCTATTTGTCTTGCTTTTTTACTTTTATAATTTGTAAAAAATACAAATCCTTCTTCATCAAAAGTTTTAAGTAATACAGCTCTAATACTTGGCATCATATCTTTTCCAACAGTACCTAACATCATTGCATTTGGTTCAGGCATTTGCTCATCTAATGCATCTTTAAACCATATTTCAAATTGTTTAATTGGATCTTTTTCTAAATCCGGAATATCGAAGCCTTTTGTAGTATATTTACCTCTAATTTTACTTAAATCCACAAATCATCCTTTTTATTAATATTAAATTTTATCAAAATAATACGCATTTTAATCATTGGAAAATGTCGAATAATATATTTTTTAATTCTATTTTCATCTCTGCATTTAAATTTTTTTTATTTGAATAAATATAAAAAGGAACAGTATTTAACATGGATTGTTTTAATCTTTTTCTTAAAGTTGAGATCTCATCAATATTTATAAGTTCACCTCCATCATAAAAAGAAAACTCTTTTTCAATTCCTATATTAAAAGATACTATTTGATAAGTAAAGAACATATTTTTATCTATATCTTCCCATTTTTTAATAAAATTATTCAAACTATTTTCCAATTGTTTTGAATTATTTTTTGATATGTAACCGAAGCTTTCTCTAAACTTATACCTTTCAATAGTAGTAAAATCTAATACTTTATAAAACTCATTTAAGTTTTTCCAAGGACTTCTAAACTTTCTTTTTCCAAATAATACTTCTTCAAAAGAATATAAATACTTCATATCCTCTGAGTTTAATTCATCTTTTTC
>CAJQLJ010000088.1 GCA_905479135.1 uncultured Campylobacterales bacterium | reverse complement strand
ATATCTTATAAGTAACGATCATTTAAGAGATATAATTCCTAAAGGCTCTGTAATCATTGATCTTGTTGGAGGTAGTGTTAGTAATAGAAGTGCAATTGAACCAGTACTTAATTGTACATATCTTACAGCGCCTTCTTTTGAACAAAATGGAATTACGGTTTCAGCTTTGTGGGGTTGGCCAATGTTAGGAATGATGAAAGAAAGTGCTATAAAATATTCAAGTCAAATTGTTGATGTTTTAATTAAAACAGAAAAACTAATTAACGGAATTGACAAGCTAAGTATTAATGTAAAAAGAGCTTTAGTTTGTGGACCTTTTAAGAAAATAGAATAAGAAATAAGTGTTATAATAATATAAATAGATTTTAGGAGAGTTTATGCGCGTATTATTTCTTTTTTTATTAACAAGCCTTGTTCTTTTTTCCAATACTTTACCGACTAAAATAGCATCAAACCTAGGGGTAGTTTGGGGTATGACTTTTTTAGATGAAAATCGTATGCTAATAACTTTTAAAGAGGGAAAAATTTCTCTTTTAGATTTAAAATTAAAAACTATTACTAATATTAATAATGTTCCAAAAGTTTTTAATAAAGGACAAGCTGGTTTACTTGATATACAAAACAAAAATGGCTGGATATATTTAACATATGCTAAAAATATAAATGGAAAAGCTGCTACAACTATAGCTCGTGCAAAACTAAAAAATGACTCTTTAGTAAGTTTTGAAGAGTTACTAGTAAGTAAATCAATTTCAAGTACAAATGCTCATTTTGGAAGTAGAATAACTTTTGATGAAAGTGGACATTTGTTCTTTTCTATTGGAGATAGAGGTGTTCGAGAAAATGGACAAAATTTAGAAACTCATTCAGGTTCAATTTTAAGATTAAATCTAGATGGAACGGTACCTAAAGATAATCCTTTTATGAATAATCCTAAAGCTTTAAATGAAATATACTCTTATGGACACAGAAATCCACAAGGAATCTTTTATGATAAAGAATCAAAAAAACTATATGCAATAGAACATGGTCCAAGAGGTGGAGATGAAATAAACCTTATAGAAAAAGGTTCAAACTATGGATGGGCTATTGTTTCAAAAGGTAAGGAGTATTGGAATATGAGTTATGTTGGTATGTATCGTACTAACAAAGAGTATGTAGATGCTATAAAAGTTTTTACTCCTTCAATTGCACCCAGTTCTTTAATTGTTTATTCTGGAAAGAAGTATAAAAGTTTAAAAGGAAATTTATTAAGTGGAGCATTAAAACTTCGACATTTAAATAGTATTGTTTTAAATAGTAATGGTAAAGTTATAAAAGAATATAGATTACTTGAAGATTTAAATGAAAGAATTAGAAATGTAATCGAATCACCAGTTGGTGAGATTTATATATCAACAGATAGTGGAAATATCTATCTTGTTAATATTAATGAAAGTAATCAAAATAGAGATTAAGAATTAATTATTTCTTAATCTTTTAACCTTTCATAAGGTTTTAAAGTAGATAATCTTTCATCTACTAAACCTCTACCAATTGTAAAGTGATAAAGTGTCTGAAATTGATTTGAATTTAAACCTATGGTATCATGAAGAATATTGTCTAAGAAACATCCAATACCAGTCGCTGATAAGTTCAAAGAAGTGGATTCTAAATAAAGCTGTTGTCCAATAGCTCCACAATCCCAATATAAATGTTTATATTTTGAAGAACCATATTGCTCTAATTGGCTTGTGAATTCTGCAAGCATTCCTAAAGTGAATGCTCCATGTGCTGCTATATCTTGATTACAAGAGATTGCTTTTGCTAGAAATTTAAAATCACCACTTTGAAGTTTATATAATTCACCTGCATTTGTATCAACTTTTTCCCAAATGAATTCCTCTTTTAGTAAAGTTTGTAGTTTGTTTTTATGCTCTTTATTTCGTATTAGTATATAAAGACCTGATTCAAACTCTTCTACACTATGTACAAAAAGTACTAAGTTAATAGTTGAAGTATCACATTTAACAGAAGCTAAGATTGTTTCAAACTCTTTTTTAGAAATAGTACAATCGTCTTTATTCATAACTTGTGCCGAACGTCTTTTTAAAACTATATCTTTTGCAAGAATAGAATGTTCTCTATATGGGTTTAGTTCATATATGTCATTTGTATATTTTTTTATATCTAATTCATCGCTAAGTGTTGCATCTTCTATTTTTTCTAGAATATCCCACTTATGCCAACTTAAACTTAGTTGATTTGCTTTTCCCTCATACTTTTCTTGAAGTTTTTCTCTTAAAAGTGAAATATCTATATTAGTATTTTGAAGTTTTAAATCATCGTTTTTTGATATAAAAATAAGCATATCTGCTAATTCTCTCTCTTCTGGAACATATCTATTACTTTGATTAAAACCTATTAAATCTTCTAGTTGTGAATCTTTAGTATTTATAACTTCAATTTTCCATCCTAAAATTAAAGCAGAAATTTCTAAAGCTTTTAATGCATGTCCACAATCTAATTGTGTATATCTCCATGACCTCTCACCATATTTCCAAGCTTCTCTCCAAACAATAGAAGATAAACAAAGTAAAAAACTATTTTCAGGTAAATTCAGATTCTCTTTTGTAGAACTTAAAAGTTCTAATTCATGTTCTTTAGGAGAGTAGTGGTGTAAACCATCTTCTATTCCTTGAATCTCATTTGAGATTATATATGCTTCACTTGGTTGTAAATTTCCACTTGAAGCATTGCATCTTAAAGCCCATGATTGTTCACCATACTCCTTTATTGCAGCAAGTCCTAGAGAGAATTGAAAAAATTGTGATATTGATTCTTTACATAAAGGAGCACTTAGTTTATTTTCTTTTGTTTGAGTAAATATTTGACTATATTCTAAAGTCTTATTATCAAAAGATAGAGGCAAGTTTGTTTTTTTTGTATTGCTATATGTTCTATATGGGTTTGGTTGTGTTGCCCAATCCATATAACCTAAAGACCTTGCGTATCTTTGCTGTGAGTGTTTTGTTTCATTATGATAGGTATAAACCATTTGTAAGTTGTTATTCATTCTGTATAGTAGCAAAGAAGCTTTAATAAATGATTAAATAAAAATATTTTAGATATCATACTAAAATTAAAAAAAGTATAAAAACATAGGTAATAAATGAAAGAAAAAATATATTTAATCCCAGGTCTTATGACTGATGAACGACTTTGGAGTAGAATAAAACCTTTTTTAACAGAATATGAATTAGTACATGTTCCAATACCTCATACAGAAAATTTTGATGAGGCTATTGATATATTATTAGATGTATTTAAAGAAGATAAAGTAAATTTATTAGGATTTTCTTTAGGTGGATATATAGCTTCATATTTTGCAGTTACATATCCAAATAGAGTAAATAAGCTATTTATGCTTGCAGCAACTCCAGGAGCATCTGAAGAGGCTGAAATTGAAAGAAGAAGAGAAAAGTTTGCAGTAATTGAGCAAGATGGATTTAAGGGTTTACCTTATGAGAAAGCAGTAACTTTAGTGGAAGATCAAAATAAAGAAGATGATGATCTAATTAAGACAATTCAAGATATGTTTATGGACTTAGGAAAAGAGACTTTTATCTCTCAACTTACAAGTACATTTAACAGAGTTGATTTACTTGAAGACTTAGTTACTTTAAAATTAAACATATGGTTTTATTACAGTACAAAAGATAGATTGTTAAATCATAAATCAATTAGTAAACTTCAAACACTAGAGCATGAAATGACTTTAATTTCACGTGAAGGAACAAGTCATAATATTCCACTTGAAGTTCCAAAAGAGTTAAGTAGAAAAATAAAAGAGTGGATGAGCAAATAAAGACTGAAATTAAAAAACTATTAGTTATAGGCTATGTATGGCCAGAACCAAACTCTTCAGCTGCTGGAACTCATATAATGTCTATAATGAGACTATTTAAAACAAATGGATACAAAGTAGAGTTTTGTACACCTTGTGCTATCTCAGAGCATAGTATAGATTTAAAAGAAGAGGGTATTAGTTCTTCTAGTATAGAATTAAACTCAGATAGTTTTGATGTATACATAAAAGAATATAATCCTAATACTGTTTTATTTGATAGATTTATGATGGAAGAACAGTTTGGATGGAGAGTTGAAAAGAATTGTCCTGATGCTTTAAAAATACTTGATACTGAAGATTTACAACTTTTAAGAAATGCAAGGCATCAAGCTTTAAAAGAGAATAGGGATATGCGTAAAGCTGATTTATTTTCTGTTTTAGCAAAAAGAGAGATATCTGCAATATTAAGGTGTGATATTTCATTGATTATTTCTTCTTATGAAATGAAGCTCCTAAAAGAAACTTTTAAAGTTGATAGCTCACTACTTCATCATTTACCTTTTATGGTTAATTTAGATAAACGTCCTAGTAAAACAAAAGATTACAAAGAACGTGAACACTTTATGACAATAGGAAATTTTCGTCATGCTCCAAATTGGGATGTTGTTTTATATCTTCAAAAAATATGGCCATATATAAGAAAACAGCTTCCAAAAGCACAACTTCATATTTATGGTTCATATCCACCACCAAAGGCAACTGCTTTAAATAATCCAAAAACAGGTTTTTTAATAAAAGGCTGGGCGGATGATGCTTTTGAAGTAATTGAAAATGCAAGGCTTTGCTTAGCTCCAATTAGATTTGGTGCAGGAATAAAAGGAAAACTTTTAGATGCTATGATTATGCAAACTCCAAGTATTACATCTAGTATTGGAAGTGAGGGTATGTATGAAAATGAAACTTGGCCTGGTTTTATAAGTGATGATTTAGAAGAGTTTGCAAAAAAGGCAGTTGAATTGTATAATGACGAAAAATTATGGAATAAAGCAAAAGAAAACTCAACTGTATTGTTAAAATCAAAATATGATGAAAGCATCTTATCAAAGAAATTAATTGAAAAAGTTGATGAGGTATATGAAAACCTAGAAGAGCATAGATTAAATAACTTTATAGGTTCTATGCTAAGACATCATTCAATGGCTAGTACAAAATATATGTCCCAATGGATAGAAGAGAAGAATAAAAATACTAAGACTAAATAGAGGAAAATTAATGATTAACAGAGTATATATGACAAAAGAAAGATTTGAAGAAGAGTTAAAAAATGGTAATTTAGCTCATAAAACCTATGAAGATTATAAAAAATCTGTTGATACACTTTATGATGAGTTAGATACTATAAGTGATGAAGAATTAGAAAAAGAGTTAGATGAAAGTAAGTAAACCAATAAACTTTAAATCAAAAAGTTGGGGTCATGAGATTTGGATTCATAACTCAGATAAATATTGTGGAAAAATATTAGTTATAGAAGCTAACAAAAGTTCAAGTATGCATTTTCATAAATCAAAAGATGAAACTTTTTATATTCAAGAAGGAAAAATAGAAGTAAGAATTATATCAAATGATAATATTGAAGAAATGTTTGAGATGAACAAAGGAGATGTTTTAGATATTCCAAAAGGAACAAAACATCAATTTACAGGTATTGCAGATAAATCAGAAATATTTGAAGTATCAACACAGCATTTTGATGATGATTCTATTTGTGTCTAGGAATATATAGTTGGAAGAGTTAGCAAAAATTGTATCTTTTGTAGAGTTTGATAAAATCAGAGAAAAGTTAGAATCAATTGTATGTACCTCAGGTGGCTTTGATCCTATTCACAGTGGTCATATATCTTGCTTTCAAGAATCAAAAAAATATGCAAAGACTTTAGTAGTAATTGTTAATGGAGATAATTTTTTAACAGATAAAAAAGGAAAAGCTTTTATGAGTTTATCTGAGCGTTGTTTGATTGTATCTTCTATTAAAAATGTTGATTACGTGATACCTTTTGAGATAAAAAATGATTCTACAGTTATAAAAGCCTTAGAAAAAATCAAACCAAGTTATTTCACAAAAGGAGGTGATAGATATGATGAAAAAACTATTGCCGAATGGGATATTTGTAAAAAGTTAAATATAAAAATCATAACTAATGTAGGAAATGAAAAAAAAGAAACAAGTAGTTCAAAATATTTGAATGACTGGACTTCTAAAAATACATAATAAATGTATCATCAAAAACCTTTTTTAAAGGCAAAACTGCCTAAAATACGATAAATATTACCAAGGATAAATTCATGTCATTTATAAAATTCAATTTTTTAGCTCCAATTGAAGAAGCTTTAACAAACAATGACTATTATATTCCTACAAAAATACAAGATGAAGTAATACCTTTAGTTTTCCAAGCAAAAGATATTCTTGCTCGTGCACAAACTGGAAGTGGAAAGACTGCTAGTTTTGTACTTCCTATTTTAAATCATTGGTTAAGTAATATGCCTCTTGGTAAATCAAAAATAAAAACTTTAGTTTTAACACCAACTAGAGAATTAACTCTTCAAGTAGCAGATACTTTTAATACTCTTTCTTCAAGTTTCGAGAAAAAAATAAAAGTTGTAAGTGTTATTGGTGGACAAAGTATAGCAGATCAGCTTTTAGATATTCAAAAAGGTTGTGATGTTGTGGTTGCTACGCCTGGAAGACTTTTAGATATTTTAGATAAAAATCAAATAAACCTTTCAACTATAGATTTTTTTGTAGTGGATGAAGCAGATAAAATGCTAGATTTAGGTTTTGAAGAAGAGTTAGAAAAAATATTAGAAAACTTACCTAAAGAAAGACAAAACCTTCTTTTTTCAGCTACGTATCCTCCAAAAATGCAAAAAATAGCAAAAAAGATTACAAGTAATCCTATTATAATTGAAATAGAAAATGAAGAACCAACAGTTGATTTGATAACTCAAAGAGCAATTAGTGTTAATTTAGAAAATAGAAGTGCTCTTTTACAAAAGATTTTAAAAGAAAACAATTTTTCAAAAGTTTTAGTTTTCATGGCAAATAATAGAGCAGCAGATAATATAGCAGCAAAGTTTAGAAAACATGGATTTAAAGCAGAATCCTTTCATGGAAACTTAGAACAAGAAGATAGAATATTTACACTTGATGAGTTTAAAACCTCTAAAATCGATATTCTTTTTTCTTCAGATATTGCATCACGTGGTTTGCATATTGATAATATTTCTTGTGTAGTAAACTATGACTTACCAAGATCACCTGCTGATTATATTCATAGAATTGGTAGGTCTGGACGAGCTGGGAGTGAAGGTCTTGCTATTTCATTTATAACTTTAGAAAATGAAGAACATTTTAAACTAATTGAAAAACGCTCAAATATAAAACTACAAAGAGAAGAGATTGAAGGCTTTGAATTAAAAGGCGTAGCAATACCTAAAGTTAAAGGTAGCGAGCCTATTAAGGGAAAGAGAAAAAGTAAGAAAGATAAGTTAAGAGAGCAGGGGCTTAAATAAGCTTTTAAATCTTAACTTTTTAACACTTTGTGAAATAATCAAAACAATAGTATTCTTAGTACCTTGAAGTAACTTCTATTAGATGAAAACCAAATTGTGTTTTAATTGGTCCATGAATTTTTAATAAGTCTTTAGTAAATACAACATCATCAAACTCTTTTACCATATCACCTTTTGAAAAAGTACCTAAATGACCACCTCTTTTAGACGAAGAGCATTTTGAAAATTTTTTTGCAGCTTTTTCAAATGTTATGTCATTTTGAATGATTTCTCTTTTTATTTTTTTTGCTAATTTTTCAGTATTTAGTAAAATATGTCTAGCTGTTGCACTTTTTGCCATTAAATATCCTTTTATAATTTGAATTTTATCATCTTTTTATAAATTTAACATATAATAAGGGACTAATTTTTAGGGATAAATAATGAAAAATGAAGAAGTAAAAAAAGAGTTTGCAAAAGTTATTATAAATGCCAAGATAGTGGCATTTTTGTTTTTTATACTACTAACACCAAGTATTGTAATGAAAGTAAAAGAGATTGATGAATTGTTTGGTTTAAATGAACAAACATGGTTCAATGCAGCAATTGCAGGTTTTGTAATTTATATGGGCTTTACATTTTTATTATGGAAGTGTCCAAAATGTGGAAAATTTCCAGGTCGTGGATGGTTTAGAAAAGAATGTAATTCTTGTGGAGTTGAATTAAGTTAATTCAACTCTTTATATAAAGCGATATTCCCTTAAGTTTAATCAGATACTATGTCAACTAACTTATATATCGCGGAATAGAGCAGCACGGTAGCTCGTCGGGCTCATAACCCGAAGGTCACTGGTTCAAATCCAGTTTCCGCAACCAACTACTTCACTTTATAAAACTCATTTTCTAGATTTTTCAATTTCTTTTACAGCATCAACAGCAGCTGGAAGTAATGCTTCGCTTAATGCTGGATGAATATACAGCATCTCTTTTAGATGTCTAATATCATTATCTAAATGCATAACAGTAAGTACTTGATGCATCATTGTTGTACTTTCAGGTCCTATTAAATGACATCCTAAAATCTCATAATTATTTGGATTTACAATAAATTTTGTACGCGGATATCTAAGTCTTGTAGACATAGCTTTTGCACTTGCAATCCATGGAGTTATACTTGTAACATAATCAATACCTAATTCTTTTGCTTTTTGTTCTGTTATACCAACACTAGCAATTTCAGGTTCTGTGAAAACTCCATGAGGCATATATTTAAACTTTAAGGCTTCTTTTTTATCTTCTAGCAAAATCTTTGCTAAGTGATTAACTTCTTGTGCAGCTGCATGTTGAAGCATATTCTCACCACTTGCATCGCCTACTACGTAAACACCTTTTGCTTTTGTTTCGAAGAATTCATTTCTTTTTATATATCCTCTTTCATTTACTTCAATATCAGTATTTTCTAAATCTAAAGATGAAGTGTTAGATTCTCTTCCTGTTGCATAAAGTAGAGCTTGGCAACTATGATTTGTCTTTTTATTATCTTTATTTATCAGTTCTAAATGAAATTGATTGTTGTTATAATCAATTGTATTAATACTTGTATCAAATAAAATGTCTACATTTTTTACAAATTCTTCTTTGAAAATTTCAGATATATCAATATCTTCATTTCCTAAAATTCTTTGACTTCGAACAAGTAGTTTTGTTTTGATACCAATTGCAGAGAAAAAGTTTGCTAATTCACAAGCAATAAATCCAGAACCTACAATTGTTATTGATTTTGGAACATCTTCTTTTAAAGGAAAAATATCATCACTAGTCCAAGCTTTAGAATGAGGAGCTTTAATAGCTTTTGTTCCTGTTGCTATTACTATTTTAGGAGCTGTTAGTTGCTCACCATTTACGCTAACTATATTATTTGATACAAATTTTCCAGTTCCATAGAATACTTCTACATTTTCATTAAATTTATTTTTATATATAGGGTCTATTTTTGAGATATATTTATTTGTCTCGTCAAATATTTTTTCTATATCTATACTATTTATACTTGAATTTATAAAATGTCTATTTGATTCTTTAATTGAACGTGCTACATGAGCATAACCAATGAGGAGTTTTGATGGAACACAGCCTCTATTAGGACAGGTTCCTCCTAGTTTTGATTTTTCTATTATGGCTACTTTTTTACCCATTTTTCCAGCTTTTGCTGCAAGGTTACTAGCTCGTCCTGCTCCTATAATAATTAAATCGAATTTTTTCATTTTATACCTTTTAGTGTTTGTTAACTTTTTTTAAATTCTATAATTCAAAATTTTGTTTTGAAGTAAACATATATTTATAACCTAGATATTCAAACTCTAGAGAATAAGCATGAAGAAGAAGTCTTATATCTCCTGATAGAATAATCCTTTCTTCATTTGTAACTTTTTTAGTTAAAATTTTATCCGCGATTTCTTCTTCTAAACCATAAATTGGATCACCAATAATAGAATGATTTATTGAGTCTAAATGCACTCTTATTTGATGTTGTCTTCCTGTTATTGGAAATGCTTGTATTAATGTTTTATTTTTACTTTTGTTGTAAAAAATTGGTTTTATAAATGTTGATGATTTCTTTCCATCTTCATGTGTTTTCATTTTTATTTTTATGATACCTGTATCATTTGTAATTGGAGTATTGATTTCTATATTATTTTTGATTTCACCTTTAACTATAGCTTTATAGGTTTTTTTAAATTCTCTATTTTCAAATTTTTCTTTTAAAATCATTTCTGAGAATCTATT
>CAJQLJ010000087.1 GCA_905479135.1 uncultured Campylobacterales bacterium | reverse complement strand
ATGATTTCAAATCAAGTTTTTTTAAAAAAATATGATTTTAATCTTAAAATTAATGATGTTGATTTTGATTTAACAACAGAAGATATTAAATATTCACAAAGAGTTTTAGAAAAGAAGTCATTACATAAAAACTTATTAAAATATGGTAACAATGATTTAGTATTAACAATCAAAGATAAAATTTCACAAGAGAAAAAAAATGTTAAGATTATGTTGAAAGTTACAAAAAGTATTTCTAATAAATTTGATATTCTTTTAAATAATGAGGACTTTAAAAATATAAATAGCGAATATACATCATCATTTGAAATTACAGACAAAAATAATTGGAATATTACAGGAATGTTTGAAGTCGATGGATTGACTGGATCGATTTATATTAAAACAAATGCTAATTAAACAAAAACTTTTAGTTTTTCCTACTTCAAGAGCTGTAAGATCTTATATTTCCTTACAAAAAAATGAAAATACTTTGCTACCGTCAATATTAACTATTGACGAATTTTTTAAAAAATCAATATCATTTGATAATAAAAAATATATAGATGAAGAGCAAAGATTTTTATTTTTAAAAGAATCAATAAAAAATACTGACATAAAAAAACTTGGAATATCAGATAATTTTACAAAATTTTTAAAACAAAATGATTATATTTATCGTTTTTTTCTTGAATTATCAAGTGAAAAAATAGATATCAATGATATTAAAAATGCAGATACATATGAATATTTTGGTGAACATTTATCTATTTTAGAAAAAATTAGAAGTAATTATATAAATATATTAGATGAAAATTCATGTGTTGATAGAGTAAATATGTCAATGCACTATAAAGTAAATAAAAGTTTTCTAAAAAGATTTGATTCTATAGATTTTTTATTTGAAGGATATTTTACAAAAGTAGAATTTGATATTGTTAAAGATATTGCTACAACTGTTGATTTAAATATTAGTTTTTACTCAAATGAATATAATCAAAAGTCTTTAGAAAAGTTCGATTTTCTAGAAGAAAAAATTGAGTTAAATAAAAAATATGAAATCTCACTTAGTAATAAATCTTTAATCAAAAAAGAAAAAATAAAAAGTAATCTAAGTTTTTTAGATATAAAAGGCTTTAACTCAAGAATAAATCAAATTGCATATATAAAAGCAAGTATTGTAGATGCTGTATCAAAAGGAGTTGATCCTTCAAATATAGCTTTAGTATTACCTGATGAGAGTTTTGCTTCTTGGTTACAGTTATTTGATAATGAGCAGTATTTTAATTATGCTATGGGAAGAAATATAAAGAATTATAAGTTATATCAAATAGCTTATGCTATAAATTCTTATCTAAATGAAGATGAAGTAAAAAATCTTTCAAACTTAGAATATTTAAAAATTGATAAAACATTTATAGATAAAGAAATAAAAACTATTTGGAATAAAATATGTACCAAAAGTAGTTTTGATCTTATATGTACATATATTAAATCAAATGAAGATAATGAAGAGATTATAGAAAAGTATGATGAAGTAATTTATAAATTAAATTTTTTACTTTTTTCAAACGAAAATAATATTTTAGTAAAAGATTTCTATAAAATATTTTTACAAAAAATATCTAAAATAACTCTTGATGATGTAAACTCTGGAAAAGTTACAGTTTTAGGTTTACTTGAAACTAGAGCAGTTAGTTTTGATACTGTGATTATTTGTGATTTTAATGAAAACTTTATACCTAAACGATCTATAAAAGACAAGTTCTTATCAAGTAAAATAAAAAGTATAGCAAACCTTCCAACATCACAAGATAGAGAATCTTTACAAAAGTACTACTATAAAAGACTCATTGATTCATCGCGTAATCTTTATATTTCTTATGTAAATTCAGATACAAACCAAATTTCAAGGTTTGCAAATGAGCTATTTAGTGAAAAAATAGATACAAATAGAAGTGATAGTCTATACAAGCATATATTATATAATAATCATAATATTAGTCATTTTGATGGAGATATTATTGAAAATGTTGATTTAAAAGAATTTGAATGGTCAGCAACATCATTTAAGAACTTTTTAGAGTGTAAAAGAAAGTTTTATTTTCAACATATTTTAAAAATAAAAGAGCATACAATTTCTTTAAAACCTAAAGGTTTTGAATTAGGAAGTATTGTTCATTCTATTTTAGAAAAGTATTATGAAAAAGATATAAATGTGATAGATGATTTATCTTATAAAGTTATTGAAGACTTGTTTTTTGAATATAGATCTTCAAATCCATTTCTAGCACTTGACTTAGAAATCTGGAAAAAGAAACTTTATTCTTTCTATTTATATGATAAAGAAAGATTAGAAAATAGAAAAATAATAGCACTTGAAAAAAACTTTAATATCACTTTTGATAGCATTAAAATAAAAGGTGTAATTGATAGAGTAGATGTTTTTAATGATACTTATGAAGTAATTGACTATAAAACATCATCAAATCTAAAAATAGATACTTTAAAAAATTATGAAAAATCAAAAGACTTTCAATTAGAATTTTATTATCTAGCAATGAGTGAGATATATAAAACGGATAAGGTTAATACGTATTATTATGATTTAAATAATACAAAACTAGAAGAAGAAGTTGCTTTAGATGTAAAACTAGAATTATTAAGCAAAAAATTTGAAGAGATTAAAGAGTTATCCAAAAAAGAAATAAGTTTTGAAAAGTGTGAAGATAAAGCAGTTTGTACCTATTGTTCATATTCTACTATATGCAATAGGTAAAACTGTAATTATTTAGCATTTGATATTAATACATCTTCAATAATCTTTGTAATATCTCCATCAAGTATAGCATCTACATTTGAATAGCCGATATTTGATCTTGTATCTTTTACTTGCTGGTATGGTTGCATAACATAAGATCTAATTTGATGTCCCCAACCAATTTCAGATTTTTCAACTCCATCTTTTGCAGCTTGTTGTTTTTCTAACTCAAATTCATAAAGACGTGATTTTAACATTTTTAAAGCACTTGCTTTATTTTTATGTTGTGATCTATCATTTTGACATTGAACTACTATATTTGTTTCTATATGTGTGATTCTAATAGCACTTTCAGTTTTATTAACATGCTGACCACCAGCTCCACTTGCTCTATATGTATCAATTCTAATATCTTTATCTTCTATTTCAATATCAATATTATCATCAACCTCAGGACTAACCATAACAGATGCAAAAGATGTGTGTCTTTTAGAGTTTGAATCAAAAGGAGAGATTCGAACAAGTCTATGAATACCATTTTCAGTTTTTAAATACCCATATGCATTTTCACCTTTTATAATAAATGATACATCTTTAATCCCAGCTTCTTCACCTGGTTGGTAATCAAGTGGTTCAATTTTAAAGTTTTGTCTCTCTGCCCATCTTAAATACATTCTATAAAGCATTTGTGCCCAATCTTGTGATTCTGTTCCTCCAGCACCTGGATGAATAGTAACTATAGCATTCGAAGCATCATCTGGACTTGAAAGCATTACTTGTATTTCTGTTGATTTGATAAGTTCTTCTAATTCGTCTGCTTCTTCAAAAAGTAGTTCAAAAGTTTCTTCATCTTTTTCAGCTGTTGCAAGTTCATAAAGTTCATTTGTACCACTTAAAGCTTCATTTGCTTTATTGAACTTAGAAAGTTTTGATAATATTCTATTTTTTTCAATACCAATTTTTGTAGCATATTCTACATCATTCCAAAAGTTTTGGTCTGCTTCAAGATTTATTATTTCATTTAATCTTTGAGTTAATAAATCAGGTTTTAAAATACTTTCAATATTTTCTAATTTAGTATTTAATAGTTTTAAAATTTGCGAATATTCGTATG
>CAJQLJ010000086.1 GCA_905479135.1 uncultured Campylobacterales bacterium | reverse complement strand
GTTTCACAATATCTACAATTGTTCCTCTATTTTGATGACTTGCCGTAATATCCAAAAAAGTTATTTCATCAGCACCTTCATTATTGTACCTTTTTGCAACCTCAACAGGATCACCTGCATCACGAAGTCCAACAAAGTTAATTCCTTTTACTACTCTTCCATTATCAACATCTAAACAAGGTATAATTCGTTTTGCAAAACTACTCAAGTAAATTCCTTAATTATTATTAAGATAGATATTATCTAAATGTAAGTTAAAAGCAGTTATACTATTAGCAATTATGGAAAATATAAAAGCAAAAAAACGATACGGTCAAAATTTTTTAAAAGATACTACGGTTTTGGATAAGATCATCCAATCGATGCCCAACAATAACAACCACCTAGTGGAAATTGGGCCTGGATTAGGTGATTTGACTAAAAATCTAGTCAAGTACAAAGAGATGACTGCTTATGAAGTAGATACTGATCTAATCAGTATTTTAGAGTCAAAATTTGCAATAGAGATTGAAGAGAATAGACTAAAACTGATCCACACTGATGTTTTAGAGGCTTGGGATAAACAAGAAACTCTACATAATGGTAAATATGATTTAATAGCAAATTTACCGTACTATATTGCAACAAATATTATATTAAGAGCGTTTGAAGACAATAACTGTGAAAGTATCATAGTAATGATCCAAAAAGAAGTAGCTTTAAAATTCTCGGCAAAGCCTAAGGATAAAGAGTTTTCATCTTTAGGAGTTATTGCTGATTTAGTTTCAATTGAATCAAGAATATTATTTGATGTTCCCCCTGAATCATTTGATCCTAGACCAAAGGTTATGTCTTCAATACTTTATATTAGAAAAGATATGAATAAATCAATTGACAAAGATTTTAATAAATTTCTAAAGGCCTGTTTTATTCAGCCTAGAAAGAAATTATCAAAAAACCTTTCTTCAATTATAAGTAAAGATTTAGTATCCAAATATTATGAAGAATTAAGCCTTAGTGATAATATAAGACCTCATGAAGTTAGTTCATCTTTGTATAGCCAATTGTATACAAAGGTAAAAGATGGAAGAAATTAAAACACAAGAAACTACTGTGAAGACAGAAACTGTTGCGAAACCTGCTCAAAATACACAAGCAGAAAATAAGCAAAATAATAAACAAGAAGGAAAACCAACTTCTGAGAAGGTACAAAAACCTAATCCTAATCAAAATAGAAAACCAAACCCAAATAGAAGACCAAAAGTAAAACTACCTACAGAAATGACAGGTGATGGTTGGATGAATGACTTAAAGAAAGGTCATTTAGTTAATGAAAAAATTCAAAAAGACAGATTAAATCCTCACTACAAATTAAACTTAAATACATCTGCTAAAATGAGAATTACTCCACTAGGTGGATTAGGTGAAATTGGTGGAAATATGATGATTATAGAGACTGATAAGTCTGCAATTATTGTTGATGTTGGTATGAACTTCCCTGATGAAACTATGCACGGTGTTGATATTTTAATTCCTGATTTTACTTATTTAAGAGAAATCAAGCATAAAATTGAAGCTGTTATTATTACTCATGGACATGAAGATCATATTGGTGCAATGCCATATTTATTTAAAGAAATGCAATTCCCAATCTATGGAACATCATTACCATTAGAAATGATTGGTTCTAAGTTCGATGAACATAAAATGAGAGAATTTAGAAAATTCTTTAGATGTATTGAAAAAAGAAAACCTATTAAAATTGGTGAATTTGAAGTAGAGTGGATGCATGTAACTCACTCAATTATTGATTCATCTGCAATTGCAGTTACAACAGAAGCTGGTACAATGATTCACACAGGTGATTTTAAAATAGATCATACTCCAATTGATGGATATCCTACAGATTTACATAGACTAGCATATTATGGAGAGAAGGGTGTTTTATTATTAACGTCTGATTCAACAAATTCTCACTCACCAGGATTTACAAGAACTGAAAAAACTGTTGGTCCTACATTTGATAGAATTTTTGCTAGTGCAAAAGGTAGAGTTATTATGTCTACTTTCTCATCAAATATTCACAGAGTTTCTCAAGCAATTGAGAGAGGAATTGCAAGTGGAAGAAAAGTTTGTGTAATTGGTAGATCAATGGAAAAAAACTTAGACTTAGCAATGGGTTTAGGTTATGTTAAATTTCCTAAAGACTCTTTTATTGATGCGCATGAAGTTAATAAATATAAAGATGAAGAAGTTTTAATTGTAACAACTGGTTCTCAAGGTGAACCAATGTCAGCATTATATAGAATGGCAATTCATGAACATAGACATATTAAAATCAAACCAAGCGATCAAATTGTTTTATCAGCAAAAGCAATTCCTGGAAATGAAGCAAGTGTTTCTGGAATTTTAAATAATTTATTAAAAGCTGGAGCAAAAGTAGCATACCAAGACTATCCAGATATTCACGTATCAGGTCACGCAGCACAAGAAGAACAAAAATTAATGTTAAGACTTGTTAAACCTAAATTCTTTATGCCAGTACATGGTGAATATAATCATGCATTAAAGCACGGAAAAACTGGAATGGATTGTGGTATTTTAGAGCGAAACTTATATATCATGAATGCAGGTGAGCAAATAGAAGTTACTCCAAAGTATATGAAAAAAGTTAAAACTGTAAAATCTGGTAAAGTATATATTGATAATCAATTAAATCATAAAATTTCTGATGATATTGTAATTGACAGACAAACAATGGCTAATGAAGGTGTTGTTATGATTGTTGCTCAAGTAAACGAAAATGATAGAACATTAGCAGAAAAAGTTAAAGTTACATCATTTGGTTTAGTTCCAGATAAACAAGATAAGTTCTTTGCTAAAGAAATTGAAGATTTACTTGCAACATTTTTAGCAAATGTTAAACCTGGTATTTTTAAGAATACTAGAATGTTAGAAGATGAATTAAGAAAAGTTGTAAGAAAACACTGTATTAGAAAATATAAAAAATACCCAATGATTGTACCTACTGTATTTGTACAATAATAAGGAAGTATAATGGATTTTAAACAAATAGTTAAAGATCTTCTTTTGACAGAGGCTAGAGAGATAGAAAAAGCAGCACAAAAAATATCTTTTGATATAGAAAAAGCTGTTGATTTAATTACTAGTTCTAAAGGTAAACTTATAATTACAGGTGTAGGAAAATCCGGACTAGTGGGTACAAAAATTGCTGCAACACTGGCAAGTACAGGTACTAGTTCATTCTTTTTACATCCTACTGAAGCTATGCATGGTGATTTAGGAATGATAGGAAAAGAAGATATTGTTCTTGGAATTTCATATTCAGGAGAGAGTGAAGAATTAGTTCAAATTCTTCCTCATTTAAAAAGATTTAATATTCCACTAATTGCAATGGCTAGAAATGAAAACTCTACATTAGCTAAATATTCAAATGTATTTATTGATATTAATGTTGAAAAAGAAGGTTGTCCATTAGATGTAGCTCCTATGTCATCAACAACTCTTACTATGGCTATGGGTGATGCTTTAGCTGTATGTTTAATGAAAAAAAGAAATTTTCAAAAGAAAGATTTTGCATCATTTCATCCAGGTGGTAGTTTAGGTAAACAATTATTTGTAAAAGTAGATGATTTATTAAGACGAGATAATCTTCCAATCGTTTCACGTGAAACAAAACTTAAAGATGCAATATTAGAAATGAGTGAAGGAAGATTAGGTAGTGTAATAATTACAGATGACAGAAATAAAGTTGTTGGATTATTGAGTGATGGAGATTTAAGAAGAGCTTTAATGAATGAGGATTTTACAATTGATTGTAAAGTAGAAGAATTAGCCTCTAAAAATCCTAAAATATTAAAAAATAAAGACTTACTAGCTAGTGATGCATTGCAAGTAATAGAAGATTATAAAATACAATTATTGATTGTAACAGATGAAGAAGACAAATTAATTGGTGTTCTTCACATACATGACTTAATAGAAGCTGGAATAAAATGAAACACGAAGAAGAATTAGAAGAAACAAGATTAAATAAGTTTTTATCTCATAATAGTAAATATTCAAGAAGAGAAGCTGATAGATTAATAGAAGAGGGTAAAGTAAAAGTTAATGGTAAAGTTGTAGATAATCTTGCTACTAAAGTAACTATTAATGATGAAGTACATATCAATAAAACTTTAATCAAAGAAGATAAAAACAAATTGCCTACTGTTATTATATACAACAAACCAAAAGGTGAAATCGTATCTAAAAAAGATCCTCAAGGTAGAAAAACAATTTATGATTCATTAGATAAAAGATATCAACATTTCATGTCTGTAGGACGTCTTGATTATGCAAGTGAAGGTTTATTATTATTATCTGATTCTGTAAAAATTGTTGATGCTTTAATGCACTCAAATTTAGAAAGAAAATATAAGCTAAAAGTAAACGGAACAATTGGTCCGAAAGTTGAATCTGCAATGATGCAAGGTTTAGAACTTGAAGATGCTACAGATGGTGCATTTAAGACTAGTAAAATTAAATCTATGACATTCGCACCATTTATTGGTTATAGTATTCAATCAAATACGGAAAACTTTTCTAAAATTAAAGTAGCAATTGTTGAAGGTAAAAATAGAGAACTAAGAAGATTCTTTGCTCACTTTGGACTTGATATAATGGATCTAAAAAGATATGAATTTGGTGGTATTTCACTAAATAACTTACCAACTGGTAAAAGTAGATTTCTTTCAAAAGAAGAATATAGAAACTTAAGAAGCTTTTTAAATGAAAGTGAAGATGACAGATCTTTCTAACAAACTTAGGCCAACAAATTTAGATAATTTTGTTGGTCAATCTCACATAATATCAAAAGACAAAGCACTATTTAAACTTATCAAAAAAAAAGACATTCCTCACTTATTCTTTTATGGAAAACCTGGAACTGGAAAAACTACCTTAGCTAAAATTATAGCTAAAGAAATAGGTACTGATTATTACTATTTTAATGCTACAAGTATTAAAGTTGAAGATTTACGTAAAGTATTCGACAGATACAAAAATGCTTTAATTAAACCTTTAATTTTTATAGATGAAGTTCATAGACTATCAAAAAACCAACAAGAAGTACTGCTTCCAATTATGGAAAATTATGATGCTACAATAATAGGGGCTAGTACAGAAAATCCATTTTTTACTTTAACAAATGCAATAAGATCTAGATCTTTTCTTTATGAATTTAAAGCTTTTACAAAAGAAGAAATGGAAAAAATTCTTTCAGTTGCTTTGATTGATATTGATGTAAATATAAGCAAAGAAGCTAAAGAACATTTGATACATTCAAGTTCAGGAGATGCTAGGGCAATGCTTACACTTTTAAACTTTTCATATAAAGTTTCAAAAGAAATTGATATCACTTTGATTAAAGAGTTAAGAGAAAATGTAATAGGAGATGGAGTTTCTTCATCTGATACACATTATGATTTAGCAAGCGCAATGATTAAATCAATAAGAGGTTCAAATATTGATGCTGCTTTATATTATATGAGTAGATTAATAAATGCAGGAGAAAGTATAGATTTTATTACTAGACGATTAGTAATCTTTGCAAGTGAAGATATTGGTAATGCAAATCCTCATGCATTAAATTTAAGTGTAAATACTATGACTGCATGTAATAAAATTGGTTATCCAGAATCTAGGATAATATTAGCACAGTGTATTATCTATCTAACATCAAGTCCAAAATCTAATAGTGCTTATAAAGCTATTAATAAAGCTCTACAAGACATAAAAGATGGAGAAGTATTAAACATACCAAAACATTTAGATTCAGAGCATATAGGCTATTTATATCCTCATGATTATGGTGGCTATGTAGAACAAGAGTATTTAGAAAAAGATTTAAAGTTTTACAAGAGTAAAAACATAGCTTATGAAAAAACATTAAATGACTGGATTAACAAAATAAAAAATAAGGATTCGTAATGGAATACTACACTTGGATATTGACTTTTCATATTATGGCAGTTATGTCATGGATGGCAATGCTTTTTTATCAACCAAGACTTTATGTATATCATACTGAAAACAAAGACAAGAAAGATTTTGTTGATGTTGTAAAAATACAAGAACTAAAAATGTATAAATATATTGGTATTCCAGCGATGTGGGCTACAATTATTAGTGGCATTGTAATACTATATTTAAATCCAGTTTTGTTATCAAGTGAAACAGGTGGATGGATGTATGCAAAACTGTTTTTTGTATTTTTTCTTATAGTATATTCATATTCCTTAGGATATTATAGAAAAAAGCTAGAAAGAAATGATTATGAAAGAAGTGGAAAATTTTTTAGAGCATACAATGAAGTTCCAACAATATTAGCACTATTAGTAGTTGCGTATGTAATTACTAAAACATTTTCTATATTATTCACGTCAATTACTTTAGTTATAGGTTCATATATAGTGTATAAAGTTTTTAAACAAAAGGAAAAATAATGAGTTTTGATAAATATTATGTACTTGATACAAATATCCTATTAGAAGATGCAACAAATATTTTTAAACTATCACAAGACAGTAAGAATTTAATCATTCTTCCTGAAACAGTTTTAGATGAAATTGATAGTAAGAAATCTGGTTTTGATGAAATAAATTTTCAAGCAAGAGAATTTGCTAGGATATTAGAAAACTCAGTAATTAAGTCAAGCTTGAATAAAGAGAATTATAAAATAATAAGACTAGAAATTAAAGCGGTACAAAATGCTGTAATAGATATTATCTCTAAAGATGAATATCATATTAATACTAAAAATGTATCTTTAAATATAATTAATGATAGAAAAATACTGGAAATTGCAAGTTTTTCAAAAAAGTATTATGAAAAACAAATAGAGTTTTTATCATTAGATATAATGGCAAGAACAAGAGCTGTATCACTTGATATAAAAACTCAATCACTTCTAGGATCCAATAAAGATGACTTTAAATACGAGTTTATAAAAGATATTGAAATAAACTTTAATGACTTAGAAGATTTTAATAATAAAGAAATATCATTATTTGATAAAGAGCATAAACCTTATAATTATTCATACTGTTTTAAAGTCAAAGATTCAGATCAAGTAGTATTAGCAAATATTCAAAATAAAAGAATAAAAGTTTTAGATGAAACAGAAATAAGAAATCAAATAATAACACCTTTGAATAAAGAACAATTATTCTTCTCAAATGCAATAATTTCACACATTTATAATGTATTAATAGTTGAAGCAAAAGCTGGTTCAGGAAAAACTTTACTAGCATTAAGTGGTGCATTAAAACTTGTTAGACAAAAAAAATATCAAAAAATCATCTACATTAGAAACTCTGTTGAATCTTTAGATAAAGGTGAAGATATTGGATATCTACCAGGATTTGAAGAAAAATTCAAAATTTATAACCATCCATTAATGGATAGTTTAGAGTATATAATAAGAAGTGAGTATAAAAAAAGAAACTCTAAAAAGAATATTGAACATATGAGTGAACTTGATGATAGTGAAGTAAGTACAAGAGTTGAACAAATGATTCAAAATTACAGTATAGAAACAATGTGGGTAGGAGAAATGAGAGGAAGAACCATTTCAAATTCATTTATTATAATTGATGAAGCGCAAAACATGTCAAACAAAACAATGCAAATGGTATTATCTAGAATAGATAATACATCAAAAGTTGTTATACTAGGATCTAATAAACAAATAGATAACTTCTATGTAAATAAATACACAAACTCATTAACAACATTGCTTAAATCAACTAAAACTGAAAATAGTTTAGTAAATACTTTCGCTATTAAATTACAAAAAGTATTAAGAGGTCCAATTACAGAATGGGCTGAATTAATATTTTCTAAATAATATTCATAATGTATGATGTATTAATTATAGGCTCAGGAGCAGCAGGATTAACAGCTGCTTTAAATGCAAAGCAAAATGGTTCGAAAGTTGCAATTCTTTCAAAGACCTATCCAACCCACTCACAAACTGTACAAGCACAAGGCGGAATAAATGCAGTTTTATATGAAGATGACGATAGTGTTAACACACACGTGAGTGATACATTTAAAGCTTCTTGTAACTTATCAAATAAAGAGAACATAAACTTTATGTGTAAAAATGCTAAAGAAACAATTTTCTGGCTAGACAAGATAGGTGTTCCTTTTACTAGAAATAAAAGTGATAACATTGCTCAAAGAAAATTTGGAGGTACAGAAAAAATAAGAACTTGTTATTCAAGTGATTATACGGGTCTTAAAATACTTCACACCTTATTAGATCAATGTATTAAGAATGATATTATGTTTATAAATGAACATATATTATTAGATTTAATTATTGAAGACAATGTATGTTTTGGTGTTATTGCTATTGATATTGTAAGTGGTGCAATAATAGAGATTAAATCAAAAAGTACAATTCTTGCAAGTGGTGGTTATGCTGGAATTTATACAAATTTTACAACAAACTCATTTGCAAATACTGGTGATGGGTTGGCTATTGCTTTAAAGTGTGGAGCTTTTTTATCTAATATTGAGTTCGTTCAGTTTCACCCAACAGCTTTAGTTGATAGCAATATTCTAGTAAGTGAAAGTGCTAGAGGCGAGGGCGGTTATTTATTAAATAAAGATGGTAAACGATTTATAGATGAATTAAAATCAAGAGATGAAGTTGCACGTGCTATATTCACAAAAATTAAATCAAATGAAAAAGTTTACTTAGACCTAAGACATTTAGGACATGATAAAATAAATCAAGTTATGCCTCAAGAAAAAAAATTAGCTTTAGAGTTTTCAAAAGTTAATATTGAAGAAGAACTATTACCTATAAATCCTGCAGCTCATTATTCAATGGGTGGAATAAAAACTGATATTGAATCAAAAACAAATATAGTATCTTTATATGCATGTGGTGAAGTTGCACAAAGTTCAATACACGGAGCAAACAGACTTGGTGGTAATTCATTACTAGAAATAGTTACTTTTGGAAAAGTAGCAGGAATAAATGCATCAAATAATGCTAAAGAGATAAAGGATATAGACAATACTACTTCTAAAAAATTGTTAAAACAAAAAACATATATAAATCAGATATACACTTATACAAATGAAATAAATTTCTATGAAAATAAGGACTATTTAGGCAAACTTTTTTTTGATAACGTTGGTCTTTTTAGAAATGAACAAAATCTAAAATTTGCAATAAAAGAGTTAGAAAAAATAAAAAATAAAATCCCCAAAATGGGTATTTTAGATAAATCCAAACAATATAACAAAAACTTAGTAGAGTTCCTAGAGTTTTTAAATATGATTGAAATAGCTGAAGTAATTGCAAGAACTGCACTAAATAGAAAAGAGAGTCGCGGTTCTCATTATAGAAATGATTATCCTGAAGAAAGAGAGTCTTATCAAAAAAATTCACTAATAAAAAAGATTGATAATAACCTACAATTATCTTTTGAGGAAGTATCATGAATATAAGTATAAAAAGATTTAATAAACAAAATAGTCAAAATTCTATTGATTCTTTTAAGACGAGTAAAACAAATTTGCTTCAAGCACTTACAGAAATAAAAGCTACAAAAGATGCTACTCTAACTTTTAGATGTGGATGTAAAAGTGGTATTTGTGGTTCATGTGCAGTTAGAGTAAATGGTATTGAACAATTAGCTTGCAAAATGAAAATAAATGAAAATGATTTAGTTGAACCTTTAAGAAATAGAGAAGTAATAAAAGATTTAGTTGTTGATGTTTCACATGAAACATTGTTAATAAAAAAATCTAAAGCCTTTCTTCAAGTAAATAGTGAAATTAAAATATCAGAAAAAGATGTAAAAATAATTGATACTCAAAGCAACTGTATTCTTTGTAATGCCTGTTATAGTTCTTGCCCCGTATATGAAGTAAATAAAGAGTTTCTTGGACCTTTCGCACTAACAAGAGCACTAAGATATGTCAATGATAAAAAAGTGCTTGATTCGTCTTCTGTGATTGATTCTATACAAGATAAAGGAATATGGGATTGTACTTTATGTTCTGCATGTACTTTGGTATGTCCTCAAGGAATTGATCCTAAAGCAGACATATTACAATTACAAAATATATCTGTACAAAAAGGTTATGATAATCCTAACTTTACTAATTTTAATTCTGATATGGATTTTGGAATGCAGGATATGGGATTTGATCCAAATGCAGGATTTTAATCAAGAGTAATACTCTTAATTAAATTGTTGAATCATTTATATTGAAAAATCGTGTAAGTCTTTAAATAAAAAAGCTTCGACAACTTCATCTATACTTTTTTGTGTTGGTGCTACTAAAGCAATTATACCTTCATCCATAAATGGCCATACATACTCCTGATCATTTATTACAATCACTGCATCGATCCATTCTAATATTTCTTCTCTTCTATCTACAAATTCAATACTAGCAATTTTGCCACCATCTAATTTCACAAAAGCCCAAGATTTATTCTCTTCAATCGATGCAATAACACATTCATCTCTAGAAGTTGAATCTACTGGTATTAATACTGTCATATAGTCCTCTTTTAATTATTATTATTTATATTACTATCAATTTTACACTTTTGTTTCTTAAGAAATATACTCTTTTTTAAACCATAAAGAAAATACAAATAAAGAGTAAAAATGTTGCTTAAACTTTTTATTTAGTGAAAGCTCATATATATGTCTTATATACTCTTCTTTAAATAAATTACTTGTATTATTTACATCAATAACAAGTTCTATCATTGATTTGCCATATTCTTCATTTAACCATTCATTAAATGGTGAATTAAAGCCTTTTTTTGTTCTTTTTATTATTTTTTCTGGTATATATTTAGATGCTATTTGTTTTAATAAATACTTGTTTGTATTTCCAACTTTAATCTTAGATTCAACAGAAAACATATAATCAACTAAATTAAAATCCAAAAAAGGTGTTCGAACTTCTAAAGAATTTCTCATTGAAATTCTATCAACCTTTGATAGAAGTGATTCACCTAACCAAATTTTCAAATCAATATAACTCATCCAGTCAACAGGATCACTTTTACTTTTCTCACTTTTATATGATGGAAGCTTATTAAAAAGTTTTTTTCTTTGAATATCAGTATAAATTTCTCCAAAAGAATTATATAAAGTTTGCTTTTTAACAATCCTTCTTAAATATTCACTCTCTTTTGTATTATTTTGCAGTGCCGAAATTATACTATTTAAAAACAAGCCTTGCTCACTTGAAAGTGTTTTTTCAAATTCATAGTATTTTAAAAATTTTGCATAATTATCATAACCCAAAAATATTTCATCACTTCCTTCACCTGATAAAACAGTTTTTATTCCACTTTCATGAATCCTTTGTGTTAATATATTCAAAGGAATTGCAGCAGAATCACCATGAGGTTCTTCAAGAGCATCTAAAGTATCATGAAAGTTATCAATGTATTCTTTTTTTCCTATGATAATTGGATTATGATTAGAATTTATATGCTCAGCAGTTATTTTTGCGTAATCTAACTCACAATAATTTTTATACTCATCATATCCAACAGAGAAAGTATTTATCTTTTTTCCTGATATTTTTGTATACAAAGCTGAAATTAATGAACTATCAATTCCACCACTTAAAAGTGATCCAACTTCAACATCTCCTACTAATCTACTTTCAACACTTTGAAATAAAAGCTCTTCAATATCTTTTAAAGCAGTAGGTTCATCTGTGATTTTCTTATATGTATTTATTTTATAAAATCTTTTTTTTAATAGTTCTTTTGACTTTTTTGGTTCATATGTAAAATAAGTAGCAGCTTCAAGTTTTAAGATATTTTGATAAAAAGTATCTTCTCCATACGAAACAAAATATTGTAAGTATTTATTTACTGCTACTTTATTTAAATTTGGTTTTTTATCAAGTAATTTTAGTACTGATTTAATTGAAGATGAAAAAATAAATTTATTATCTTTGAAATAGTAGAAAAAAGGTTTTTTACCATACCTATCTCTTGCGCAAAAATACTTATCTTTTTTCATATCATAAATGCAAAAAGAGAACATTCCATTTAATTTATTTAAGAAATCTGTTTGATACTTTTGATAAAGCCTAATTAAAACTTCTGTATCAGAAGAAGTTTTACACTCTAATTGCTCATCAATTATTAATTGTTTATAATTATAAATTTCACCATTGAAAACAATAAGAATATCATCAAAAACCATTGGTTGGTTTGCTTCTTTATCTAAGTCGATAATTGCAAGTCTGGTGTGTCCGAATTCTTTATTTTCAACTTTTATACTTTTTTGATAATCAGGACCTCTATTATTTAAAAGTTCTAATGAAGAACTGAAATTATTTGATAAAAAATTTGTACCTAAAATTCCACACATGATAAAACCTACTTAATAAAATATTCAATGATTTGAATATAAGGATATAAAAAAACTAAAAAAATAATAGATGATATTAAAATTGATGCAGTAACATCATATGGTTTACAGTTGTATAAAGCAGCTAAATTAACATTATTAACAGCAAGTGGTACCATTAGTTCCATGATAAGTATAGAAGCTACATAAGCATTTAAATCTGTAAAATACAAAATTACAAAAATTCCAAATAATGGTAAAAAAATATGCTTAACAAAACTTATTTGTAAAGCTGAATACCAAGGTATTGCTTTTATTTTCATTTTTGATAAATACATACCAAAGATTAATAACTGAATTACCATAGAAGTATATGCACCCATTTCAAGTGCAACATATACATTTTTATTTATTCCCATACCACTATAATTTACTAAAAGAGCTAAAAGAGCGAACCAAATTCCAGGTATCTTTAAAATTGAATAAATCGCTTCTTTAAGAGAAAATTGTTCTCTTGCAAAAAAGTAAACAGAAAATATATAAATAAAGAAAATATTTGCAATGTTAATAATACTTGTATAAGGAACGGAAGCAATACCAAAAAGAGCAATACCCAAAGGAATTCCTAAATTACCAGTATTTCCAACTAAGGATGTTGCTAAATAAATTGATTGATCAGCTCTTGTTTTAAATATTTTTTTATTTATGAATAATAATAGTACTAAAGCAATCAAGACAATTACTAGATATACAATAGGGGATGCTATAAAGGCATAATCAATTGGAGCCTTAGTTAATCCCCAAAATATCAATATAGGTTGGAAAAAGTAGAGTGAAATTAAAACTAAAGTCTTTTCATTAATTTCATCATTAAAAACTTTTTTTGCTATGAAACCTAAAAGAATAAAAAAGTAAATTGGAAGGACAGATAATATAGCTTCGATTTTAAAATCCTATTTTTTTGTGATTTTATCATAAAATAATAAAATCTTTCAAATAGAATAATAGATTTTTCTATTGAATAAGTAGGAACTCCTACTTATCCCATAATACCTTTAATCATAAAGAATATTGCAGCTGATAAAATAGCTGCAGCTGGTACTGTTATAACCCACGCAGCAACAATTTTTTTAACAGCATCTCTTTTTACATATTTAACACTTTTTGCTTCTTTAACATCTTTCTTCTCTTGTTTAACAACTTCTTGTTTTTCTTCAATAACTTTATATAGCTCAACAATTCTTACGTAATTAGATTTTGATTTCTTCTCAAGAGCTTCTAATTCATCAAGTTCTTTTGTCATTGAGTCTAATTCTTTTTTATGTTTTTTAAATTTTTTTCTTAAACCTTGTAAAAATCTTGTTTCATTTGAATCCAAGTATTCTCTTAAGAAACCAACTCCAAATACTCCACCAACAGCAATATGAGTTGATGAAACAGGAAGTCCAAGTTGTGAGGCTATAATAACAGTAATAGCAGCAGCCATGGCAATTGAATAAGCTCTCATCTGATCTAATTCAGTAATTTCCGAACCAACTGTTCTAATAAGTTTTGGTCCATATAATGCAAGTCCAACTGCAATACCTAAAGCACCAACAGCTAATATCCAAAATGGTATTTCAACTTTTGAATGAATTTCGCTATTCATAACAGCATCATTAATAGCGGCTAATGGTCCAATTGCATTAGCTACATCATTTGCACCGTGTGCGAATGATAAAAGAGCAGCTGCGAATATTAAAGGTACTGTAAATAATGTATTTACACTTACTCTTGAGTTCTCCAACTTATCAGCAGCTTTTGCAATTAATGGCTTAACTAAAATATATGCAACTACGGCAATAATTAAGGCTATTCCAGCAGCAGTTAAGAAATCTAATTTGATTATCTTTTTAATACCTTTTAAAATAAGATAAGTAGAGAAAGCCCAAGTCATAATTGCAATCAAGTAAGGAACTATAACTTTTGCGGAATTAATCATATCTTTTTGATAAACAATCTTTGTTTTTATAAAATATAAAAAAGCTGCTGCTATAACACCACCTAGTACAGGTGATATAATCCATGAAGCAGCAATTTTTCCCATTGTTCCCCAATCAACAATTGCAAATCCAGCAGCGGCAATACCACCACCCATAACTCCACCAACGATAGAGTGAGTAGTAGAAACAGGAGCTCCAACTGAAGTTGCAAAATTAAGCCAAAGTGCAGCTGATAAAAGTGCTGCTGTCATTGCCCAAATAAAGATTTGAGGATCTGAAATTAAAGCTGGGTCAATAATACCTTTTTTAATAGTTTTGATAACGTCCCCACCTGCAATAAAAGCACCCATTGCTTCAAATATAGCTGCTATAATAATAGCCCACATTAATGTCATAGCTTTGGAACCAACAGCTGGTCCTACATTATTTGCAACATCATTTGCACCAATATTCATAGCCATGTAAGCTCCAAATACAGCACCTATAATTAAAAATGTATTGTTAGGTACATCTCCATGTGAAGTATACGACCATAGAAAAACAACTACCATAAATAGTAGTGCAAGAGAAAGTTTAGCAAAGCTTGAAATAGATTTATCTGTAGCTTTTTCTAATGTGTTAAAAGTTTTAATATCCAAAGGAACCCTTTTGTAATCAATATGTAATTTTTTGTGGATATTATTTTAGTGAAAAGTTCCTTATTAAACCTTTAATAAAGCTTAAATTATTTATAGGTAAGCTACTTAATTTATTAGAATAGTCTATAATTTATAGTAAAAGAATTTGTAAATTTAAGAAGAGAAAAATAGGATTGAAGAAAAAGATAAAGAAAAATAGTGTTCTTAAGATTAAAAGAAGAGATTAATCTCTTCTTCTATTTCTATCACCTGATCTAGGAGCAGATGATCTTGAATCAGATCTTCCACCTTCAGATCTATTTCCACCAGAACGACCATCAGATCTTCCGCCTCTATTTCCACCAGAACGACCATCAGATCTTCCGCCACCAGATCTTCCACCTCTGTTTCCACCACCACGGTTTCCACCTCTATATCCACCACGAGAGCCACCTCGTCCACCTCTATCATCTCCACCGCCTCTTTGAGCGTTTTCAATTAATCTTTTGATGTCACTTTCAGATTTACCAATGTTATTATTACCTTTTACATAAGTAGAAGATGCAACCATTGAAGCTAATTTAAATGCAATTGTTGAAATGTCAAATTCTTCTTTTAACTCTTCAACTAATTCTAAAGCATAATCTTTAATATCTTGCTCAGTAATTTTACCTTTTAAATCCGCAACTTTTTTTACTTTAACTGAATCAATATCTGGAACGATTTTACCTTCAAGTTTTGTACCAATATTTTTTTCAATTTTTTGAAGCATTCTGAATTCATGTGGAGTTACAATAGAAACAGCAGTTCCAGTTTTTCCTGCACGTCCTGTTCTACCAATTCTGTGTACATAAGATTCAGAATCAAATGGTAAATGGTAGTTAAATACGTGAGAAACGTCATTTACATCAAGACCACGTGCAGCTACATCTGTTGCGATTAGAATTTCTAATTTAGATGATTTAAAAGCTCTAATAGCTTCTTCTCTTTGTCTTTGCTCCATATCACCATGAAGACCTTTTGCCATAAATCCCTGAGAAACTAAGAATGTAGATAATCTATCAACTTCTTTTTTTGTTCTACAGAAAATAATTGATTTAGTAGGATTTTTAAAATCATATAATCTGATTAATGCATCATCTCTTTCTCTTTCATCAACAACATAATAAGTTTGTGTAATTTTAGAGTTTGTAACATCTTTTTTAGTTAATGTAACAAATGCTGGTTCTTTAAGAATATTTTCTGCAAGTCTTTTAATAGCTTGAGGCATAGTTGCAGAGAATAGTAAAGTTTGTCTTTCTTTAGGAAGAAATGTAAATATTTCTTTAATATCATCTAAAAATCCCATATCAAGCATTTCATCTGCTTCATCTAAAATTACATAAGATGGTTTAATATTAATTTTTCCACCTCTTAATAAATCTAAAAATCTTCCTGGAGTTGCTACAATAATTGAAGCTCTATCAATATTTCTTAATTGCATAGAGTAAGATTGTCCACCGTATACAGTTGCTGTGTTAAAGTTTAAATTTTTACCAAATCTAAATAGTTCATCAGATACTTGCATCGCAAGTTCTCTTGTTGGAACGATTACAACAGCTTCAACACCTTGTTGTCCCTTCATCATATTAATAACTGGAAGTCCAAATGCAGCAGTTTTACCTGTACCTGTATGTGCTTGTCCTACCATATCTTTTCCCTCTAAAACAATAGGAATTGCTTCTTGTTGAATTGGACTTGGTTCTTTGAATCCTGCACTGTCGATTGCTTTTTGTAACTGTTCTTTAAAATTAAAATCGTTAAAAGTCATTTTTTACCTTAGTATGTATTTATAAAATTGATACACACGTTTATATAAGTCGGATTTGATCCCATTAATGCACGAATAACGTACTTCTAATCTTGTAAAATTTAGTTAGATTATCAAAAGTAAATCTTTGATGAATTATTATCAAAGTTGAATGGGTATATATATGTGTATAATTTTGCGGATTATAGCTAATTTAATATAAATTTAAGCTTTAAGAATAAGGGCTTTTACCCTTAATTCTTAAATATCATCAAGTGATTTGTAGTTTTCTAAGTATTTAGTATCATAATTATTTGAATTAAAGTCTTCATTTTCCATCATTTTTTTATGGAAAGGAATAGTAGTTCTAATTCCTTCAACTTCAAACTCATTTAAAGCTCTTTTCATAATGTTAATAGCTTTTTCTCTATCTCTTCCCCAAACAATAAGCTTTCCAACCATTGAATCATAATAAGGAGGTACAACGTATCCTGCGTATAAATGTGAATCAACTCTTACGTTTCTTCCACCAGGAACCATCCACTGTGTTACTTTTCCAGGGCTTGGTAAAAATGAATTTGGATCTTCTGCTGTAATTCTTACTTCAATAGCATGTCCTCTGAATCTAATTGATTCTTGAGAAGGTAATTCTTCACCTTGAGCAACTTTAATCATCCATTCAACAATATCAAGTCCTGATACCATTTCAGAAACTGGATGTTCAACTTGAAGTCTAGTATTCATTTCCATAAAGTAAATATTTTGTTTATCATCAGCTAAAAATTCAAAAGTTCCTGCACCTTCATATTTTAAATATTTAGTTGCATCAACTGCAACTTTGTGTAAATGAGCTCTTGTTTCATCATTTAATAAAATTGCAGGTGATTCTTCGATAACTTTTTGATGTCTTCTTTGTAGTGAACAATCTCTTTCACCAATATGAATCGCATTACCATGAGAATCACCAATAACTTGTACTTCAATATGTCTAGGGTTATTAATAAATCTTTCTAAGTACATAGTACCATCACCAAATGCAGCTAATGCTTCTGAAGAGGCTGCCATAAATAACTGATCAAAATCTTCAGCTTTATTAACAAGTCTCATTCCTCTTCCACCACCACCAGCAGATGCTTTTGCCATAATTGGATATCCAATTTCAGCTGCTACTTTTCTACCTTCTTCTAATGAATGAACAGCACCTTTTGAACCAGGAACAACTGGAACACCAGCTTTTATCATCTCATCTTTTGCTTTAGATTTATCAGCCATTTTTTCCATTACTTCAACAGATGGTCCAATAAACTTTATGTTATGAAGTCTACAAATTTCTACAAAATCTTGGTTTTCAGACAAGAAACCATAACCTGGAAATATTGCATCACAGCCAGTCATTTCAGCAGCTGTTATTAATGCAGGAATATTTAAATACGAATCAACAGATTTAACTCCACCAATACAAACAGCTTCATCAGCATGCTTTAAATAAGATGCATTTTTATCACCAGCAGAATAAACTGCTACTGACTTTTTACCCATTTCTCTAATAGTTCGGATAGCTCTTTGAACTATTTCTCCTCTATTAGCAATTAGAATCTTTTTAATTTCAGCCATACCAAGCTACTCTTATATTTTTTCTACAGTAAAAATTGGCATGTCAAATTCAACTGGATCACCATCTTTTACTAAAATCTCAACGATTTTACAATCAAACTCAGCTTCAACTTCATTCATAATTTTCATCGCTTCTAAAATACATAAAGTTTGACCTTTTTTAACTGTATCTCCAACTTTAATGAATGCTGGTGCTTCAGGTGATGGAGAAGAATAATAAGTTCCTACCATTGGAGAATCAATTGTATCTCCTGCAATTAAAGCAGGTGCAGCAACAGACGCAGCTGAATCAGCAGTAGGTGTAGCAACAACTTGTGCAGGAGCTGCAATTGTAGGTGCAGCAGTAGTTACAACAGTACCACCTTCAAATCCACTTTGCATAGATATTTCAAACTCACCATCTTTAACTTTTAGTTTGTTTAATTCACTTTTGTCAAATACTCTTATTAATTCTTTGATTTCTTTAAAATCCATAGTCAGCCTTTTCTTATGTTTGTAAATTTTTGTTATATTATCACAAGTTTAATTATATTTTTATTTTTACTAAAATAAATAAGCTTAATTTAAGCTACTAAGGATAAGTTTTCTCCTTAATATGCATTAAATACCAAAACAAATCATCTTTTGCTATAATTTGTAAAAATTTACTGTAAGGCTAAGAAGTGTTAAAAGACAAAACATTTATAAATATTGCAAAAGAAATAGCAAGTGCGTCTAAGTGTGTATCCAAACAAGTAGGTGCCGTAATAGTAAAAGATGGAAGAATACTTTCAACAGGATACAATGGTACACCTGCTGGATTTACAAATTGCAGTGATCATTGGAATGGTGAATATACTAAAGATCATCACGATTGGTCTAAAACTTATGAAATTCATGCTGAAATGAATGCAATTATTTGGGCAGCTAGAAAAGGTATAAGTATTGAGGATGCAAGTATTTATGTAACCCTGGAACCTTGTAGTGAGTGCTCAAAAAATTTAATAGCTAGTGGAATAAAGAGAATCGTATACGACAAAGCTTATGAACATACAAATTCAGAAATAATCACAAAATTTTTAAAAGATAACAATGTAATAATTGAACAAATCAATAATTGTTAAACTATGGCTAACATTGGATATAAAAACAACACTCAATTTTATAAAAGAGTTATAAAAAAATATGGAATAAGTGCAAGGGGCGTTCACTGGACTTGTGAAGAATCTCAATATATCCGATTTGAAATACTAACAAATTTTATTGTTGATGAAATAAAAAGTTGTCAAATTGTAGATGCGGGTTGTGGTTTTGGAGAATACTATAATTATTTGTTTGATAATAATTTAAATCCTGAAAGCTATATTGGAATCGATTGTGAAGAAGAAATGATAGATAAAGCTTCAAAAAGATTTTTAAATACGAAATTCATATTAAAAAACATCCTTGAAGATAAAATTCCTAGTGCTGATTATTATTTATGTAGTGGTGCTATGAATACTTTAGATGAAAACGAAGTTTTTACTTTCATAAAGCATTCATATAAAGCTTCCAAAAAAGGCTTTGTTTTCAACTTTTTAAAAGATGATTACTTAAGTAATGTTCCTATAAATCATGTACTTAAATTTTGTAAGAGCATATGTTCTCAAATAGAAATAAAAGAGGATTATTTAGAAAATGACATATCAATCTTTTTAAAAAAATAAAATATCATATCTATTTCATATATTAAGAATAAAATTATTCAACTAGTTAAAAGGAGTTTATATGAAAATAGGTTTGTTTATCCCCTGTTTTATGAATGAGCTATACCCAGATATATGTAAATCCACATATAAAATATTAAAACAACAAGGTTTAAATATCGATTACCCTCTAAGTCAAACATGTTGTGGTCAACCAATGGCAAATGCAGGATGCTCAAAAGATGTTAATGTACTTGCAAAACAATTTGTAAAGATATTTAAAGAATATGATTATATTGTTGCACCTAGTGGTTCTTGTGTATCAATGGTGAAAGAACACTATGCTCCTTTTTTTGATAATGATAAAGACTATAATAAAGTAAAAGCTTCAATTTATGAAGTGTGTGAATTTTTACATGATATTGTTAAAGTTGAAAATTTAAACTTTAGTAAACCTTATCCATATAAAGTAGGATTACATAATTCATGTCATGGACACAGACTATTAAAACTTGCAAGTGCTAGTGAATTAAATATTCCTTATGATTCGAAATTGAAGAACTTATTAAACAAAGTACCTCAAATTGAACTTGTAAATTTAAAAAGAGAAGATGAATGCTGTGGATTTGGTGGAACATTCTCAGTTCAACAAGAAGACCTTTCAATTGCAATGGGAAAAGATAGAATAAAAGATCATATAGATTCTAAAGCCTCAATTATGACAGGTGCAGATATGTCATGTTTAATGCATATGGATGGAATTATTAATAGAAACAATCAAGCCATAAAAGTAAAACATGTTGTTCAAATCCTATTAGGAGAAGAAGTATGAGTACTAATCATCCACTAAATGCGAAAATATTTGTAGCAAACGATGAAAGAATGCATTGGCATGACCAAGCATTATGGTTTGTTAGAGAAAAAAGAGATGTAGCTACTAAGACTATTCCTGAATGGGAACAATTACGAGAATACGGAAGTCGAATCAAGTCTCATACAATGGCAAATCTTGACACATACCTTTTAGAATTTGAAAAAAATGCAAAAGAAAAAGGAATAAATATTCATTATGCATCAGATGCTAAAGAACATAATGAAATAGCATATAAACTTTTAAAAGAAAAAAATGTAAAGAAATTAGTTAAATCAAAATCGATGCTAACAGAAGAATGTCATCTAAACCCTTTTTTAGAAGAGCGTGGTATTGAAGTAATTGATACAGATTTAGGTGAGAGAATTGTTCAACTAAGAGATGAAGCACCATCACATATAGTTCTACCTGCAATTCATCTTAAGAGATCTGATGTCGCTGATACATTTGTAGAGCACTTAGGAACAGAAGTTGGTAATGATGATCCTACATATCTTACACGATCAGCACGAGAAAGTTTACGAGAAGATTTTCTAAATGCAGAAGCAGGAATGACTGGAGTTAATTTTGCGATTGCCCAAACTGGAGGAGTTGTCGTTTGTACAAATGAAGGAAATGCCGATATGGGAGCATCTGTTCCTAAACTTCACATAGCTTCAATGGGAATTGAAAAAGTAATACCACGTCTTGAAGACTTATCAGTTTTTACAAGAATTTTAGCAAGATCTGCTACAGGACAACCTGTTACTTCATACACTTCACATTTTCATGCGCCTGTTGAGGGAGGGGAAATGCATATTATTATCGTTGATAATAAAAGAAGTGATTTTTTATCATCTTCAAAATACAAAAAAGCATTAAACTGTATTAGATGTGGAGCTTGTATGAACACATGTCCTGTGTATAGAAGATCAGGTGGTCACTCGTATGAATATGTAATTCCAGGACCAATTGGTTCTATTTTAGGATCTGTAAAAGAACCAGAAAAACATAATTCTCTTCCATTTGCATGTACTTTATGTGGTTCATGCACAAATGTTTGTCCTGTAAAAATTGATTTAGATTCTCAACTTTATTCAAGAAGACAAGATTTAAGTGAATTAAATCTAATTGATTCAAAAAAGAAAATGGCAATGAAAGTAACTTCATGGCTAATGACTAAACCAAAACTATTTGATTTTGCTGGAAAGATGGCAAGAAAAATTGTCCCTAAACTTCCAAATTCAATCGTTTATAGCAAAGCAAATATATGGGGAAAACAAAGAGATATGCCAAAAATGGCAGAAAAAAGTTTTAAAGAAATGTTTGAGCAAGGAGATTTAAATGACTAGTAGAGATAAAATATTAGCTAGCATTAGAAAAAATAATGTTGTAGTAGATATAGAACTTCCATCTTATGAAAACTTTGGAACTACTTATGAAAATAAGTTTGAAAAATTCTCTGTTATGATTGAAAGTGTTGGAGGAAAAGCATTAAAAATTGATAAAAAAGACTTAGATAAAACAATCCATGAATTATATAAAGATGAAAAAATAATAGCTTCAAATGTTGAAGGTTTTACTTTAGGAAACTTTGATTCAAATAATGAAGAAGATCCTCACAACTTAAAAAATATTGATGTTGCTGTAGTAAGTGGAAATTTTGCAGTTGCAGAAAATGGTGCTATTTGGATGAAAAATGAAAACAATAGACATAGATCTTTATATTTTATAGCACAAAATATTGTTATTGTTATTGATGAGAAGGAAATTGTTTCAAATATGCATGAAGCATATGAAAAAATAAATTTTGAAGATGCTGGGTACGGCGTATTTATATCAGGACCTTCAAAAACTGCAGATATTGAACAATCCTTAGTTATTGGAGCTCATGGTCCAAAGTCTGGTTATGTAATTTTTACTAAATCTTGATATAATTGCTAAATAGAGGATTTTAATGAAAATAATACTATTTAGCTTACTTTTTATAACATTTCTAATGGCTCAAAAGCCCAAAGAAGTTTTATTACTTCACTCTTACCACAAGGGTTATATTTGGAGTGATGATATCTCTAAAACAATTGAAAAAGAGTTTCAAAACTTAGAAGATATTGAACTTACAACTGTATATATGGACACAAAAAGAATTGCTGATCCAATTTATTTAGATCAATTAGCAAAACTTTATAAACAACAATTCAAAAAAAGAAACTTTGACTTAATTATTGCTAGTGATAATAATGCCTTTGATTTTGCAATAAACTATCATGAATATTTATTCAAAGAATTACCTGTACTTTTTTGCGGAATAAATAATTTTGATAAAGCATTTCTTGAGCAAAATTATATGAAAAAATATATGACAGGAGTAGTTGAGCAAGTTGATTTAGAAAAAAACTTTAAATTGATTAAAGATTTGCACCCAAATTTAAAAAAGTTACTCATTATTAATGATACTTCAAAAACTGGTTATGCTGTAAAAAGAGACTTAAGACCTATTATTAAAAAATACAAAAAAGAGTTTGAAATTGAATATGTTGATAACTTGGAAATAAATGCTTTAACAAAAAAAGTATCTCAATTAGATAATGATACTGCTATTTTATTTGTACTATTATTTAAAGATACAGCAGGTAAACACTTTACTTATAAACAAGGATTTAAAGAAATAAGAAAAGTTAGTAATGTACCTATTTATGGACTCTGGGATTTTTATTTAAACTATGGAATTGTAGGAGGATTATTAACCTCAGCAATAGGTCAAGGCGAAGCTGTATCAAAAATGGCTATTGACTTATTAAATGGAAAAGAAATCTCTGAAATTCCAATATTAGAAAAGTCTCCAAATGAATATATGTTTGATTATTATGAGTTAGAAAGATTTAATCTGGATATTACAAAATATTTTGATGATTACACAATTATAAATGAACCGAGTTTACAATATAAAGAAGCTACTAAATTTCTAATTTTAGCAATACTTATAATATTAATTTTAAGTATTATAGTTGTAACTTTAAGAGCAAATATTCAAAGAAGATTAAAAGTTGAATTAGCTTTATCTAATAGACTAGAATTTGATAAAGTACTTCTTGATACTATTCCTAATCCTATTTATTATAAAAATATTGATGGTAAGTTTTTAGGTTGTAATTTAGCTTTTGCAAACTTAGTGAATGAACATAGAGATCAAGTTATTGGAAAAACTGCATTTGATTTTTTTACAAATGAAGTTGCATCAAAAAATACAATTATTGATAAAGAGTTACTAAGAACTTTTTCAACATCAACTTCTGAATTTACATTTTACACACCATCAAATCAAATGAAACATATTATTTTAAATAAAGCTGTTTATAAAAATATTGATAATACAGTAGGTGGTATTGTTTGCATTATGGATGATATTAGTGAACGTGTACAACAAAAACAGTTTTTGATACAACAAAGTAAATTAGCAGAAATGGGTGATATGATTGCTGCGATTGCTCATCAATGGAATGAGCCTTTAGTTGAATTATCAGCTCTAGTACAAGATATTCAAACCTCTTATTTACTAAATGAGTTGAAAGATATAGAGGTTAATGATTTTGTTAACGATTCAATGATTCAAATTAAATATATGTCTAGAACACTAAATGATTTTAGAAATTTCCTAAAGCCATCAACTAAGAAAAAACTCTTTTCTATTACTAAATCACTACATGAAATAAATGAAATTATTGGAAAACAAGTATTCTATTCTAATATAAAAATGAACTTTAATTATGAAAGTAAAAATGAAGAACTGCTTATCTATGGTTATGAGAATGAATTTAAACAAGTATTGTTAAATTTAATTAATAATGCAAAAAATAAGATTATTGAAAAACAGCTAGATACTAATGAGAAGGGAAATATTAATATTAATATCAAAAGATGTGTAAACTATAATACTATAGAGATTATTGATGATGCGGGAAGAATAGATGAAGAAATCATACACTCGATTTTTCAACCGTATTTTACAACAAAAAGTAACGGAACGGGATTAGGACTTTATATGGCTAAGGTTATTATTGAAGATAAAATGAGAGGGACTATTAGCGTAAGAAATGAAGAACAAAACGTAGTCTTTACTATTAAGCTACCTCATAAAAAGGTTTGAAATGAATATTTTACTTTTAGAAGATAATAAAAAATTAAATGCCACTATTACAAAAAGATTAAAAATTAAAGGCTATAAAGTTGAATCATGTTTTGATGGTTCTCAAGCTTTAGAAAAAATTGCTGATGGTTTTTCTTGTTTTATTTTAGATATTAATGTACCCAATGTTGATGGAATTAAGGTATTAAAAAAAATCAGGGAATATTATAATGAAATACCTGTAATTATAATATCTGCAAGTGTTGAACTTGATGATATTAAGCAGTCATATGATTTTGGTTGTAATGACTACTTAAAGAAACCATTTTTTATAGACGAGTTAGAAATAAAAATAGAAAAATTTTGTAAGATACAAGATGACTTAATTCATTTTGACAAAGACTGTTATTTTGATTATAAATCATCTTTACTTGTAATAAATGGACTTGAGCAAAGACTAACTAAAAAAGAAAGACTACTTATAAATCTTTTTTTAACTAAAAGAAATCAAGTTTTATCTTATGAAACCATAGAAAACTATGTATGGGAAGGAAGTTTTGCAACATTAGACTCTATTAGAAGTTTAATAAGACGCTTAAGAAAAGTACTAACAAATGATTATATTCAAACGGTTGTTGATACGGGATATATCTTTAAAATAAAATAAACTTTATACAATATGATAAAAAATATCATATCATTATCATTTCTAGTTGTTAAAATTAGATCATAACAAATCTAAGGAGAAAATGATGATGTTAAAAACAACGACTAAGTTACTTGTAGCTTCTGCTTTACTAGCAGGATTGAGTACAGCCTCAATGGCAAAAGACAAAGTTTACAAGTGGAAACTTGCAACTACTTGGGGATCAACTCTAAGTCCATTTATTGATGCACCATTAAATATGTCTAAAATGGTTGAAGAAATGTCTGATGGTAGATTACTAATTAGAGTAGATGCTTCAAATAAACATAAAGCAGCACTTGGTATTTTAGATATGGTTAAAGGTGGTCAGTACGATATGGGTCACTCTGCATCATATTATTGGAAAGGTAAAGATATTAATACTTTACCATTTACAACTATGCCATTTGGTATGACTACACCTGAACAATATGCATGGTTCTATCACGGTGGTGGTATGGACTTAATGAAAGAAGCATATAAAAAACATAAAGTATTATCATTCCCTGGTGGAAACACTGGAAATCAAATGGGTGGATGGTTTAGAAAAGAAATTAATACTGTGGATGACTTAAAAGGTCTTAAAATGAGAATCCCTGGATTTGCTGGTGAAGTTATGGCAAAATTAGGATTAACAGTTACTAATATTGCTTCTGGTGAATTATACACATCACTTGAGAGAGGAACTATTGATGCACTTGAATGGGTTGGACCTGGGATGGACATTAAAATGGGATTCAACAAAATTGCACCTTATTACTACACAGGATGGCATGAGCCAGCAACTGAGTTACAGTTCTTAGTAAATGAAAGAAAATATAATAAGTTACCAAAAGATTTACAAACAATCTTAGTTACAGCTATGAAATTATCTGCATATGATATGTATATTCAAAATTATCATATGAGTTCAGAAGCTTGGTCTAAAATTGGAGCTGATTATCCAAATATTAAAATCAAAACTTTCCCTAAAGAAGTTATGGATGCTATGAGAAAAGCAAATGACGAACTTTTAGTTGAAAAAACTAAAGGACAACCTTTACTTAAAAAAGTTTTAGATTCACAAGCTGCTTACCAAAAGAAAGCTAGAGAGTGGACTAAAATGTCTGATTACTTATACTTAAAAGACAACTTATAAAATATTATTCTAACTCTTTTCTAGAGTTAGAATATTCTACTATTAAATAAAAACAATAAGTCCAATAAATATATCATTAACTTTATTACTAAACTTATGTTTATTTGACTTATTAACAATTTCAAAAGGATTTTACAATGTTAAAACTAGAAAAAGTTTTTGACAAATTTGCAGATATCATTGGTTACATTACAGCAATTGCAATGGTATTAATGATAATGAATGTATTTTATGATGTTGTTATGAGATATTTCTTTAGATCAGGAAGTATCGCAATGCAAGAAATGGAATGGCATCTATTTTCAATTATCATTCTATTAGGTATTTCTTATACACTAAAAGAAGATGGCCATGTGAGAGTAGATTTAATTTATGATACATTAAAAGATAAGAAAAAAGCAATTATTAATATGCTTGGTGTTATATTTTTTATATTACCAATTTCTCTATTAATTGGATTTGGTTCAATTGATTATGTAATAGAAGCTTATCAATCAGGGGAACAAAGTGGAGATCCAGGTGGACTTACAAATAGATGGTTAGTAAAATCACTAATTCCTATATCTTTTTTCTTACTTATAATTACATCAATTGGATTTTTTATAAGAAACTTAAATGTTTATAGAGGATTACATCCTGTAGCTCCTCATATGGTAAATGGTGAGATTGATATTATTGTAAAAGATGTTCATAAATCAGAAGAAAAATTACATAAAGGAGATAAATAATGGTTGGTATTATAATGTTTTTTGCTGCACTACTAATGCTACTATTTGGTTTTCCTGTAGCATTTACTTTTGCAGCCGTATCAGTACTTTTTGGAATTATTGCTGGTATTGTTGAGATTGGTTTTGATGATGGACTTGAAGTTGGTTTGGTTGAGGGCTTTGAGGAAGGTCTACTTATGTTTGACTTTATGCCATTTAGAATTATGTCTATTATGCAAAATACAATTCTTATGGCCGTTCCTATGTTTATTTTTATGGGAATTGTTTTACAAAAAACTGGTCTTGCTGAAAGACTTTTAGAATCAATGGGCTTCTTATTTGGAGAAATTAGAGGTGGAGTTGCTATTTCAACTGTATTAGTTGGTGCATTATTAGCAGCTTCAACTGGTGTTGTTGGTGCTTCTGTTGTTGCAATGGGAGTTATTTCACTTCCTGTTATGATGAAATACAAATATAATACTCCTCTTGCCTGTGGTACTATTTGTGCTTCTGGTACATTAGGGCAGATTATTCCTCCTTCAATTGTTTTAATTATCTTAGGAGATGTATTTCAAGTTCCTGTTGGAGATTTATTCAAAGCTGCAATTGGTCCAGGATTAGCACTTGTAGGTGCATATATATTATATATAGTTGTTATATCATTTTTTAATAAAGAAATGGCTCCAGCAATTCCATCTGATCCAACACGAGGTTCAAAAGGAAAACAAGTAGTTCGAGCTTTAATTGATATTATTCCATCACTAACACTAATTTTATTAGTTCTAGGTTCTATTTTTGCAGGTATTGCAACGCCAACTGAATCATCAGCAGTAGGATGTTTAGGAGCAATTGGATTGGCAATTGTTTATAAATCATTTTCAATTTCTATGGTTAAAGAAGCATCTTTAGAATCTGTAAAAATTACTTCTATGGTATTTGGAATCTTAATTGGTGCAACAGCTTTTTCTATGGTATTTACATATACAGGTGGAGATGAAATTGTTGAGCATTTTATGATGAGTTTACCTGGAGATGAAAAATGGGGATTCATTATATTTACAATGATAGCAATTCTTATTTTAGGATTCTTTATTGATTTTGTTGAAATTTCATATATTATTGTTCCAATTCTTGTACCAATTGCTATGAACTTAGATATTAATCCTGTATGGTTTGCTATTTTAATTGCGATGAACTTACAAACATCATTCTTAACACCACCATTTGGATTCTCCCTTTTCTACTTAAAAGGGGTAGTTCCAGCAACAGTTAGAACAATACAAATTTATAAAGGTGTATTACCATTTATTGCAATTCAAATTGTAGTATTAATGTTAATTGCTTTCTATCCAGAGTTCTTTGGAATTAATCCAAGTACTGATGGATGATATTTAAAATAAAAGGCTCAAAATGTTAGATGGTAAATATTTAAATTTTTATAATCAAATCTCAAAGAAGATCTCAGTAAAAAATATTTTTACTGATAAATTACATACATTAGCTTATGGAACAGATGCTTCATTTTATAGATTAATTCCAAAAATAGTTATCAAAACTGATAATGCACAAGAAGTTCAAGATATTATTAAATTAACAAATGAATTAGAATTAAGCGTTACATTTAGGGCTGCTGGAACTTCTCTTTCAGGTCAAGCTATTAGTGATTCTATTTTAATAGTTACATCAAGAAAATTTACAAACTTTAAAATATCTGATGATAGAAGTTATATCTCATTACAACCCGCACTAACAGGTCAACAAGTAAATAATTTACTTGCTCCTTATTCTAAAAAAATAGGACCTGATCCAGCTTCTATAAATGCAGCTATGATTGGTGGAATTGCTGCAAATAATGCCTCAGGTATGTGTTGTGGAGTTTCTCAAAACTCATATAAAACTTTGAAATCAATGAAATTGATTTTTGGTGATGGAACAAAATTAGATACATCATGTATAGAGAGTAAAAATGCATTTAAATTAACACATGCACAATTCTTAAAAGATTTAAAAGAATTCTCAACAAGCACGAAAAACAATGAAGAATTAAGAGCAAAAATAGAACGAAAGTTCAAAATAAAAAATACATGTGGTTACTCATTAAATGCATTAATTGATTTTGAAGATGAATTCGAAATATTAGAACACTTAATAATTGGTAGTGAAGGAACTTTAGCTTTTATTGAAGAAATTACATACTACACAGTTGAAGATTTAAAAGATAAAGCAAGTGCACTAATTTACTTTAAAGATATAGAAGAAGCATGTTCTGCTGTTACAAAATTAAAACTTGCACGTGATGATAAAACTATTATTGTTGATGCAGTTGAATTAATGGATAGAGCAGGATTAAGAAGTATTGAAGATGATCCTGCAATGCCTGATTTTATCAAAGATTTTGGTGAAAATATTACAGCTTTATTAATTGAAACAAGAGCAGTTTCTGACAATCAACTTGATATTCAAACAGCTCAAATTGAAGAAATGCTAGCAGAATTTGATGTAGAAAGAGATATCTATTTTACAAAAGATGTAACAGAATATACTCTTTATTGGAAAATTAGAAAAGGTTTATTCCCAGCAGTTGGAGCAGTAAGACAAACTGGTACAACAGTAATTATTGAAGATGTTGCTTATCCAATTGAATATCTAGCGGAAGCTGCTTTAGAATTACAAGGTTTATTTAAAAAACACAAGTATACTGAAGCCTTAATCTTTGGACATGCGCTTGAAGGAAATTTCCACTTTGTATTTACTCAAGATTTTTCAGATCCAAGTGAAATAAAAAGATATGATGCGTTTATGAATGATGTAGTTCATTCTGTTGCTGTTAAATATCAAGGTAGCTTAAAAGCAGAACATGGAACGGGTAGAAATATGGCTGCATTTATAGAAGTTGAATGGGGACATGATGCTTATGTAATGATGAAGAAGATCAAAGAATTATTTGATCCAAAAGGATTACTAAATCCAGGTGTTATAATAAATGATGATCAAGAAGCTCATCTTAAAAACTTAAAAGCTATGCCTGCAAGTAATGAAATCATTGATAAATGTATTGAGTGTGGATTCTGTGAGCCATCGTGTCCATCAAATGAGCTAACATTAACACCAAGACAAAGAATTGTAATAAATAGAGAAATATCAAGACTAGAAGAAACTGGTCAACTTGAGGAAGCAAAAGAATATAAAGAACTTTACCAATATGATGGAATTGAAACTTGTGCTACTTGTTCTTTATGTTCATCTTCATGTCCTGTAAATATTGATACAGGAAATTTAACTAAACATTTAAGAGCAGAACAATTAAGCCCTAATGCAAAAAATGTTGCAAACTTTGTAGCAAATAATTTTTCAATGACACTAAAAGGAATGAAGTTTGGCTTAGGTAGCGCAAATGCTGTGCATAAACTTTTAGGAACTGCTAGTATGCAAACAGTGACTGGAACAATGAGAGATTTTTCTAAAGGAAAAATTCCTAAATGGAATGCAACATTGCCAAAACCAATTAAAATAAATACAAAATTTGAACAACAAGTTTCAGATAAAAAAGTAGTTTATTTTCCATCATGTATAAATAGAACTATGGGACTAAGTGATGTAAGTGTAGAAGAGAAAGAATTATTTGAGGTAACCGTTGAATTATTAAAAAAAGCTGGTTACCAAATTATCTTTCCTGAAAACTTACCAAATCTTTGTTGTGGAATGCCATTTTCTTCAAAAGGTTTTCTTCAAGCAGGAGCTACAAAATCATCACAACTTGAACTTGCTTTAATTAAAGCTACAAATAATGGTGAGTATCCCGTATTGTGTGATACTAGCCCATGTACTAAAACGATGATAGAAAAGTTTAAAAGTGATCTAAAACTTTATGAACCAATAGAGTTCGCTCTAGACTTTTTAAGTAATGATTTAGACTTTACACCAATAAATGAACCTATTACAATACATACAACATGTAGTTCTTCTAAAATGGGATTAGAAACTAAGTTCAAAACTTTAGCACAAATGTGTTCAAATGAAGTAATAATTCCAGCAGATGTAAAATGTTGTGGATTCGCAGGAGATAGAGGATTCAACTTTCCTGAATTAAATGAATCTGCATTAAGAGATCTTCCAAAAAGTATAAAAAATGCTAAATATGCATTTTCAACTTCAAAAACTTGTGAAATAGGATTATCTGAGCATTCTGGTTTAGATTACAATTCTATTTTCTATCTTATAAATAAGTGTACAAAAGCAAAAAGTAATTAATTCTTTTTTAGTCAAAACAGATATTTACCATTATTTAGGTAAAATATCTGTTTTAATAAGACAAGGAATTATAATGTATAAATTATTTTTGATATTACTTATATCTGTAAATATATCATTTGCGGGTTTAATAAATGGCATTGCGATTACTGTAAATGATGACCCAATTACACTCTATGATATTGATCAAAAAATGCTTACAGAAAATATGGATAAAAACAAAGCAGTAAGTTCTCTTATTGACAATGTTTTATATGATCAACTACTACAAAAATACAATATTAATGTAGATATTTTTGATATTAATGATTACATTGAAAAATTAGCAAGTTCTAATAATATGGATGTTTTTACTTTCAAATCGATAGTTAAACAAAAGTATCCTGATTATTCTATATTTGAAAAAGAAACTAAAAGTATAGTTACTAGACAAAAATTAATTAAAAAACTAGTTCAAGGTCAATTAAAAATAGCGACAAATGAAGATATGCTATTACATTATGAAACTAATAAAAATAATTATACAACTGTAAAAACAGTGTCAATAGTACAATATATAACAAATAAAAGATCATCATTATTATCAGCAATAAAAAGTCCACTTTTACTTCCACAAGATGTACAAAGAAATCCTTTGACACTTCAAATAAAAGACTTAGACCCACAAATGCAGTATCTTTTAAATAATACTAAAGAAAATAGTTTTACTCCGATTTTCACTTCTAATAAAATGTACAATGCTCTTTTTGTAATTAAAAAAGAGGGAATAGATACATTAGATTTTGAAATTGTGAAAAATAAAATATTTAATGAAGTTATGTCTTTAAGAGAAAAAAAATATTTAAAAGATTTTTTTGAAAAACAAAAGTTAACAGCTGATATAAAAATTATAAGATAAGAAAGAAAGGAAATATATGTTTGAAGTAATTATAGGTTTAGAGGTTCATGTTCAATTAAATACGAAATCTAAACTATTTTGTTCTTGTGCAACAAGTTTTGGAGAAGAGCCAAATACAAATGTATGTCCAACATGTTTAGGATTACCAGGAGCTCTACCTGTATTAAATAAAGAAGCTGTACATAAATCTATTATGTTAGGAACTGCGCTTAAATCAGAGGTTAATAGAAAATCTATTTTTAATAGAAAAAATTATTTTTATCCAGATTTACCAAATGGTTATCAAATTTCACAATTTGAAGTTCCTATTGTTGGACTTGGTGAAATAGTAATTGACTTTCCAGATGGGAACCAAAAAACTATTGGAGTAACACGAGCTCATTTAGAAAATGATGCAGGTAAAAGTAAACATGCTGCAAATGAATCATTAGTAGATTTAAATAGAACAGGAACACCTCTTCTTGAAATCGTATCAGAACCTGATATGAGAACAGCAGAAGAAGCAATTTTATATCTTAAAAAACTTCACTCAATTGTAAGATATTTAGGAATAAGTGATGCAAATATGCAAGAAGGTTCTTTTAGAGCGGATGTTAATGTTTCTATCCGTCCAAAAGGGGATACAAACTTAAATACAAGATGTGAAATAAAAAATATGAATTCATTTAAGTTTATTGAAAAAGCAATACACTATGAAGTTAATAGACATATTGAAGCATGGGAAGATGGTATTCATTCTACTGAAATTGTTCAAGAAACAAGACTTTTTGATGCAGATACAGGAGAAACTCGTTCAATGAGAGGAAAAGAAGATGCAGCTGATTACAGATATTTTCCAGATCCAGATCTTTTGCCAGTAGTTATTAGTGATGAAATGATGCAAAAGTATTCACAAATCCCTGAACTTCCAGATGAGAAAAAAGAAAGATTTGTAAAAGATTTTAAAATTAAAGAATATGATGCTGCTGTTATAACTGCATCACTTGAAACTGCAAACTTCTTTGATGATATGATGAATGAAGAAATTACTGGTAAAAATGCAGTTACATGGCTAACTGTTGAATTAGCGTCACGATTAATTGATGGTATTACATTAGAAAACTCACCTGTTCAAGCTAAAACATTAGCTACTGTTGTAAAACGAATTGAAGATGGAACAATATCAGGAAAAGCAGCTAAAGAAGTGCTTGATTATTTAATGCAGAATACTCTAGAAGTAGATGTAGCAATTGAAAAGCTTGGATTAAAACAAGTATCAGATGATGGAGCAATTTTAGAAATTATTGATGGAATTATTGCAGCAAATGAAGATAAAGTTGAACAATATAAGAGTGGAAAAGATAAGTTATTTGGATTCTTTGTAGGTCAAACTATGAAAGCATCAAAAGGTACTGCAAACCCTGCTAAAGTAAATGAATTACTAAAACAAAGACTTTCATAACAAAAAATAAAACTCATTTAAAATGGGTTTTATTTACAAACATCAACTAAATCAAAGGCTTAAAATGACAAAGAAACCTACAATTGCTGTAATTGGAGCTGGTAAATGGGGACAAGCACTTCATTTTGCTTTATCTCAAAATCAAGAAACTTTTATAACTTCAAGAACTCCTAGAGATATAAAAAATTTTACTGATTTACAAACAGCTCTTAATTGTGATTATTTAATAATCACAATTCCTGCACAACAATTAAAATCATGGTTAAAAGAGAATTTTATATTTAAAAATCAAAAAATACTAGTTGCATCTAAAGGTATTGAAGCTAATACAGGAGAATTTTTAAATGAAATTTATTCTACTTATGTACCTACATCTAATATTGGTTTTATCTCTGGACCATCATTTGCAGCAGAAGTAATTAAAGCTTTACCTTGTGCTCTTGTCTTAAATTCAAGTTCAAAAAAGTTATATGATGAGTTTAGTCCTTTCTTTCCTACTTTTATAAAAACTTATTATAGTTCAGATGTAATAGGTGCTGAAGTTGCAGGTGCTTATAAAAATGTATTAGCAATTGCAAGTGGTATTTGCGAGGGTTTAAGTCTTGGTAAAAATGCACAAGCTTCATTAATATCAAGAGGTTTAGTAGAAATGTATAGATTTGGTAAAAAATTCGGAGCACAAGAATCTACCTTCTTAGGATTAAGTGGAGCTGGAGATTTATTTTTAACAGCAAGTTCTCCAATGAGTAGAAACTATAGAGTTGGACTTGGTCTTGCTAAAAATAAAAAACTAGATGAAATTCTTGAAGAATTAGGAGAAGTTGCAGAAGGTGTGAAGACATCTGAGGCAATATCTAAACTTTCAAAAGAGCATGATATTTACACACCAATAGCAAATGAAGTTAAACTAATACTTGAGGGTAAAAATCCAAAAGATAGTTTGAAAGATTTACTTAGTTCATAAATGAGCTATTTTTTTAGCATCTTTTTATGAACATCTCCCCAAATATATAACTGCTTTAAAATAGGTTTTAAACTTTTCCCATATTCCGTTAAAGAGTATTCAACTTTTGGAGGTACGACTGGATAAACTTCTCTATGTACAATTTTATCCTCTTCTAATTCTCTCAATTTTTGAATAAGCATCTTTTGAGTTGTTCTAGGAAGTAGTTTTTGAAGTTCATTAAATCTTTTTTTCTCATCTTTTAAATACCAAAGAATGAGTATTTTCCATTTTCCAGCTAAACCGTCAATAGCAGTTTCTACTGGACATTTATCGACATTTATACTTTCTTTTTTTGTCATATATTACTCCATAGTATCTTTTTAGTTAGTACATTTCT
>CAJQLJ010000085.1 GCA_905479135.1 uncultured Campylobacterales bacterium | reverse complement strand
TTATAAATAAAGGAAAAAGGTATTCATTTACTTTAATAATTTTGCAACAATTTAATATTACAGAAAAAATAAAAAATTTAGATATAAACGATTTAGAAGAAAATCTATTTCATTACCCATATGATAGCAAGAGTTTAAAATCATTGTTTAGAAATAATATCTCAGAAGAAGAGCCTGCTTATATATCATCATATAGTAGTTTTAGAGGTGAAGTCTATGAAAATATTGTTTATGAACTTTTACTTCAATATGTTTTTAGTGAAGATTTAATAACAAGATTTATACTAAAAGGCCCTTACCAAGATAAAGAAAATGCTTATATCAAAAGTGGACTTTTAATAGATAAAAGTGCACAAATAGTTTACAAATCAGCATATAAAGATATTAGTGAATTTGATGCATTATTTTTTACTAAAGACTCAGTTTATTTTGTAGAAATGAGTACTTCAAAGAAAACAGCAAGTTTAAATAAAAGACTAGTTAAAAAATATGCACTTTTAAAAATGATTTTTCCTACACTAATAATAAGAGCTTTAATAATTGTAACAGAAGGTTCAGTTGGCTTAAAAAATTTCCCTGATTACGCAACTGTATGGGTTACTAAAGACATAGACAATGATGATTTAATAAAACGAATTATATTTGCTAAAAAGACAAAAAAGAATAATACAACTTTAAAAGCAGAAAAACATAAAAAATATATTGAAACATATAGAGTTAAATATCAAAAGTTTCAGTATTTTCCAACTTTAGAATGGATTTTAAATAAGTCAAGATCACATCCAAAATTTACAGTTGATTTAAAATTCTTTTCATCACCCAAAATAGGTTTGTTTTTTGATATTTATACAAAACTTTATATAGGTTACATTACTACAGAAGATTTTTTAGTTTTATACCCAGGTTTTAATTTAAAGGTTAGAACAAATAGAGTTATTGTAACTATTGAAAAAGTAAATCAAACAGAATTAGACTTAGTATATTATGCTAAAGAAGAAAATGGCAAATTAAAACGAATTAGAATTCAAAAAGATGATATTTCTATTAAAGACAAAGAATTAGATGGTTTTACAAATGCTGAAGTTAGATTTTTTATGAAAGTATTAAACCCTAATCATGTATTAAGTATTTTAAATATTAATCATATTAAAGATAATTTACAACTAATAAAATAAAAAGAATTTAAATCTTTTCATTTTACTTTTTTACATAGACCTATTTGAGTAATCAATTACCTTTTTTTGTATTTGATCATATCTATAAATATCATCTCTAAATTGTAAATTATTATTTTCATCAATCCAAGATGTTAAATAGACTATATGTACAGGGATTTGTCTTTTTAATTCTATTGATTCTTTTTTTATATTTTTTAATACTACAGATGCTTTAGCAAAATCTAAGTTTTCATCTTCTAATGCAATTGCTTCCAGTAATTCTTTTGCTTCTTCTAATCTAACACAACCATGAGAATATGCTCTTTTAGTAGATTCAAAGTACTCTCTTTCTGGAGTATCATGTAAATATACAGAATATTTATTAGGAAACATAAACTTCATTCTTCCTAGAGGGTTTTTATCACTTGGTAACTGAATAAATCTTATAACTTGTCCTTGTATTGGTTCTTTTATTTCTTCTATTTCAAATTCTTCTTCATCAATTATTTCAGTTTTAATTTTAGTTGTTGCAACTCTAGTTTCATCATATAAACTCCAATCAATAGATTCAAAATCAAATTGAGCTGAAGTAATATTCCAATTTTCATGAAGTTTTATGTCTTTTCCATTTAAATAATCAGAGTTTTCTAATAGTTTAGGAATAATTTCTTTTTTAACAATACTTTCTGGTATTTTCCAATAAGGATTTAAAACAATGTACGAAATTTTATGAGAAAAAATTGGAGTAGGATTTTCTTTAGTTCCTACAACTGTTTTCATATCAATTTTTACCTTATTATTCTCATACATTTTTAATCTATAGTCAGGAATATTAATTAATAAGAATTTCTCTCCAAGTGATCTTGGAAGCCATCTCATTCTTTCCAAGTTAAGTCTCATTTTAGCAATTTTTGTTTCTATAGGAATATTTAAATATTTTCTGGTATTTATTCCTAAAACACCATCTGCTAATAGTCCATGCTTACTCTGAAATGATTTAATTGCTTGTTCTAAATTTTCATCATATATTTCACATGTATCTAGTATTGAGCTTTCTATAACTTGAATATCACATATATTTTCTTTAAGATCTTTACTTTGTAGTAATCTTTCTCTTAATATTTTAACAATACTTTTTTTGTCACCAAATTTTAATTTATCAAACTTTGGTAGTTTTATATATCCACCTTTCAAAGATATATTCTCAAATTCATGTATCTTATTTGCTAACTCTTTTGATTTAGGATAGGTATAGTTTACTTCATCAAAAGCAGCTGATAAATTATTGTATTCAAGTGCATTTTTTAAAAGCTTTGCAAAATCTTTTTCAGTATCAAATTTTTCCCAATCTGCAATAATTTCTTCTTCCTTATCAAGTTTTTCTAATTCTTTTTTAAAATTATTCCAATCTATATATCCCTTTGATAAATAATTCATATACTTATCATAAATACTAGTAAGCATCAAATCTATTTTCAACATATTTTTTACACTTGAGTTATCTGAATTTTCTAAGTTAGACAATTGTTCTAATATTTCATCAAAATTAAATGCTATTTTTAAATTAGGCTTTAAAACAGGGTCATTTTTAATAGTTTCTAATAGTGTGATAGAAATATCTTTTATTCCATTTTTATCACTCCATATTAGTTGATTATTAAATATTTTATAATAGTTTTTTATTGATGATTCTGATGAAAAAATATTACTATTACCAAGGCTTAACTGTTCTAAATTATCTGAAATAGTAAATGGATTGATAGTTGTTTTAGCTAGTAATAAAGATGAAAAAAATATCGTAGATAAAAAAATTTTAAAAGTATCCATAAATATATTCTCCAAAGAACTTGTGATTATTCATTATACAAAAAATAAAAATAAAATACCTTAAATAATGGTATATATTATTTAAGTATATGATCTACTTTTTTTAAATCTTACGTATTTTTTATCTTTATTGGTACAAGAAATTTGGTACTCAACCATTTTTTTAAAAGGGTTTAAAAAACTTTCAAGATAAACTTGATTTATTTTTTCAATATTATGTTTGTTTAATTGTTCTAATACACAAAGTGTTGATTCTATTGTTGATAAACAATGTTCATTTGGTTGTGTTTTAATTGTAAAAATGGAAGACTTACTATGGGTAAAACTTATTTTTTTTAAAGAAGATAAGTTTTTACTAAGCCTTAATATTTTCTTAGAACATGGCCATGTAGAATCTATTATAAATATTAAAGCATTTTTTTCTAATCCAATTTTTTCTTCATTTAGTTTTATTGATTCTTCACTTGGATATAAGACAAATGGTTCATACTCTTTACAATTTAAAAGTGTATTTATTCTTGTGTTATTTGAGAAGTCTATTCCTACATGAATTTCACAATTTTCAATTGAATTATTTGTTAAGTGTCCTGTTCCATTTTTAGTTTTTTTAAACTCTTTTGGATGCATTAAAATTACAAATTTTGTTTTTGTTTTAACTGGTGTTATTATATGTTTACACATACATGAACTCTTTGGTCTGTAGCATGCATAACATTTTTCTCTAATTTTAGAATCTTCCAAATCTTACTTTCAAGTTAATTTCTGAAATTATAGTCAAATAGTCATTATATTTATAAGTATTTTTGATTAAATGATTATAATTGCATAAATTGATTGAGAAAGAGTAAAATGATTATACTTGAAGCTATAGGAGCAATCTTTTCTATAATTGGGGCATATTTAATGTCTTTAAGTAGTAAAGAAGATATTAAACCTTTATATTTTGGATTTATTAGCTTTTTTATTTCAAATCTTGCATTATTGACATTTTTCTTATTAAATGGAAAAGTTCCTGTAATTATTCAAATGATTTTATTTTTTTTAACTGCAATAATTGGTATATATAAACTTACTAACAATAAAAAAAGAGATATTTATATTATGTCCAGTGTACTTTTAGTTTATATTTTAATTCTAATTATTACAGTTTTTCCAAATATAACCAATATAGATTTTAAAATATTAATAATAGATTTTATTGCATCTTTTATTGCTATACTTGGAAGTTTTTTATTATCAAGTCATAAGCACATTGTAAGGGGTTATGCATTTATATGTTTTTTTGTAGCTGATATTGTATTTGTTTATATTGGATATTCAAATGCATATTACTTTTTTATGATTCAATCAATATTTTATTTATATACGAGTTCAAAAGGTTATTATAATACAATGAGAAATGAAATTGATTATTTTGTCATTAAGTTCAAAAAGAAGTAATTTTAAGTTTAAATAAAAGGTATAATTTGGAACATTTAAAAAAAAACATTATAACAAAAAATAATTCTCCTATAAAAACATACAATACAAACTTTGCAGCTGCATTTTACTTCTTTGCATTTTTATCTTTACTTGTTTTCGCTTTTTCAAGTCTAAGTAGTATTTTAACACCTATTGCAATTGCAATACTAATTTGGTTTTTAATTAATGCTCTATCAAATCAAATTAAAAAACTACCTTTTATGAATTCAAACTTTGGAGAATTTATTTCAATACCTATATCTTTAATTATTATTGTTGCTTTAATGCTACAAATTGGAAGTTTCATAGCTTCTAGTATGCTTGAATTAAGTTCAACTATAGCACAGCTAGATCTTAAGTTTTATACTTTAATAGAAAAATTATCTTTAGTTACAGGTTTTGATTTTGGTGTAAAATTTGAAAAGATTTATGAACAATTTAGTATTGCTTCTTTGATAAATAAAATAATTGCTGCTTTCAGTTTGATTGTTAGTAATATTATGCAAATTTTACTCTATGTTCTATTCTTACTTTTAGATCAAAGATTTTTTAATGCAAAAATTAATGCACTTTTTCCTAATTATGAGAATAGGGTAAAAGCAAAAGAAATATTAAGTAGTATTTCAAAAACAATTAGAATGTATATTTCAATTACAACAATAATAAGTTTATGTACAGGTTTTTTAACTTATTTAATATGCGAATTCTTTTCAGTTCAAGGTGCAATTTTATGGGGATTTTTAGCATTTATTTTAAATTTTATTCCAACTATTGGAAGTATAATCGCAGTTATTATTCCATCACTTTTTGCACTAGTTCAATTTTCGGACTTATCTCAAGTTCTAGTTATTTTAATTTCTCTTGCATTAATACAGTTTATCATTGGAAATATAATTTATCCAAGGTTAATGGGAAATAAGTTAAATATATCTCAATTTGTAGTGATTTTATCACTTGTTATATGGGGAGCTATGTGGGGAACGGTTGGAATGTTTTTATCTGTTCCCTTGATGATGATATTATTAATTATACTTTCTCAGTTTGAAAATACAAAAAGTATGGCTATTTTAATTTCAGGAGATGGAAAAATATATTCTAGTAAATAGTAATATAAGTTTATTCTCCATTTAATACGCTTAAAACTGTGCTTCTACTAGTTTTAAGTTCTAAACTGATTTTATTAATATTTATTTCGCCTTTTTCGTTATAGTATTCTTCATTATCAAGCATTTTTAATATTAAGTCTTTTTTCTTTAAAATATCTTCAGATGTTGTTTTTGTATTAAAGGTTAAATCTTCTTTTGTCATTGTTTTTAGAGCTTCAAGATCTCTTTTTATAGTAGGAAGGCTAACTTTTAAAAGTTCTGCAAGTTTTGATTGCTCTTTAATACCTTCTTCTATTAACTTACTTAGCGCTATTCTTCTTGTTTTTATTTTTCTTCTTCTATGGTATGATATTTTCATTATTTGAAATCTTAATAAGCTGATATCTAAGCTTTAGAACTTCCATGTCCTTTTGTACCTGTGTTTTCTCTTTCAACAAATTCGCTAAAATCTTTTCCACCTAAGTTGTATGCTTTACCAAACCCAAAAACTGCTTCACCATAAAAGGGAGTAAATTCAAAAATATAAAAATCTTTCATACTTTTTAACATTGAAATCATACTATCATCAAATTTTATTTTGAATTCTTCTAATAAAACTGTTTCTTTTTTTGTATCTTGTTCTATCATATTTGAATTACATTGAACCATTGCTCTTTTTCTTGCAAATATGTTTGAACAAATACTTTCATCTTCTACAAAAAATAAACTACATATGTTGTTGTTTTTTAAGTTTGTTGTATGTTTTGCCATTAAAGATATATAAACATAATACTTATCTTCTATTTTAATAAATGGTGCATAAGAAGAAAAGGGATTTCCTTTATCATCAATAGTACTCATACTTAAACTTTTGAAATTCACTAAAAACTCATTTAAATTATTTGCCATTATATCGCTTTTTCTTTTTCTTTTCTTTTTGCTTTCATTTTATTTAAAGCAAGCCTTCTCATATCAGCTGTAGTATCAGATTCATCCATAATCTC
>CAJQLJ010000084.1 GCA_905479135.1 uncultured Campylobacterales bacterium | reverse complement strand
AAAGCTTATATACATACATTTCTAATCTATCCTTTAATATTTATGTTTTCATATTTACTAAAAGGAAGAAAAGAAAAATATAAAAAATTCTTTCAAAACTCTTTTAAAAATTCACAAAATGAAAATATTTTGACTCTTAATATTGAAAATTTTGATTTTAAAAATAAAATAAAATATTTTTTTGATAAAGATTCTTTACTATTTGATAAAACAAAGATAGATTATTTACTTGATTTGAATATCAATCCAGAAAAAAAAGAATTACGTATTTTTGATTTTGCAAAAAAGATAGATATGTTATATTCTGTTTCTATGCTAAGTTCAAGAGTTTCAAATGATAACTTGCTTTTAAACTTTAAAATAATAGATAAAGAATTTAATGTTGAAAATATAAACAACTTTCTAAAATACTTTTTAATAGCGTATCTTTCAAGAAAAATTGACTATGTTTTTATTGAAAAAGATTTAATAAAAAATGAAGACTTTTTAAAAGTGTTTAATACTTTAAATACTTACCTAGCAGATTCAGAATTTATAAATTTTTCAAGTTCAAAAGATTTAAATGTTATAACTTGCAAAAAAAACAATAAAAAGTTTGATATCATATGGCTTAGTTCAAATAGAGAAATTGAATTAACAGACTTTAAAAAAGTTTATGATAAATTTGGAAATATACTAGAAAAAAATATCAAAATTACTAAAAGTCCAATATATGCATTTCACGAATAGAAAACAAAGAGAATAAATGAATAAAATTACAATATCGTATAAAACAAAAAACAATTTAATAAATGAGTTAGAAAAAGATGAAAGAATAAAAGTTTTAGAAAAACAAAATTTATTTAAAAAACTTATTTTTTCAAAAAAAGAATACGCTGATATATATTTTCATAATGGTGTATTAGATGATAGTTCAATTTCGAATATCAAAAATGCAAAGAAAGTTATTGTTAATTCTAAATTTTTAAAAAATAATATATTAGAAAAAATAGAAGTATCAAAAGAAAAAATAAAAGTGATATATCCAAGTATAAAACTAAACTATCAAAAAACAAAAAAAGTCAAAGAAGAATTTTGTAAAAAATTTGATATTGATTCAACTCCTAAAATTATATATTTCACAGCAAAAAATTTAAAAGCTTCAGGAGTAAAAGAATTTTTTGATGTAGTAGTTTCTTTAAGTTCTATGAACAAACAAATAGTTATTTCATCTACTAAAAATCAGATAACAAACCTTAGGTTTTTAATATCAAAATATAACTTTGGTGATGAAGTTTTATTATTAGAAGATTATAAAAATGAAAACGAGTTATTCTTAGCTGCAGATATATTTATACTACCTACAAATAGCAAAGTTTTTACAACAAGTATTTTGAAAGCAATGTACTTTAAATGTGCGGTTTTTACAACATCAATTAATCCAGCTAGTGAGTTGATAGATGTATTTGCAACTATGGAAAATCCTAATGATCCCAATACTTCTTTTAAAGTTGATGCTTTATTATCAAGACCTGAAGATTTAAAGTCTATTCAAAAGTTTAATAGAAAAATTGCAAAGAAATATGAACTACAAAAAAATATAAATAAATTAAATGCTACACTGGATAATATTTAAATTAGAATTAAGATAGATTAGGTAGAATACGCAAATATTTTTCACTATAGAAGGAACAAAAATGTCAAGAAGATGTGCAATATCAGGAAAAGGACCTATGTCTGGAAACAACGTAAGTCATGCAAAAAATAGAACTAAAAAAAGATTTTTACCTAACTTAAGAACTGTAAGAGTTACTTTAGAAGATGGTACTACTCAGAAAATTAGAATTTCTGCTAAAGAGTTAAGAACTCTTAAAAAACACTCATAGAGGGTTCGTGAAAGTGCTTTCATGAGCATCTTACGAAGAATCAAAAAAGCTCTTGGCTGGGAAATAAGAACAGCCAAGCCTGAGTACGACTTAAATGCCGTAATCTACTCACAATTAAGACCATTTAGACTACCCCTTGTTTTAGTTCAAGCTATCATGATGATAGGAACACTTGGCTATATTATTATCGATGATTTTCCAATATTAGATGCTATATACCAGACAGGTATTACTTTTACAACCGTAGGTTTTGGAGAAATTCAAGAAATATCTTCAGCAGGTAGATTTTTTACAATCACATTAATCATTTTTGGATTTGCTACTTTTACAGTATCAACAGCTATTTTAATTGACGCAATAGTAAAGGGACGATTAATTGATTTGTATAAGGAAAGAAATATGCTTTATAAAATTGCAAGACTAAGAAAACATTTCGTGATTTTTTATCACAACGAATATACAGCTCAATTAGCTAAACAATTCAAAGAGAATCATATACCTTTTGTTGTTGTAGATCCAAGTGAAAATATTGAACAGATTGCAAAAGAAAATGGTTATCCTTACTTTGTGAAAGAAGAGCCTTATAAAGAGTTGGCTTTTTTAAAGTCGCATTTAAGTTCTGCAAAAGGAGCAATTTCTTTATCAAAAAGTATTTCTGACAATATTACATTAATTGCATCTGTTCGATTATATGAAAAAGAATTAGGAAGACAACCTTTTTTAATCATAGCAAATGCAGAAACACAAAATGAAAAGATAAGACTTAAAAAGCTAGGTGCTGATAAAGTTGTAGCAACACCTTCTTTAATGGCAAAAAGAGTTTCTGCAATGGCAATTAGACCAGATATGGAAAATGTGCTTGATGAGTTTTTGTATAAAAGAGATACTCCTATTGATATGGAAGAGATTTTTGTAAATGAAGATTCATGGACTGTAAATAGAGAAATAAAAGATTTACACTTAAGGGATAGGTTAAAAGTATCTGTTATTGGTATCACAGAAGAAAAGGGTAGATTTATTCAGATGCCAAAAGGAACAATCGTAATTAGTGCAAGATCTAAATTATTATTAGTAGGTTCTCAAAAAGGTATTGCTAGATCTAAAAGAATTATAAATTTAACTACTAAACCAGAGGATGTATAAATAATGTTTACAATCTTACCTATAAAAGGTTATATTGATCAAATTGATGGTTTTAACTGTGATGGTATAAGTGCAGGTTTAAAGCCAAGTGGAGATAAAGATTTGGGTTTTATATACTCTTCAACTCCTTGTGATGTTCAAGCTATTTTTACTGAAAACAAATTTCAAGCTGCACCTTTAAAACATTTTTTACAATATGAAGAGAATTTCAAAACAAACTTTGTTTTAATAAATTCAAAAAATGCTAATGCAATGACTGGAAAAAAAGGTATTGAAGATATAAATACAATATTTAAAGCCTTACCTTTTGAATTACTTAATCCAATAATGAGTTCAACTGGTGTTATTGGAAACCCAATACCAATACAAAAAATAGTTGATGGTGCAAAAACTTTTGATTTAAAAGCAAATTCTGGTGAAAACTTATCAAAAGCAATTATGACAACTGATGCATATTCAAAAACTTGTATGTATGAAGTAAAACTAGAAAATGGTAGTTCTTTTAAAATAGGAGCAGTTGCTAAAGGTGCTGGAATGATAAATCCAAATCTAGCAACTATGTTATGTTTTATTTGTACAGATGCAAATGTTCCATCAGAAGATATGAAAGAAGCTTTAAAAATAAATAGTGAAACTACATTTAATGCTATTTCAGTAGATGGTGATACTTCTACAAATGACACAGTTATGCTGTTAGCAAACAAGAAATCAAATGCTTATGAAAAAGAAGCTTTTATAGAAGCATTAAGACTAGTAATGCATGATATGGCAATGTTAATGGTATCAGATGGTGAGGGTGCTAAGAAAGCAGTAGCTTTTGAAGTTATAAATGCAGTTTCAAAAGCAGAAGCTCAAATAGCTGCAAAAGCTTTATCTAACTCATTATTAGTGAAAACTGCTCTTTTTGGTGAAGATCCTAATTTTGGTAGAATTGCTTCAACAATAGGTGCTAGTAGAATAACTTGCAGTGAAGAAACTTTAGTTATTTCGTACAATGACATTGTTGTTTATAATAAAGGAGAAATTTGTTTTGATGATATACAAGAGGCTAAGGCTTCTAAGGTATTAAAAGAAGACAAATTTAAAGTTGTTTGCGATATTGGTTTAGGCGATTATAAATTTACTGCTTATGGATGTGATTTAGGTTATAAATATGTTGAAATTAATGCGGATTATAGAACATAATAAAAATA
>CAJQLJ010000083.1 GCA_905479135.1 uncultured Campylobacterales bacterium | reverse complement strand
TTATAAAGTTTGTTTCTTCTTTGAATTTTTTCTAAGATTATTAAGATAAACAAAAATGTCATAAGAATACTTGCAAGCTTTGAAGCATCTTCAATACTTCCCATACCAAGCCATGTTCTAAATATTCCAGTTACAAATGTACTTACTCCAAAATAATCCATAACACCAAAATCACTTACAGCTTCCATTACTGCCAAAGTTACACCTGCAACTATTGCAGGTCTAGATATTGGTAAAATTACTTTTCTTAATATTTTCCAAGTTGACAAATTAAATGTTTTAGAAGCTTCTATAATGGATGCCGATTCAAAAGATAAATAAGTTTTACAAATTAAATAAACATAAGGATATAAAACTAATGACATTACAATAATAGCACCTTCAATTGACATAATATCAAAGAAAACTATTTGATCAATACTTGTATTGAAAAATTTTAAAAGAAATGTTGTTACACTACCTGTAATATCGAACATCCCACCATAAATAAATGCCATTATATATGTAGGTATTGCAAAAGGAAGTATAAGTGCATAGTGGAAAAATCTTGAAAATGAGAAAGTATATAGAGAAGTTAAGTAAGCAGTTGTAAACCCTATAATTGACGTAAGTATTGCTACACCAATCATGATGTACAGAGAATTAAATATATATTCAAATAAAAGGGTTTCTTTTAAGTGTTCCCAGTTTTCACTGTTCCCTATAAATAAATATAAAAATATAATTAACGCCGGAGCACTAATAAGTAGTGTTAAAAAAAAACTACTTATTTTAATTTTTGAAAAGTTGTTTATCAATTTTGTTACTTCCATCCTGCTTTGTCAAAGATTTTTATTGCAGCTTTATTGTTTTGTCCTAAAGTATTAATTGAAATACTATCATCTTCAAATACACCCCATGAAGATACCAATTCTGATGCTTTAACACCTTCTAATACTGGGTATTCGTAATTTCCTTCAGCAAATAATTTCTGTGCTTCTTTTGATGCCATAAACTCTATGAATTTAATTGCATTATCTTTATTTGGAGAATATTTAGCAACTCCTGCACCAGATACATTTATATGTGTTCCACCATTTTCAAATTTAGGAAATAAAACTTTTACTTTTTTAACTGCTTCTCTTTGAGAAGCATCTTTGTTGTCTACCATTTTACCAATATAATATGTATTTGCAATAGCAATTTGTCCAATTCCATTTGCAACTGCTTTAACTTGATACCTATCGTTGCCTTTTGGAGCTTTTGCCATATTAGAAACAACACCTTTTGCCCAATTTAATGAATACTCTTCACCATGATGTGCAATCATTGCTGCCATTAAAGACTGATTATAAATGTTATTTGAAGATCTAACCATAATTTGACCTTTAAATTCAGGTTTTGCTAAATCTTCATATGTTGTTAATTTACTTTCAATACCAGAACCAATCTTATATAAAGCAACTCTAGATCTTTTTGTTAAAGCAAACCATTTATTATCAAAATCTCTTAAATTAGCAGGGATATTTTTATTTAAGTAATCTGAATTAATAGCTTGTAAAATATCTTTTTGCTTTGCTTGATATAATCTTCCTGCATCAACTGTAATCAATACATCTGCTGGAGACTTAACACCTTCTGATTCTATTCTTTTGATTAAAGCACTTGCTGTTGCATTTACAACATTGACTTTAATACCAGTTTTTTCTTCAAATATTTTAAATAGTTTTTTATCTGTATCATAATGTCTGTGAGAATACACATTTACTTCGTTATTTGCGAGTAATGAGCTTGTTAATACTATAATAGCTAGTAGAATTTTTTTAATCATAATTTTCCTTCTTATTTTAATTGTAATGATAATTGTTATTAGAATTATAAAAGAAAAAAGCTTTATTATTTCTTAATATTAAGAATGATTATCAAATCTATTAATATTTATTTTAATTTATTTATGGATATAATGTTGAAAATAACTAATATAAATTAAATACAAAGAGGAAACTTAACTAAAATGATTTTGATGATTGATAACTATGATTCTTTTACTTATAATATTGTTCAGTACTGCTTAGAACTAGGTGCTGATTTGAAAGTTATTAGAAACGATGAATTAAGTGTTGAAGAAATAGAAAAACTAAATCCCCAAAAAATAATAATATCTCCTGGACCTGCAACACCTAATGAAGCAGGTGTTTGTTTAGACGTAATAAAACATTTTTCAGATAAAACACCAATTTTAGGAATTTGTTTAGGGCATCAAAGTATTGCACAAGTATTTGGAGCTGAAGTTATCCGTGCTAAGAATATGATGCATGGTAAAACATCAAAAGTAAAAGTTTTAAAAGACACTATTATTTTTAAGGATTTGCCTTCTGAATTTGTAGAAACTAGATATCACTCTTTAACTGTAAATAAAGATAATTTACCTTCAATAGTAATTCCCACATCTGTAAGTTTAGATGATGATGAAATCATGTCCTTAGAAATAAAAGATAAACAAATATATGGTGTACAATTTCATCCTGAATCAATTATGAGTGAATATGGATATGAAATGATAGATAACTTCTTAAAATTATGATAAATAACAACAAATATGATTACTATTTCTATGCATTATTAGCATTAGTAGTTTTTATATTATTGTTTGTTGCTAATACACTTAGTATATCTTATAAAGAAGCATTAAATGTATTTGTTAATACTTCTATTTTATCTTACATAACTAAAGTATCATTGTATTTATTTGGTCAAAATGATATTGCATTAAGAATACCTTTCATAATTTTATACATTTTTAGCGTTTTACTAATGTATAAAATTACAGATAACTACTTCAAATATAAAAGTGATAGACTTATATCAATTATCATTTTTATGTTTCTACCAGGAATTTTAAGTGCTTCTTTATTGGTAAATAGTGCAATTTTAGTTACATTCTTTACTTTATTATATTTGTACTATTACAAAGTTACAAATAAACATTCTTACATACTTTTATTTGTATTTCTATTTATTGATAATTCTTTTGCTATATTATTTCTTGCATTATTTTTTTATTCTTTAAAAGATATTAAAAGTATAGAAGATATCAAAAATAAAAAGAATATTTTAATTTGGATATCTTTATTATTGTTTATTTTATCTATTTTTATTTATGGATTCGCTACTGATGGAAAACCGAGAGGATTTTTTTTAGATACTTTTGCAATATACGCAACAATATTTTCACCTTTACTTTTTGTATATTTCTTTTATTCAATATACCGTGCAGCTTTTAAAGAAAAAGAAAAGTCATTAATATGGTATATTTCGACTACTGCGTTATTTGTATCCTTACTTTTTTCTTTAAGACAAAGAGTTTATATTGAAGATTTTGCACCTTATGTTTTGATATCATTGCCTTTTATGCTGAAAATATTTTTTCATTCATATCGTATAAGACTAAAAGAGTTTAGGAAAAATCATAATATTGCTATTAGTCTAGTTCTATTTATGTTGGCAATAAATGTTATACTAACATTTATAAATAAACCTCTATACTTGATTCTTCCAAATCCTAAAAAACATTTTGTTTATAAATATCATTTTATAAAAGAATTAGCACAAGAGTTAAAGAAAAATGATATTAATTTTGTATCTAGTGATGATAAACAATTATTATTACGATTAAAATTTTATGGAATACTTCAAGGAAACAAATATTTTATTAGTTTAAATGAATTTGTCGAACATAAAAAGAGAATAAAAATAAGTTATTACAACAGAGACCTTTATAAAGTCTATATAAAATAAAGATTATGAAAAAAGCTTTTTCTCTTGTAGAAATATTTTTAATAATTTCATTACTAGGATTTTTATATACTACATTTATTCCAAAAGTGCAGATTAATAAAATCGATCAGGTTAGTGATAAATTAGTTCTTTATTTGAAACAAACAAGATATAAAGCCTTAATAGATGATAAACATGATAAAGATGACTATTGGCATAAAAAAAGATGGACACTAAAATTTCTTAAGTGTAGAAAAGATGTAGGTGGTATCTACTATACAATTTATAGTGACAAGAATGCTTCGGGTCATCCTGGAATTGATGATAGTTTAAAAGATAGCCTTTCCTTAAAAAATATATATAGTTCAAATTATTGTAAAGAAAATATTAATAATAGTAGTTATGTATTAATAAGCAAAAACTTTAATATTCAAGATGTAATCATTTCTTGTAATGAAACAACTTCCTTAGGTCAATTATCTTTTGGAGGTGATGGTAAATTATATTCAAAACTAAGTAATGATCCTAATGATAGTAATTCTTATGAAGTTAGTGATAATTGCAAAATTAAATTAACAGATACATTTGGTGAGGAAAGGACAATCATATTAGAAAGTAATACCGGATATGTTTATAAAAAATAGGTGGAAGTGAGAAACTTTAAAAATTTAAGTTATTTCTAAGTGTTAGCTCTTGACAAAGGGGATAAAATCTCCTATAATTCCCGTCCAAATTAAGTGACACTAAGAGATACTTAATAGGGATGATCTTTA
>CAJQLJ010000082.1 GCA_905479135.1 uncultured Campylobacterales bacterium | reverse complement strand
TTAACAAAACAATTTTTAGAGGCAAAAACAAAAGAAGCAAATTTTAATATTAAAGCTAGTGAATTTGGTCAAAAGTTTGGTGATTGGCTAATTTATATAAAAAATAAAGAAGATAAAGTTTATGATGAAGTAAAATTATTTAAAACAGAAAATGGAAAAGACCAATTTATTTTAAGTAAAACTGCAGAGTTGAATAACGATAAAGGTGATCTTAGCTTTAAACTAAATAAAGGAAAAGCATTTTATATAGATGAATTTGAGGTAAATCAAATCAATTTTGATTCAATGTATATTAATGATTCAATTGCTGGTAGTGAGATAAATATATTTACTAATACGTACGAATATTGGAAAGATAGATTAAAAAGAAATGTTGACATTGATGATTTGAGTTTTTTTATTCTAACATCATTGTTCCCCCTTTTATCTCTTTTTTTAGTGATTACTTTTGGATATTTTAATCCAAGATATGAAAAGAATAAAGCTGTATCATATTCTCTTGTATCAGTAGTTGTATATTACATTTTGATAAAAGCAATTGGAGACTCAATATTTTTACATGCTTTATATTTAATTCCAATACTTTGGTTAAGTGTAAGTTATTTTCTATATACGAAAACTGTTAAAAAAGAATATTAGGAAATTTTATGAATCTAAAATTTCTAATCTCTTATGATGGTTCTTTATATAAAGGTTCTCAGAAACAACCAAACAATCAAACAGTAGAAGATAAACTTCTTCAAGCTTTTAAAAGAATAAATATAGATACAAAGATTATTTTAAGTGGAAGAACAGATAAAGATGTTCATGCAACAGGACAAGTTTTTAATTGTATAATTCCAGATTTTTGGAATAATAATGAAAAACTAAAAGCCATCTTAAACCAACAACTCCCAAGCTCAATTCGTATACTTCATATTAAAAAAGTTTCAGATGATTTTCATTCAAGATTTCATGCAAAGAAAAGAGTTTATAGGTATTTAATTACTACAAAAAATATAACAGCTTTTAATAATAACTTTATTACACAGGTAAAAGGTATTGATGAACAAAAAATCAAAGAAGCTATAAAAGAGTTTATTGGTGTTCATGATTTTGAATATTTTCATAAACAAGGAAGTGACAAAGATATAACTATTAGAGAAATCTATGATACTAAGTTTTATAAATATAAAGATATTTATGTGTTTAAATTTATAGGGAATTCTTATTTAAGATCTCAAATAAGACTGATGGTAGGTTTCTTACTAAAAGTTTCAGAAGGAAAACTAAACATTCATGATTTAAAAGCTCAATTGAATAAAGAAAAAAATATTCATAGACTTCCTGCACTCCCAAATGGTTTATACTTAGCTAAAGTGAAGTATTAAAATGTTTCTAAAGAAGAAAAAGTTTTATAATCTAAAAGATATTCAAAATCAAATAGTATATACACCTTTGATTTTTGTAATACTTTTAGCATCTTTTTCTTCAATTGCAATGTTTTTTTTCTTTTCTTATCAAGAAAAAAATAAAACAAAACTTTTAATTCAAAGTGAAACTTTCTATAAGAAAGAAGAGTTACGAAATTATATTAATAATATTAAATACAATACAAGTGCAAATTTTGATGATATAGAAATAGAACTTAGTAATAAAGTATATGAGTTAAATGGATATATAAATTCATTGAAATTTGAAGAAAAAAGATTAGATTTTAAAAGACTTGAAAGGTATATATTAAGTATTGAAAAGCAAAAAACTATTAAGTTTTTAGTTTTTGATACAAGTACTTACAGTATTTTTCATGGAAAACAACTAGTTGAAAACTTAGCGAAGCTTACTAACTCTAAAATTAATACTAACAAATTTAGAAAACATATGCTAAAAAATATCCAATATATGGGAGATGATAATCTTATGTATTGGATAGATAATGGAAAAAAGAATATCCAACTTAGTTACTTTAAATTTGTAAAAGAAAAGGAGTTATTTTTAGGAGCTTTTTCAAAAGTCGATGATATGAATTTTTTAACAAAAAAAGTTATATTCGATACAATAATTCCAAAGAGTAAAAACATAAATAATGCATATTTTTGTTTTTATGATAAAAATAAAAAAACTGTTTTTAATTACTATGGAGAAGGGAAAGAGCTAAGTATAAATGAAATAGCAGATTTCAAATCTATAAAAGATAAAAGTTTGACTTATACATTTCAAAAATATCAATATGAAATATTTGTAAAAGAGACATTTTTAGAAGATGAAATACGTAAAATAAAAGCTGATTATGAATATAAAACAATTATGAGTTTATTCATGATTATCACTATGGCTTTATTGTTAATCACAACATCAAATATTTTTGCTAGATTTATAAATACTATTTTTAATAGATACAATAAAAGAATAGAAACAAAAACTATTTTATACAAAAAGTGGAAAGATAGATATGAATTAGCAATTATTGCATCAAATGATGGATTGTGGGATATAAATCTGGATACAAATGAAATTTTCTTTTCTAATAAATGGTTAGACATGTTTGGCTATAAAAGAGATGATATAGAGAGTTTTGATCAATGGATTGAACTTGTACATAAAGATGATAAAGAGAAAGTATTAAAAAAGTTTCAATTACATGTAAAAAATAAGATAGAACACTTTACATGTGAATATAGATTAAAAACAAAATCTAATGAATATAAATGGATACTAGTAAGAGGTAAAGCCTTTACAAAAGACAATTCAAATAGAATGCTAATGATGTCTATGGATATTGATAGTCGAATGAAACTTACGAAAGAGTTAAGAAATGTTGAATTGTTAACTGATTTTGGAAGAATAGTTGTTTTTAGATGGCTTAATGATAAAAACTTAAGCGTTAAGTTTGTATCGAATAATATTAATAATTACGGGTATAAAGCCAAAGACTTCATAAATGGAAATCTAGATTATTTTAATCTAGTTCATAAAGATGATATTTCAAAACTTAAAGAAGTAATAGATAAAGCAATTAAAGATGATGCTAACTCTTTTACAAATATATATAGAATAGTAGACATATCAAATAATATTAAATGGGTTTATAACCGTACTATTTTAATTAAAGATGATCATGGAAAAGTTACAAGTTTATATGGATATTTAAATGATATAACCAAAATGAAGTTGAATGAAGAAGAATTAAAACAAAAAGTTGAAATAGAACTTGAGAAGAATATCAAAAAAGATAGACTTTTAGTTCAACAAAATAAATTAGCTTCAATGGGTGAAATGCTAGGAAATATATCTCATCAATGGAGACAGCCTTTAAATAATATTAATTTATTACTCTATTTCATTCGAGATAATTTTGAGAAGTTTTCAAAAGAAGAATTAAATGATTCTATAAAAAGTGCAAAGATACAAATTGATTATATGTCACAAACAATAGATGATTTTAGAAATTTTTACCAACCAGCAAAAGATAAAAAAGTATTTGGCATAAAAGATTCAATTACAAGAAGCTCTAAAATTATTAATTCTTTATTTGAAAGGAATAATATATCTTTAGAAATTAAAGGTATTGATATACAAATAAATAGTTATGAGAATGAATTTGAACAAGTAATTGTAAATATTTTAAATAATGCAAGTGATGCAAAATTAATAAAAGATAAAAAAGAAGAATTCAATGCAAAAGTTGTAATAGAGGTTTATAAAGAAGAAGAATTTATAGTAGTTTCAATATCTAATAATTGCGGAAATGCAAAAGATCGAGTACTTGAAAAAATGTTTGAACCGTATTTTACTACAAAGTTTGAAGATCAAGGTACTGGAATTGGACTTTATATGTCGAAAACAATTATTGAAAAGAATATGAAGGGTACTATTGATGCAGCTAATAAAAATGATGGAGTAGAATTCATTATTAGATTAAAGTGTTAATTCAAGTTTTGATATAATCAAAATATTAAAGAAATGGAAGAAGAATAATGAGTGATATAACAACAAGAGTACTATTAGTTGAAGATGAGGAAGTAGCTAGAAAAACACTTTCATTTTATTTAAATACTATTTTTGAAGAAGTGGTTTTAGCTTGTGATGGAGAAGAAGGATTTTCGATATTAAAAGATAATATTGAAAATAATAAATCTTTTGATTTAGTTATAAGCGATTTAAAAATGCCAAATGTTGATGGTATGAGTATGATTGAGTTAATTAGAGAACTAATCCCTAATCAAAGATTTATTATTGTGAGTGCTCATAAAAATGAAGAAGATTTATTAAAATTAATAAACTTACGTGTTTTAGGATATTTCCTAAAACCTTTAAATATAGATAATATGATGGCAATGTTAAAAAAAGCAAAAGAAGAAGTTTTAACAGATAAAAAAGAGTTTTATTCTTATACAAACTTAATAAAATTAAATAAAACATACACATATGATTTATCAAAGGATAAACTTTATAACAATGAGTCTATTGTAAAACTTTCTAAAAAAGAGCTAGATATCTTGCAAGTCTTAATTAAATCTATTGGTGAAGTTATTTCAGTAGAAAAATTTAAAGAGGCAGTTTGGGATGATATCCAAACAAATGATTCTGCATTTAGAACGGTTATGAAAAGATTAAAAGATAAAGTTATTGACGATGATTTTATTGTTTCTCATAAAGGCTATGGATATATAATCGAAAAGCCCTTTATCAAATAAGTATATGATTAAAAAGTTCACTAGCTTACAACAATCCTGCTTCTTTAAAGTATTTTTTTGCACCCTTGTGTAAAGGAGCAGATAAACCATTTAATAGAGATTTTTTAGAAATATTACTGTAAGCAGGATGAAGTCTTTTGAATTTGTCAAAATTCTCTAAGATAGCTTTAACTGTAGTATACACAGCTTTTTCACTTACATCATCACTAGTAACTAAGACAGCTTTTACTCCAAATGTTGGAATTGAATCGGAATTTCCTTTATACATCCCAGCAGGGATATCTGCTTTAGTAAAATAAGGATATCTGCTGATTAAATAATCAATGTTTGAACCTTCAAGTGGAATTATTTTAGCATCAACAGAATTTGTAGCATCTTCAATATTTGCAGTTGGATGACCAACCATATAAAAATATCCATCAATTTTATTATCTTTTAAAGCATCAGGCATTTCAGAGGCTTTTAATGTTCCTGCAAATTTTAGTTCCTCTTTTTTTATTGTGCTGACTGAAAATAAAGTTAATGTAGTTGCTTCATTTCCACTTCCTGGATTTCCTAAATTAATTCTTTTATTCTTCATGTCATCAATTGAATTAATATTTGAATCTTTTCTTGTTACTAATGTCAATAACTCAGGATAAATAGCCATTACAGATTTTAGTTTTTTAGTAGTATTACCTTTAAATTTTCCAGTTCCTCTTGAAGCTTGATAAATAAGATCAGATTGTGCAATTCCAAAGTCTAACTCACCAGTTTCTATTTTATTTATATTATAAACAGAACCATCCGTAGATTCAACAGAGCATCTTATCTTCGTTTCTTTTTTATATTTATTTACAAGTCTACAAATAGCACCACCTGTAGGATAATAAGTTCCAGTAACTCCACCTGTTCCAATAGTAACGAATTCAGTACTAAATGAAGGTATTGTTAAAGTAGTTAATAGTAAATATGTAAATATTTTATTCATCAGCATTTCCTCAATAATTTATCCAAAATAAGTAAATATATCTATATTGCTAATTATAACATATTAAATACACAGAGTAAAAACCCTAAATATAAGCTTGAATAAATGACATTTTTCAAATTTAAAAGATTTATTTTAAAACTACTTGACAAATATACACTCAATAAGTTATAATTCTTTAGCAGTTTAAGACAATGAGTGCTAATAAATTTAAATGGTTGTAAAATGATTGATAAAAAAGAGTTTTTATTACAGTCTATTATTAAAGCATATATAGAACATTTAGAACCAATTGGTTCTACTCAGTTAAAGTCTATGTATGATATCACTTATTCTCCTGCAACAATTAGAGGATACTTTAAAAAATTAGGCGATGAAGGTTATTTAGCGCAAGAACATATAAGTAGTGGAAGAACTCCAACTACTGAAGCTTTAAAAGAGTATTGGAAAACAAGACTCAATTTTGATGTTACAAATATAAATTTAAAAGCATTACAATATTATTCATCTGAAGTTGAAGTATCTGTTTTTATCAAAAAAGAAAAATCTGATATTTTAAAAGAAATTTTAAATGTAGAAAACAAATATATGATATTAGAATTTACATCATTTGCCATTTCTGTTAAGTTTACGGATGCATTATTTAGATTTTTACAAGATATGAGAGGTTTAACACTAAAAGATATTTTGCGAATTTCAAAGGATGTTGGGGCATATGATATTTATGATGCAATTAATCAAACATTACAAAATTCAGATTTTGAAATCTTTAATTATAAAGAATTTTTAAATTTGGCATTAAGTTATAATTTTGATGAATTAACTATAAATAAATTTCTAAAAGGACAAATTTTAGATAATTTAGAAGAAGGTTTGTATTTTGAAAACTTCTTACCAATTGGTTATATAGGTATTTGTCATTATTGTAAAATTGATAACGAAGATGTGAAGATGCTTGTAATTGGGCAACTTCCAAAAAACTATGAATATTTTTATAAAAAAATAACAACTTTTTAGGAGAAAAACTTGAGCGAAGAAAAAAAAGAAGAAATACAAACAGAAGAAGTTTTAGAAAATGAAACAGAAGTATTAGTTGAAGAAGAAGTTTCAGCTGTTGAAGAAACAATTGAGAGTGTTAAAGCTGATTTAGAAGCTAAATTAAAAGAAGCAGAAGATAAATATTTAAGAGTTCATGCAGATTTTGAGAATATTAAAAAAAGATTAGAAAAAGAAAAATATAATGCTATTGATTATGCAAGTGAAAAATTTGCAAAAGATTTATTATCACCAATTGATTCATTAGAAATGGCATTAGCAGCAGAAGAAGCAGCTTCAGATTTGTCAAGTGATGAATTATTAGCAAAATTAAAAGAAGGTGTTGAATTAACTATTAAAAACTTTTACACAGCTTTTGAAAAGCATGATATTACTGTAGTAGAAACAGATGGTGAATTTGATCCAAATTTCCACGATGCAGTTATGCAAATACCTAGTCCAGATCATGAAGATGGACATATCGTTCAAAGACTACAAAAGGGTTATAAGTTAAAAGATAGGTTATTAAGACCTGCAATGGTTTCTATTTGTAAGAAATAGATTTAACAAGTGTTGACCGTAATGTCAAAAAACTAGAATAAATTAGACAAAAATTAAATTAAAAAATAAAACTTGATAAGGAAGAAAAATGAGTAAAGTAATTGGAATTGATTTAGGAACAACTAACTCTTGTATGGCTGTTTACGAAGGTGGAGAAGCAAAGATTATACCTAATAAAGAAGGTAAAAATACAACTCCTTCAATTGTAGCATTCACAGATAAAGGTGAAGTTTTAGTAGGTGATCCTGCAAAAAGACAAGCTATTACAAACCCTGAAAAAACTATTTATTCTGTAAAAAGAATTATGGGTTTAATGATGGATGAAGAAAATGCTAAAGAAGCACAAGAAAAAGTTGGTTATAAAATTGTTGATAGAAATGGTGCAGCAGCTGTTGAAATTGGTGATAAAGTTTATACTCCTCAAGAAGTTTCAGCAAAGATTTTAGGAAAATTAAAAGCTGATGCAGAAGAATATTTAGGAGCTACTGTTACTGATGCTGTTATTACAGTTCCAGCATATTTTAATGATGCACAAAGAAAAGCAACTCAAGAAGCTGGAACTATTGCTGGTTTAAATGTTTTAAGAATTATTAATGAACCAACAGCCGCATCATTAGCATATGGTTTAGATAAAAAAGGTGAAGAAAAAGTTCTAGTTTATGATTTAGGTGGGGGAACTTTTGATGTTACTGCACTTGAAATTGGAGATGGAACTTTTGAAGTACTTTCTACAGATGGTAATGCGTTTTTAGGTGGAGATGACTTTGATAATGCAATTATTGATTGGTTAGCAGCAGAATTCCAAACTGAAAATGGTTTCGATGTTAAAAATGACAAGATGGCACTTCAAAGATTAAAAGATGCTGCTGAAAATGCAAAAAAAGAATTATCTTCTGCAGAATCAACAGAAATCAATTTACCATTTATCTCTATGGGATCAGCTGGTCCTGTACACTTAGTTAAATCATTAACAAGAGCTAAGTTTGAATCTATGACTGAGCATTTAATTTCTGAAACATTAGAGCATATTAAAACTGCACTTAACGATGCTGGTTTAGATAAAAATGAAATTGATGAAATTATCATGGTTGGTGGATCTACTAGATTACCAAAAGCAAATGAAATTGTAAAAGAATTCTTTGGTAAAGATTTAAATAAAGGTGTTAATCCTGATGAAGTTGTTGCTGCTGGTGCTGCTGTTCAAGCTGGTGTATTAAAAGGTGATGTAAAAGATGTATTATTACTAGACGTTACTCCTTTATCATTAGGTATTGAAACTTTAGGTGGAGTTTTAACTAAACTAATTGAAAAAGGTACAACTATTCCTGTTAAGAAATCACAAGTATTCTCAACGGCTGAAGATAACCAACCAGCTGTTTCTATTCACGTTGGACAAGGTGAGAGAGAATTTGCTAAAGATAATAAATCTTTAGGTATGTTTGAATTATCAGATATTCCAGCAGCACCAAGAGGAGTGCCTCAGATTGAAGTAACATTTGATATTGATGCAAATGGTGTTTTAAATGTATCTGCTAAAGATAAGGGAACTGGTAAAGAAAATAAAATTACTATTTCTGGTTCATCTGGACTTTCTGATGAAGAAATTGAAAAAATGGTAAATGAAGCAGAAGCAAACAAAGAAGTTGATGCAAGAAAAAAAGAAGTAATTGAAGTTAGAAATCAAGCTGACGCATTATTACATTCTACTAAGAAAACATTAGAAGAAAATCCTGATGTTGTTTCTGAAGAAGAATCTAAAGCTATTGTTGATTCTGCTGCTGAATTAGAAGAATTATTAAAAGACGAAAATGCTACTAAAGAGCAAATTGAAGAAAAAGTGAAAGCTTTAACTGAAAAATCTCACAAATTAGCAGAAGCTATGTATAAAAAAGAGGGTGGTGACCAAGCAGGTGCTGAACAACCAAATAAAAAAGCTAAAAAAGATGATGACGATGTTATCGATGCTGAAGTAGAGTAAAACTCTGCTTCATGCAAACAATTATTTTTTTACTACTAACTTTCTTAATTGTAATATTTTCCGTATTACAATACTTCAAAAGCAAAAAAACAAGAGAAACAAAACTAAATGAAGGTACATGCCCATCATGTGGAGAAAAAGCAAAAACTTTTTTTGACGAAACTACAAAAACAACTTTTAAGCAAGAAGTAATAAAAAGTAAAATTCTCAAGAACCATGGGTGTTCAGGAGTTACTGAAATAGAATATAGATGTAGTGCTTGTGGTTTAAAAGAAGTTCATCAAGTATCAAGTGCAGGATGTAATCTTTAAGTTGCTATAATTTAAAAAAACTTGGATTAGTATTTTGAAAAAGTATTTAGCTTTATTATTTATAACACTTTTATTTATTGGATGTTCTGTAAAACAAGAGCAAATGTCAAAAAAAGATGCATTTGATTACTTAAATGGATTTTATGATGATGATTTAAATTTAGCTTTAGAGGCTTTTAAAAAAGCTTGTGAAAAATCTGCTAAAAAAGAGTTATTTAAAGATGTATGTAATAACTCTTACAATTCTACAAATGGAAAATTATTCTTCACAAATAACTTTACTCCAAAAGTCTTAGTCTCTAATAGTGGAGATAAAGGACTAATTACAGGTTACTATGAACCCTTATTAAAAGGTAGTCGTCAAAAAACAAGTAAATATCAATATCCTGTTTATAAAACTCCAAAAGATTTAATAACTATTAAAAATAAAGATAAATACCCAGAGTTCAAAAATTTTAGATACAAAGCTAAAATAGAAAATGGAAGATATATTCCTTATGATACAAGAGCAGAAATAGAAGAAAAAAATGATTTTGATATTATATGCTATGTTGATGATTTTATTGATTTATTTTTTCTACAAGTGCAAGGCTCGGGTAGAGTATTATTAGATACTGGAGAATTAATCAATATTGGATATTCTGATCAAAATGGTAGAGAATACAAATCAATTGGTAAAAAACTAATTGAAGATGGATACTTAGAAAAAGAAGAAGTTACTCTACAAACTATAAGAAGTTTTTTAAAAGAAAACGAAGATAAAATTGAAGAAGTTTTAAATTATAATGAGAGTTATGTTTTCTTTATAGAAAAAGAAGAAACAGCTACTGGAAGTTTAAATGTTCCATTGATTCCAAAGAGAAATATAGCAGTAGATAGGAAATACATTCCCCTAGGAATGCCAGTTTTTTTAGAAACAAAAAATCCCAAAACGAAAAAAGCAATAAATAAACTTGTTATTGCTGCAGATACAGGCGGTGCTATAAAAGGCGAAATAAGAGCTGATTATTTTTTTGGATATGGTAAAGAAGCTAGGGAATTAGCTGGATTGATGAAAGAAGAAGGAAGACTGTTTATGTTAATACCAAAAGATGTAGCAATAGATTAAAATCTATTAACTACAACAACCATTTCCACAACAGTTATCTCTTGCATCTGAATAAAAACTTATTACGAAATTGTTATACATTTCCTGTAAATCAAATTCATGCTTTTTACAAAAATCATTATTCATAGTGTTTTTCATCTCAATTGCTTTTAACAAGGCATCATCTTTTGATTGAAACTTTAAATTGTTTTCTAAACTACTTCTTTTAAAGCAAGCACATTGATTTGAAACAATAATTTTATACATTTAATTGTCCTTGATATATTAGCGTTAAATCTTATCTTAGAGTAGCAAAAAATCACTTATTTTTTATTAAAGCCATTTAAGAAGTAAATCTAGATAAAATACTCAAATAAATAGAAAAAGGAAAATAATGCACATTACAAATTTAATTTCTCAAAACTTTGGAAAGTTTGCCAAAAAAGAATTCCCATCATTCATACAAAAAATAATTAACAGTGGATACGTTAAGTTTTTAGGCTTAGACATGAGTGAATTTAAAAAACCAAAGTTTTATAAATCTTTAAATGCCTTATTTACAAGAGAATTAGAAATTTCTAGAGAAATTAACGAAGAAAAAAATGTAATTGTATCTCCAACAGATAGTTTTGTAACGCAGTGTGGAAAAATCGAAAATGATATTGCTTTGCAAATCAAAGGTATGGAATATAGTATTGAAGACTTATTAACTTACTATTGTAATGATAAATTAAAAAAAATTAAAAATGGTTCTTTTATGAATTTTTATCTTTCACCAAAAGATTATCATAGATATCACGCTCCAAGCGATTTTATACTAAAAAAACTTGTTCACGTACCTGGAAAACTTTATCCTGTAAATTTAAAATATTTAAATAAAGAATTTGATTTATTTGTACAAAATGAAAGAGTTATTATAGAATGTGAAAATAATGGCAAGATATTTTATATGATATTTGTTGGAGCTTTAAATGTAGGTCAAATGGTATTTGAATTTGAACCAAGAGTTGAGACAAATGTTAATGCATCAGAATTAAAAGTATATGAATATGAAAACATAGAAATTTCTAAAGGAGATTGTTTAGGATATTTCAAAATGGGTTCAACAGTAGTTATGCTATGGGAAGAAGGAAGTGTTGATCTTGAAAATTTATTAAATGAAAATATAAAATTCGGACAAGTAATTGCAAAAGATTCGGGAAGTACTAATTAGTTTTAATTAAACAAAAGTTTATTCTTGTAAAATTGAACAATAAAAATAAAAGATAAGGATATAAAATGTCAACAATTACAAAGCTAGGTTCATTACCATTAGCTGGTACAAAAAAAGGTGTTATTTCAGTTTCAAATGTTACAGAACCTTATGGAAAAGATACTTCAGATATAGTTAGTATTGGTGTTTCTTTGAATGGTACAGATATTCAATGGAAATCTCATATTCCATATGAAAATTTAGATGAAATAATTGCTATTTTACAAAAAGCAAGTGAAGATAAGAAAAATTCATAATCAGCAAAAAATAGAGTTTTATCTCTATTTTCTAAAATAGAAATCTACTAAATTTTATATTCAGTAGTTTCTCTTAACTCTTGTTTCCATAAAGCCATTCCGCCAAATAAGTGAGAAGTGTTTTTATAACCTTGCTCGATTAAAAAGTCTCCTATAGTTCTTGTTCTGTTACCATGTGCACAAATCAATACAAAAGTTTGATCTTTTGATGTTACTAATTCTTCAAATTTACTAATCCAATTTTTTATATCGTGATTTCCATATTCATCAAAAAATGTCATTAAATGAGTATTTTTTATTACGCCAGTTCTTTTAAATTCGTCTTCTCTTCTTACATCAATCATAACAATATTATCTTCAATCATTTTCTCTACTACTCTAGGTTGTAAATCTACTAAATTATTCATATATATCCTTTATTTGAATAGAATTTTAACATAAATTACTTAGAATATAATATAATAAAATCTTATACTAAAATTCTACTAGAATGATTAATTAACAAACTCTTTACAAAATTTTAATATAATAAAAAAAATATTTTATAGGACATTTAATGAAAAAAATAATATTACTACTTTTTATGAGCTTTTATGCTTTTTCATCAGAACTTCAACAAGAGTTCCTAGATCCCGATGATGCTTTCAAAAAAGAATTTGTAAAAGATAATGATAAAGTAGTTTTTACTTTAAATTTAGGAAAAGATATCTATCTTTATGATGATAAGTTAAAAGTATTTATTACAAAACCAGTAAAAATTGATATTACAAAAAATGTAAATATTCCTGAACCTATTGAATATGATGGTTTTATTGTACATTTTGATAATCAGAAAATAGAAATCCCTTTTTCATTACTAAAATCAAAAGTAGATTCTTCATCATATGAACTAGAAGTTAAATTTCAAGGATGTTCAAAAGCAGGTCTTTGTTATGCTCCTATGAATTCAAAATTTAGTTTAGATTTAAATACAACTGTTTTAAATAAGAATATTGAAACAAATAATAATATGATAGAAGTTGAATTAAATGAAACAGACTCAATAGCAAATACATTAAAAACAGGAAATATGCTATTAGTTTTAGCTACTTTTTTTGGTTTTGGATTATTACTTTCATTTACTCCTTGTGTTTTTCCAATGATTCCTATTTTATCTTCAATAATTGTAGGTGCATCACAAAATGAAAAAATGACAGCTGGAAAAGGTTTTTTTCTATCTCTAATTTACG
>CAJQLJ010000081.1 GCA_905479135.1 uncultured Campylobacterales bacterium | reverse complement strand
GCATTATCTTTATTTGCTACAACTACAAGTTCATCATATTTAGGAACTCCATAATTTTCAGGAAAAAATGCAATTCCTTCTTCTTTTTCTATTTCTAATTGATTTAATTCAAAGTTTCTAAAAGCACCAATTACTGCATCAACTTGTTTACTCATTAATGATGGTGATAATGACCAATTTACATTTATAAGTTCAACATCTTTAGCAGATAAATTTACTGATTTTAACATAGAGTCTAAAAGTGCTGTTTCAAATCCACTTACAGAATATCCTACTTTTTTACCTTTTAAATCTTCAAGTTTAGTTATACCACCATCTTTTAAAACTACTAAGCTATTAAGAGGAGAGTCTACTAAAGTTGCAATTCTAACTAATGGTAAACCTTGTGTTACTTGCATTTGAAGTTGTGGTTGATAGTTAACTGCTAAATCAGCTTTTTTTGCAGCTACTAATTTTGGAGGCATTGATGGATCAGCTGGTTCTATAATTTCCACTTCTAAATTATTTTTTTCAAAGAAACCTTTTTGTTGTGCAATTATAATTGCTGCATGGTCAGGATTTACAAACCAGTCTAAAAGTAAGCTTACTTTTTCTTTATCTGCTAAAGCTGTTGAACTTAATAGCATTAAACTAAGTGTTATTTTTGATATTATTTTTTTCATATTTTTACCTTTTTTTATATTTAATATATATTTTTATGATAGGTCTAAGCCCATTTGCCAAAAAGATATTTCCATTCTTGTAGCTGTTGTGAAAATATCTTGTACTTTTTCCATTTGTTTTTTTGATAAGTCTTTACATAGTGTTTCGAAAAAGTGTGTTGCATTATTTGCAGCTTCTTGATATTCTTTTGAAGAATACATATCTATCCAAGATTGATATGGATTATTTGCTCCACTTAAATTATTCTCTGTAATGTAGTCTGCTACTTTAGCATATCCTACAAAACAAGGAATTAATCCTGCATAAAGATGAGTTAAATCTCCACTTGAACCACTATCAAGTACATATCTTGTATATGCTATACAAGCAGGTGATTCTTTTTGTTCATAGATTGATTTTTCATCTATACCAAATTCTTTACAGTAATTTATATGTAATTGTATTTCATCTAATATAGAATTTAAAGCATTTTTAGAAAAATTCATTTGTTCAAAATTTTCACTTTTATACATTGCTAATGCAAAAGCTCGTGAATAATGAAATAAATAAATATAGTCTTGTTTTAAATAATGCTGAAAATTCTCAATCCCTAGTGTTCCATTAGCTAGTTTTTCAACAAATTCATGTTTAATATAGCTATCCCAGTATGGTTTTGAATTTTTGATAAGTTTTTTTGTAATAGTCATTTCTCTCCTTTAAACTTATAATCATAAGAAGAAGAGAGTATGTCTTTAGATAAAGACAGACAAAATTTGAAGTATATAAATACATTTGTTAAAACAAATCCCTACGCTAGCATTACCTAGATCAGGTTCAAAGGTCGAAGTTCAGAACTTCCTCTCAGCCTATATATAAGCTCCCTATGTATTAAAAACCAAATTTTATCAGAAAAAAAAAGTTAAGTCAATTTAATGTAAGTGAGAAGCCCAAGGAATAAATTTTTTTGTTAGAAAATCTGTTAAGAAATAAATACTTAAAGTAAGTACAATTAATATAAAAAGTGCAGAAAACATTAAATCAATTTGCATTCTTGCATTTGCATGTAACATAAGGTATCCAAGTCCTTTTGACGAACCAACCCATTCACCTATAACAGCGCCTATTGGTGCTATACAAACTGCAATTTTAAGTCCAGAAGCAAGTGATGGTAAACTTGCTTTAAATCGTACTTTGAATAAAGTCTGTAAAGGGCTTAGCTTATATGTATGTGCTAGCTGAAGCCATTGTTTAGGCGTATTTTTAAGACCATCATAACATGCTGTGGTAATTGGAAAATATATAATAATTACAGTCATAACAATTTTTGAAGCCATGCCATAACCAAACCATAAAACTAAAAGTGGAGCTATTGCAAATACTGGAATTGCTTGAGAAATTACAAGTATAGGAAGTAAATACTTTTCAATTCTTTTAAAATAAAGTAAAACAAAAGCAGAACCTAGACCAAAAATAGAACCAAGTATTATTCCTAAGATTATTTCTAAAAGTGTAATTTGTGTATGTTCCCAAAGTAAACTATATTGTGTTGTTAGTTGAAGAAATACATCTTTAGGTTCTGGAAGCATATAGTGAGGTAAATCAAAAAGAACAACAACACCCTGCCATAAAATTAATAGAAATGAAATAGGAAGTAATATTTTAAAAATCTTTTTCATATCTTACTTCTTTTATCATTTTCTTGAAGCTTAAATATCAACTCATCTTGTAAGTTCCATAGTTTTTCATTTGTTAGTTTATGAGGTAAAGTACCTTCTAGAAAAGCTACATCTTCAATAGTTACAGGTTGATTTTTTAAAATATAAATATGATTTGCTAGTTTTATAGCTTCTTGTGGATCATGAGTTACAAGTACAACAGTTTTGTCTTTTAATAAATTACAAGTTAAATCTTGTAATTGAATTTTTGTAATTGCATCTAATGCTGAAAAGGGTTCATCCATTAAAATAAGATTTGCATCTTGCATAAGTGTTCTAGCTATTGCTATTCTTTGTTTTTGCCCACCAGATAATTCATATGTTTTTTTATTGATGTGTTCAGACATATTTACTTTTTCTAAAAGTTCTTTTGCTTTTTGTAAAGTTTTTTTTGTTTTATTTCCTTTTAGATGATGATATAGCTGTACATTATCTAAAATACTAAGCCAAGGATATAATGAATTTTCTTGACTAAGCCAAGCAATATTAGTGCCTTCTTTTAACACTATTTTTCCAGTAGAAATATTTTCAATTTCCAAATCAGCGATGCATCTAAGTAAAGTTGATTTACCAACTCCTGAAGTTCCAAGTAGTGCAGTACTTTTATTTTCTAATATATCAAAGTTTAGATTTTCAAATAGTTTTTTACCTTTAAAATTAAGGTTTAGGTTTTTTACTTGAGCTATAAAATTGTTGTTCATGGATATAATAGTATAATAATAAAACTAAAAACAAAAGCTTGAAAAGGAAAAATGTGACAATACTACATTTTAGTGATACTCATTTAGGATATAACGACTTAGATATTCTTGATAAAAATAATATAAACCAAAGAGAAGCAGATTTTTATGATGCTTTTTCACAAGTAGTAGAACAAATAAAAGAAATTAAACCTGATTATATTATACATACAGGAGATTTATTTCATAGAAGTAGTCCTAGCAATAGGGCTATTACCTATGCACTTGAAAAATTTAATGAAATAGACTCTTTGAATATTCCTTTTATACTAATAGCAGGTAATCACTCAACTCCTAGAACAAATTTAAGCTCACCTATATTAAAAATATTTGAAAACTTTAAAAATATTTATGTTTCATATAGTCAAAAATATAAAAAAATAGAATTTAATAATATTATATTTCATACACTTCCACATATGAATGATGATACAACAGCATTATCTCAAATAGAACTTTGTGAAGAAAACATAGATGTCACTAAAAAGAATATTATGATGTTACATTGTAGTGTAGGAGCATGGTATTTGATGCAAGAGTTTGGAGAGTGGGTATATCCAACTAATAAAGAATATATTTTTTCAAAAATGGATTATGTCGCACTTGGTCATTGGCATGGTTTTGGATCTGTAGGAAATCATGAAAATGTGTATTACAGTGGTAGTACAGAGCGTACAAGTTTAAATGATAAAAGAAATGAAAAAGGTTTTATTCTTTTAGATATAAAAGATGATTTATTAAATACTTTGAATATAGAGTACAAACAAATAAGTATAAGACCTATATTCCAAAAACAAATAAATTGTGAAGATTATGAAAGTTCAATTTTAAATATAGATACAAGTAATACAAAAGATGCAATAGTTGAAGTAAAGCTTACTAATCTTTTAGCACTTCAATCTATAGACATATCAAATAAAGAAATAAAAGAGTTATTTCCAGATGCTATGAGTATTAGTATAAAAAGAGAGTTTAAAAAAACAGCTAATAATTCAAGTGTTGAAGATATAGAAGCTTTATCTTTAGAGGATTTCTTTTTAGAACACATAAAAGAAGATGTTAAAGATGAGAAAGAGAATGATAGATTAAAGTTAAAAGTAAAAGAGCTTTTCTCTACATACGAAGAGAGTAATAATGATTCTGCTTAATTTAAAACTAGAGAACTTTAAAAGATACGAAAAATACTATTTAGAATTTCAAGAAGGACTTATTGGTATAATAGGAAAAAATGGTAGTGGAAAATCAACTATTTTTGAAGCGATATTATTTGCACTATATGGAGAGCTTAAAAATAAAGGTTATAAAGAAGTAATACGAAACTCCAATGCAAGTATAAAAGATGTAGTACTTGTAGAACTAGAGTTTGAGTTTGAAAGTATTACATACAAAGTAAGTAGGGAGTTTAGAGGAAAGGCTTTAAGTGCAAATGCAAAGTTTTTTAAAGAAAATGAACTAATAACTACAGGAGCTAAAGAAGTAACATCTTCAATAGTGTCTTTGACTAAGATGAGTAAGGATGCATTTTTACATACACTCTTTGCTTCACAAAAAGAGCTAACAAATCTTAGTACTAGAAAACCCGAAGATAGAAAGAAAATGATTAGGAAGTTATTAGGTTTAGAGAAGATTGATTTTATAGAAGACTTGCTTATTAAACAAAGTAGGGATTTAAAGCGAGAAATAACAGCTTTTGCAGAAGTATTATTAGCAGACGATGAGGTAAAAGTAAAAAAAGAGCATATAGATCAATATAGTATAAACAAAGAAGATTATGAAAAAGAGTCTGTAGAAAAAACAAAAGAAATAAATAGCTTAAAACTAGAAGAAGCAAAGATACAAGAAGAGTTAAAACAATATATACTTACAAAAGAAAAGAAAAGTAATTATAAATCACAATGTGAGATTTTAAAAAATAGTATAAATTCACATATAATAAATCAAAGTAAACTAAACGAAGATATAAATACCTTAAATAAGAAACAAGAAGAACTTCAAGGCTTACAAAGTATAAAAGAAGAATACATTTCCTTACATAATAGCTTAAAAGAGCAGGAGAGATTAAAAGAACACCATATAAGAAAAGAGGGTTTAACAAAAGAACAAAATAGTTTAAGAGAACAATATCTTAAATCAAAACATAGAGTTGATTTATTAAAAGAAGAAACAAAAGAACATAAAGAGTTAATACAAAAAGAAGAAGAACTAGAAAAACAACTAGAAAAACTAAAGCAAAAAACATATGTAATTCAAAAAGAAGAAAAAAGACTAGTTCAAGAAATTGCAGGTGAAGATAAGCTAATAGCAAATACAAAGAATCAAATAGAAACTATAAAAGAGTTAGGAAGAGACTCAAACTGTCCAACTTGTACTAGACCAATTAGAGATGAGTATGATAAGGTATTAGAATCATTGCAAAGTACAATTGAACAAACAAATAAAGAGAAGATTTTAAAATTTCAAGAAGAACTAGAGTTAAAAGTAAAACAAAGAGAAGAAAATGAAGAACATTTTAAAAAAATAAATCATGAACACTTTACAGTATCAAAAAGAGTTAATCTAATAGAGAGCAAAAAAAGAGATTTTCTTCAAGAAGAAGAACACTTTGAAAAAATTAAAAAACATGGAATTAAAAATAAAGAAGAATTAGCTAAACTAGAACAATACAATTATGATAGTTCTTTTCATGAGAAAGAAATAGAAAAGCAAAAAGAGTTAAAAGAAAAGTATGAATATGTTCTAAGCTTAGAAACTATGCTTGTACGCTTAGATAAGATAAAAGAAGAACTTAAAACTATAACTTTAACAATACAAAGCTTAAGTACAAAATACAATGACATAGAATTAGAATATAAAGCAATAAACTACGATGAGGTAATACACGAAGAAAAAGATAATCAATTTACTTGGATTAAGAAAGAAAAAGAAGAAAAAATAGCTCTACTAAATACTTTAAAAGTAGAAATAGCAACAATTCAAGGTCAAATTCAAACAATTCAACAATCATTAGATGATAATAAAAAACAATTATCAAAAGTACAAATCAAAAAAGATGACTTGAGCGATTATGAAAAAATTAAATTAAGCCTTGTAGATTTTAAAACAAAACTAAATGCAAAAATAGCTCCAAGAATATCAAGTTTTGCATCTTCAATGTATTCAATAATTACAAAAGGAAAATATCAACATATTGAAGTGTCAAATGATTTTGATTTCTATATTTATGATGAAGGTAAAAAGTACCCAATTGAGCGGTTTTCAGGTGGTGAAATAGATTTAGCAAACTTAGTACTACGTATTGCTATATCAAAAACGCTAACAGAGTTAAGTGGTACAAGTAGTATCGGCTTTTTAGCTTTTGATGAAGTCTTTGGAAGTCAAGATGAAAGTAGACGTTTGGAAATACTTGAAGCTTTTCATACTATTAAAGAACAGTATCGACAGATTTTTATAATTAGTCATGAGATTGAAGTAAAAGAGATGTTTGAAAGTATAGTAGAATTGTAAGAATAATTCTACTCTAACTTTAAGTTTAAATTTACCATCTATTTCTATTACGACGTTTTGGAATTAATAAAGGAAGAATTAGCCCTAAAAGAAGACCTGCTCCTGCAACCATTCCACCATAAGTAAACCAACGCATTAATAAGTCAGTTCTTTTTGTATCTAACTTTTCATTTAAAGCATTATTTAATACTGTGATTTCTTTTAATTGCTTGCTTAAGTCTGAATTTATATCTTCTAATTTTGAAATTTGATTAATTTTACTTTCTATGCTTTTATCATATTCTTCTAATTGTATTTTTAATTTTGTTAATTCAGACTCTATTTTTGGTAGACGATCTTTTAATCCAATTTGTTCAGAGATATATTTTGAATTAATCCATCCATTACGATTTTTTGAATCTTTTATTAATGTAAAGTTTGATTCTTCTCTTACTGTTTCAATATGTTCACCTGAATTAAGACTACCGATAATTTTATATTGAGTGCTAGGACCTGAATGCATAAAAATATATAAATCCTCTGAGATATATTTAGTTGCAGCATTTGCACTTAATGAAATGAATATTGTTATTAATAATAAATATATTATTTTAAACATAAGAAGAATCCTTTTTTTATGGAAATATTAAAAATTATTTTATATTATAGTGAAGATTAGCTAAAATTGAAAGAAGTTAGTTTTAATGGTACCCACGACCGGAATCGAACCGGTAAGCCGTGAAGCGGTTGATTTTGAATCAACTGAGTTTACCAGTTTCTCCACGCGGGCAAGTATTTTTTTATATTACTACAAATTAATAAATATTTAGTTTAAAATTTATATATTTTTAGAAGATTAACTCATAATTAGTAAGATGATTGTACAATACAAAAAAATTAAAATTAAGATTGTAACATGGCATATAAAAAACACAAAAAGGGATTACATGAACGTAATCCACACAATAAGAGATATGATTTTCCAGAACTTGTAAGAAGTGAGCCAAGATTAGGTGATTTTGTAGCTCAAAATAAATATGATGAATTATCAATAAATTTTGCAGATGCTGAAGCTGTATTAACTTTAAATAAAGCCTTATTAGCACACTTCTATGGTATTAAAAAATGGTCTATTCCTGATGGATATCTTTGTCCTCCTATTCCTGGACGTGCAGATTATCTTCATTATATTGCTGATTTATTATCTGAGTTTAATGCTGGAGTAATACCAAAAGGAAAAAATGTTAAAGGTTTAGATATCGGTATTGGTGCAAATTGTATTTATCCTATTATTGGAAATAGTGTTTATGATTGGTCTTTTGTTGGTAGTGATATTGAAAAAGAATCTATTGAATCATCGCAGAAGATTATTGAGAATAACATTTCTTTAAAAGGAAATATTGAGTGTAGGTTGCAGTTGAATCATGACAGTATTTTTACAGGAATTATAAAAGCTGAGGATAGATTTGATTTCACTTTATGTAATCCACCTTTTCACAAATCACAAAAAGAAGCAGAAGCTGGAAGCAAAAGAAAGGTTCAGAATCTTACTAATACAGTAGTTGAAAAAGCTTCTTTAAATTTTGGTGGAAAAAAGAATGAATTATGGTGTAAAGGAGGAGAGGTTGCTTTTGTTAAAGCTATGATAAAACAAAGTAAAAAATATGCTAAAAACTGTTTTTGGTTTACAACCATAGTTTCAAAAAAAGATAATTTACCTTTTATATATGATGCCTTAGATGCTATTAATCCAGTAGCTTATGACACAATTGAAATGCAACATGGGCAAAAGATTAGTCGAATTATAATTTGGACATTTCTTACAAATCAAGAACAAGATAATTGGTATAAAAATTAATTATTGTTATTTTCAATTTCTAGAACATTATAGTATTCATTTCTGCTTATTTCTTTTGCCCCTAAAGAAGCTAAATGTTCATTATAAACTTGACAATCAATCATTTTAATACCATTTATGGCTGCTTGATTACATAAATGATAGAATGCTACTTTTGAAGCATCATTTTCTTTTGCAAACATACTTTCTCCACAAAAAATATCGTTTATTAAAATGCCATACAATCCCCCTACAAGTTCATCTTCTAAATAGCACTCAATAGAAGATGCATATCCTAATTTATAAAGATTAATATATGCTTGTTTAAATTCATCACTAATCCAAGTATCACTTTCATGTTTTCTTTTTATATTTGCACAGTTATTTATTACAGCCTCAAAGTTTTCATTTGATTTAATAATAAATCCTTTATTTTTAATACTCTTCTTTAGACTCTTTGTTAGTCTAAATTCTTCTGGATATAAGACCATTCTTTTTTGAGGACTATACCAATGAATATAATTGTTTTCATCGATAAACCAAGGAAATATTCCATTTTTATAAGCATTTATTAATCTTTGTGGATGAAAATCTCCACCTATTGCTACAAGATCATTATTAATCATTTCTAAACTTGGAAAACTAAAATCATTTTCTTCTAAAAGGTAAATCTTTTCATCTTTATCTAATAATTCCATCATATTATTTTAACACTCTTTTTTTAATGTTACTGTCCAACCTTTATATTCTGGTTTATTATTTATATCATCTATTTGTTTTTGGCTTAAATCTTGATATCTCATGATCTTTCCATCCCAAACAATACATTCAAAAAGTTGTTCTTTTACAAATAAGTTTTTTATAGCATTTAAAATCATAACAATCCTTTAAAAGTATTCTATAAAAAAAAGACTAAATTTAAGCTAACTTTAAATTAAAAAGATGTTATAATGTATTTATCCAAATAATACGGAGGTGAAAATGACAAAGGTTTTACATTTTTAGTATTGTTACAAACTAATATAATAATTTAAGTCACTGTGTAGTGATAAGTTAAATAGACGTTTATTTAACTAATAGTTTAAAAGGGAAGTCTAACTAAGTTTAGCTTCCCTTTTTTTATGCCTTAATATCATATAGTTTTAAAATTAATTCAATAAAAAGACAACATAAACGTGTTATTCAAATAGTTTTAGATATTATTTCAATAAAGTATAATTTCTGGAGATTTTTTGAAGATAGATATATCAGAGTCATTTATAAATAAAAGTAGAGTTAATTTAATAAAAAAAATTTGCGGTAATAAAGCTGGTGAAGAATTAGAAAAAGCTGTATCAAATGCTTTTGAAAATATTTCAGATTCACTTGATGAAAAGACATATAAGTTGATTAATTTTATTACAAAATTAGATAATATAAATACTTATACAGATGAAAACATACCTAATTATACACTCAAAAATAAAAATGTTCATATTATTAAAGATGAAGAAAGTTTAAATGAAGCAGTTTTAGCCTTGAAAAATTCTAAAATTTTAGGATTCGATACAGAACAAAAACCTATTTTTCAAAAAGGTGTTCCACCAAGTCCTATTGCAATAATTCAAATGTCAAATGCAAGTGATTGTTATTTATTTCAAGTACATTTGATAAAAAATATAAGACCATTATTGGAAATTTTAACTAATAGAAATATAGTAAAAGTTGGAATTGGTCTTGATGGAGACAATCAAGCTTTATATAAAGAATTTAGAATACGACCTAAATGTTGTATTGATTTTGGTTCATTATTTAAATCAAAAATGGCATATCCTAATGATATTGGGGCTAAAAAAAGTGTTTTACTTTTTTTAAATAAAAACTTGCAAAAATCCAAAAAAATATCTAGATCAAATTGGGAAAATAAAAACCTAACAGATACTCAAGTTAAGTATGCAAGTGAAGATGCATCTTGTGTATATGACGTATTTTGTAATATGCTTGCAACTTATCCATTTTTGATACAAATACTTCCATCATGGTTTGAAGATAGGTTTCATAATAAAGAATTTGAAGAATTAATCAAAATATAATAAAATTTAAATTTTTATGAATAAAAGATGTAATTATTCTTTTTTTTAATTATAAAAGTGAAAAAATATTGATATTATAAATTTTTTTTGCTATAATTTTTTTTACTGAAACATAGAAAAGTATTTACTTTATATTTTCGACCACTCTAGAAATAGGGTGTATTACAATTAAAAGGATTTTGCAATGGCAGAACAAGTTAACGGAACTGTAAAATGGTTCAATAGTGAAAAAGGTTTTGGATTTATCCAACAAGAGACTGGTGGCGATGACGTATTCGTACACTTTAGACAAATCAATAACACAGGTTATGGTAGAGTTTCTCTTGAAGAAGGACAAAAAGTGTCTTTTGAAATCGGTGAAGGTCAAAAAGGACCTCAAGCTCAAAACGTTACAATTCTGTAAGTTTTTTCAATAAGTAGAGTTAATCTACTTATTGATTTCTCTAATTAATATTTATTCACACTACTACTAATAATCATTTGTTGTTCCTAAAACTTTATCTAGTGTATATTTTAAATCTTCATCTAAATCCATATTTGTTCTCATCCAGTTTAAGTAACCAGAATCTTCTTTAGCAACTTCAGCTACTTCTTTACCTTTATGTTTTCCAAATCTGAATTTTTTTACATATACAGGAGTTGAAGTAAGCTCTACTAGTTTTTCCATTGGATTGTAATCTGGATAAATTTCTCTACATTTAGCAACTAGTTTTGATAAAAATAGTTTCATAACTAATACATCACCAATTGCATCATGAGCTTTTATAGTAATTCCTAGTTTATTAGCTTCTGCTTTTTCTGTTTTGTATAAATCTAAGGCATATCTTAAGTATTGTAATCTATGATAAGGAAGTTCTGAAAAGAGATGCTTAGCACATCTTAATGTATCAAGTTTTTTATAATTATTAACAAAACCTTCTTTTTCTATCATTCCCATATCAAAAGAAATATTATGTGCAACTATATAATTCTCATTAGTATTTAACTCTTCTAGCTTTTTATAAAAATTAGTTTGTGTCGCACTTACTTGACCTTCAAGCATATCAGGTGTAATATTATGAACTTCCATTGCCTCAATTTTTATACCTACATCAGTAGAACAGAGTTCATCGAAAGCTTCAATTTTTCCTTTTTGGTCAATAATCATTGCTCCAAACTGAATAACTCTATCCTCGTCTCTACTTCCTGTAGTTTCTGTATCAAATAGTACATAATGTGCCATAGTTTAAATTCCTCTTTATATTATTAACATTCCATCGCCATAAGAAAAAAATCTATATTTTTCTTTTACAGCTTCTTCATAAATTTCAAGTGTTTTTTCTAATCCTACAAATGATGCAATTAACATAATTAATGTTGATTTTGGTAAGTGAAAGTTTGTAAGTAAATGATCAACTTTTATTGGTTTATTAGCTGTATTTAAAAATAAATCACATTCTCCTGCAATCATATTTTTTCTTGCATAATATTCTATTGTTCGTGTAACTGTAGTACCAACTGCAAGTACTTTTTTGGCTTTATCTAAAGCTTCTTTTGCTTTAATTCCTATTTCAAAGTACTCACTATGCATTGGGTGATTTAAAATATCTTCTGAATCAACAGGCTTAAATGTTCCTGCACCAACATGAAGTGTTAAATAATTTACATTAAATTTATCATTTATTTTCTTTAGTAACTCTTCTGTAAAATGTAGCGAAGCAGTAGGTGCTGCAACTGCTCCGTAATTTTTTGCGAATAATGTTTGATAGTTTATATTGTCTTCTTCATCATCTTCTCTATTCATATAATGAGGAAGAGGTAAATGACCAATTTTATTTAAAGTCTCAACTAATGTTAAAAAATCAAGCCTTTCTTCATTTTTGTAAAACTCTACAACTCTCGTACCATCTTCATTAATTTCTAATACTTTGACAGTTATATCTTCTTCAAAGTATAAAATCATATTAACACTTACTTTTCCTCTAATCATTACTAAATATCTGTCCATAAATAATGGCTTATTTAATAATAACTCAACTTTTCCACCAGATAATTTTTTTCCAAATATTCTTGCTTTTATAACTTTTGTATCATTTAAAAATATTGATATATTCTCTGGTAAAAAATCGATTAAGTTTTTAAATGTTGTATGCGTGATTGTATCTGTTTTTCTGTTGTATATTAAAAGCTTGGCACTATCTGCAGGATGTACAGGTTTTGAAGCTATAAGTTCTTTTGGTAAAGTATAATCATAGCTTGAAGTTTTTAAAGGATCTAACATATATATTTATTTCCCTTCTTTTTCATCTTCTAATTCTTCTTCATAGTCATCCTCTAATTCTTCATCTTCATCTTTTGGTGCTGGATTAAAAACTTTAGCAATATAAATTGATACTCCATAAAGAATAATAAGTGGACCTGCCATTAAAAATTGAGTTATTACATCAGGTGGTGTTAAAAGTGATGCTAAGATAAATATCAATACAATAGCGTATTTAAAGAAGTCTTTTAGCATTCTATCATCTACTAATCCAATTTTTGCTAGGAAAAATGTTATAACAGGTAATTCAAATGCTACTCCAAAACCAAATAATAATTTTGTAAAAAAGCCTACATATTTACCAATACTTGGTAATATCGTAACAACAGCAGAACCAAAGTTTACAAGAAACTCAAAACCATAAGGTACAACAACATAATATGCAAATGAAGATCCCATTAAAAACATTAATGTTGCAAAAAATACAAATGGAATTACTAATTTTTTTTCATGGTCATAAAGTCCTGGTGATAAAAACAACCACAATTGCCAAAAAATAACAGGCAGTGAAAGAATAAAACCAGAGAAAAATGCGACTTTAAGTGCTGTAAAAAATGTCTCTTGTATTTCAACTGCAACCATTTTTGAATCAGGCGGTAATACAGCTTCAACAGGAACCATCATCCAACTTAAAATAGGTTCATAAAAAAAGAAACAAGCTATGAAAAATACAAAAAGTGATAAGGCTGAAATCATTAGCCTTTTTCTTAAATCTGAAATATGTGGTTTTAAGTCATCAAACATTAAACTTTGTCCTCTTTTACTTCTGCAATTTCAGCAATTTCTTCAATTTTTTCAGCTTTTTCAGTTTTTTTCTTTTTTGTTTTCTTGATATTTCTTTTTTCTTCTTTTGAATCATCATTTATAATATTATCAAGACCTAAATTAACTTTTGAATCCATTGTCATAGACATTTTTGTGTCTGATAATTGAGCTTTGAATTTGTTAGCTTCTTCTTTTATTTCTGATATATTTAATTCACTATCTAAAGTAGATTTAGCATCTTCTACGCCTGATTTGAATTTCTTTAAAAACTTTGCTACTTCTACCATAGCTGTTGGTAATTTATCAGGTCCAAGTGCAATAACTGCAACTATTGCAATTAAAAAGATTTCCATAAAGCCCATTCCAAACATTATCTATCTCCAATGTATATTTAAGAAGAGATTTTATCCAATTTGAACAAAAATACAAATTAATATAAATTTATTTTTCAAGTAAAATTAGATAAAATCTAAAAACACTGGAAAATAAAAGTTTAAGGAAAAGTATGAAAATTATAGTGTTACTTATAGTTGGATTTATATTATACATAATTGCAAAAAACTACAAAACAGAAAAATATAAGAATATTAATTTAAAGTATAAAGAAAATTTTGAAGGCGATTTATTAAATCATGAAGCAGGATTATTAATAGCTTTGATGGCAAAAGTTGCAAAAGCAGATGGAAAAGTTTGTGAATTAGAAGCAGAGCTTTTAAAGCATACATTTAATGATATTTCAAGTCATTTTGAAAACAATGAAGAAGTACGAGAAAAGTTAAAAGTTTTATACAAAGAACAAAAAGAAAGCTTTGATAACACTATAAAAATTTGTCAAAGTTTATACACATTGACAAAGTTTGATTATTCAAAACGTGTTAAAATAATGGAGTATTTATTAAATCTTGCATTTATAGATAAGGAGTTTTCATCTACAGAAAGAATGATAGTTGAAGATATTTCAAATGCTTTAAAAATAAAAAATCAAGATTTTGAAAATTTAATTAATACTTTTGAAGCATTTTATTCAAATCAAGCTTCTTCAAATGCACTTTCTTTAGATAATGCATATGAAGTTTTAAATTCAAATTCTAGTGATGATGACAACACAATTAAGAAAAATTACCGAAAATTAGTAAAAGAGTATCATCCTGATATTATGGCAGGACGAGGTGAATCTCAAAATATTATAGATGAAGCTACAAAAAAACTTCAAGAAATAAATGAGGCCTATGAATTAGTAAAAAAAGAAAGAGGAAACTAATGCTTGGTTTTGAAGATTCTTATGAAGTTTGTAATTGTAAAAATGTTTCTATAGAACAAATTATTTTAGCGCTTAAAGATAAAGAAGAACCAACTTTAAGAGATATACAAGATATGACTACAGCAGGAACTGAGTGTAGGCACTGTATTTTCCAAGAATGTGATAATGGAAAATTAAAGAAGAAAGTATATTGCAAAGATATATTAAATGAAATAAAAAGAAAGAGGACCTGATGTCTAGAAAATTTGATCATTCATATGAAGTTTGTACTTGTAAACACACAACATTAGGTGAAATTATTTATGCTATTAAAGATAGAAATGCTAGTTCTATTGAAGAAATAGGTAAATATACTGATGCTGGAACTTGCTGTAAGTCTTGTATAAGTTCTAATCATGACAAAGGTGAAGAAAAAATGGAACTTTATTTAGAAGAAATAGTAAATAAACTTGTGAAGAAGTAAAATGAAAGAAGATTTAATTATACAAATAAAAGAGTTACTAAAAATTAATGAGAATGATGTGATTGATATAAATCCTAATTATCTTGAATATTTTCAAGAAGAAGAATTAGAAGATATGATAAATCAATTAAATGGTAGAAAAAAGAACGTATCATCTATAACTGCAGAGTATTTAGATGAAATTTATGAAAAAACAAAAAAAGATGAGATATAATCAAGATATAAAGGATCATAATTTATGAATTGGCCAAATATAAAAACACAATTAACAGACTTTTTAAAAAATGAAGTTGAAAAATCAGGTTTAGAGAAAGTTACAGTTGGATTATCAGGTGGATTAGATTCAGCAGTAGTTGCAGTACTTTGTAAAGAAGTTTTTGGAGATAATTTAAACTGTGTATTAATGCCCTCACAATTTTCATCACAAAGTTCAACAGAACATGCAATTGAACTTTGTGAAAAGTTTGATATTAAATATGAAACTATTTCAATTGCACCTATGGTTAAATCTTTTATTGATAATATGGATGAAAATAAATTAAGAATTGGAAACTTTTCTGCAAGAATGAGAATGTCTGTACTATATGATGTATCTTCACGTGAAAAGTCTTTAGTTGTAGGAACTTCTAATAAAAGTGAAATATTATTAGGGTATGGAACAATCTATGGAGATACTGCTTGTGCTATTAATCCAATTGGAGAAATGTATAAAAGTGATGAATTCGAATTTGCAAAGTTTCTAGGAGTAGTTGATTCAATTGTAACAAAAGCACCAAGTGCTGATTTATGGGAAAATCAAACTGATGAAGATGAACTAGGATATACATATAAGCAAATGGATGATGCTCTAAAACTTTTTGTTGATGAGAAAAAAAGTAAAGAAGAATTAATATCATTAGGTTTTGAAGAAAAATTAATTGAAATGTTAGAATACAGAATGAAGTCAAATGCATTCAAAGGTAAATTACCTACAATAGCTAATATTAACTGGAGCTTGAATTAATGAAAAGAGATATTGCTATTTATAAAGCATCTTTAGATAATGAAGAATTAACACAAATAAGAAGTGTTTTGGAGTCAAAAGATGATTTATCTAAAGCTTTAGAATTTGAAGATAATATGACTAAGTTTATTGGTTCAAAATATGCAGTTGCAACTTCAACTTCAACTTCAGCTATTCATTTAGCTCTAAGTGCAATAAAACTCAAAAGAGGTGACAAGATTTTAATGTCCGTAAACTCTTTTGTAAATTTACCTGAAGTAGTAAGACATTTTGATGCTGAACCTATTTTTATTGATATAAATATGGAAGATATGAATATTGATGTTGATAAGTTTGAAAAAGCATTGTCTGAAAATAAATCAAAGAAATTAAGAGGTGCTATTATCACTTTTGTAGCTGGTCAAACACCTGATTTAGATAGAATTTATGATATTGCAGAAAAATATGGAATCATTTTAATTGAAGATTGTAGATCTGCTTTAGGTGTTATGTATAAAGGTAAAAGAGTTGGAAGCTTAAGAGCAGATATGACTATTTTCTCAACAAATCCTTCAAACAGTAAATATGCAATTTCTAGATCAGGTGTAATTACAACTAATAATGAAGAAATAGCAAATAGAGCTAAACTTCTTAGAACTCATGCACTAACAACTACTTATGATAGTTATGGAAACTTAGATTATGTTTATGATGTTGTTGATATTGGACATAAATATGATTTATCTGAGTTAGATGCTGCGTATGCCTTAGCACAATTAAATAAAACAGATAAATTTATAAAAAGAAGAAAAGAAATAGCAAAACTTTATGAAAAAAGATTAACAGGTGTTAAGCATATTGCAATACCTCCATATAAAGATGAGCATATCTTTACACAATTTATTGTAAAAGTTTCAAGAAATAGAGATGCATTTGCTAGAGCTTTAAAAGATAGAGGAGTTGCAACTGGACTTAACTATATTCCTTTGCATTTACTTTCTTATTATAAAACTAAATATTCTATTAAAATTACTGCATTTTCAAATGCTTTAAATAACTATCAACATATATTATCTCTTCCTATGTATGCAAGTTTAACAGATGAAGAAATCAATTATGTTTGTGATCAAGTAATAGATGTAGCTTCTGAGTGGATTTAATCTAATTTGAAACAAAAACTTTATTTATGGATAGAAGATTATCTCTTCTTTCCAAATACTTTTCAGCAAATAATTGCTTATTTTCTACTTCCACTTACTTTTCTTTACATGCTTATAATCTTAACTAAACGTACTTTTGCAAAAGAAATAGATTTTGGCATACCTGTAATTTCAATAGGAAATATTATTGTTGGTGGTAGTGGTAAAACTCCAATAACAATTAAACTAGTAACTTCATATAACAATGTGTGTGTTATTTTACGAGGATATGGTAGAGCTTCAAAAGGTTTATATGTAGTTTCTAATAAGGGAAAAATATTAGAAGATATAAGTATAAGTGGTGATGAAGCTATGCTTTTAGCAAAGTCTTTACCAAAAACTACGATAATTGTAAGTGAAGATAGAAGTAAAGCTATTTTAAAAGCAAAAGAGCTTGGATGTAAAATAGTATTTTTAGATGATGGATTTTCAAAATATAATATCAAAAAATTTAATATTTTATTAAGACCTAAAGATGAACCAACAAACTTTTATTGTCTACCAAGTGGTGGATATAGAGAACCTAAAGGTTTTTATTCTTATGCAGACTTGGAGCTAAAAGAAAATAGGGATTTTAAAAGAATCATAAGTATAAAAAAAGACAATAAAATAGTTTCTTTAAATGAAAAAGTTATAATCTTAACAGCTATTTCAAAACCAAAAAGACTTTTAGATTTTTTACCAAAAGATATAAAACTTTTATCTTATCCAGACCATCATACTTTTATAAAAGAAGAAATAGAAGAAATAAAAGAAAAGTATAAAGAATATCAGATATTAACTACAGGAAAAGACTTAGTAAAACTTGAAAAATTTAATATTAAAAATTTATGTTTAATGGATCTAGATATAAAAATAGATGATAAAGTAGATTTTTTTATGATGAATGAATATATAAAAAGATATAAATAGCTAAGAATAAATCCTAGCTATTTAACAATATGACCTACAAATTTAGAAGTATTATTTAAGATCTTTTCTCCACGTCTAAATCCTAAAGCACAAGCTTCATAAGCATAAAATACTCCTGCTTGATATGTAACACCATTTGAATCTGTATTTAGTTCTACATACTCTTGGTATATTGCTTTATGACCTTCGTATTCTCCAGAAGTTTGCTCATCAATACTTCCATCTTCATTTATGATTTTAGTATTAGCTCCCTCTCTTCCAAAACATCTTTTTTCAACCTGTTTTTTACCTTCTAAAGGTTCAAAAGAAGTTTCAAGTAAAAGAGGATGATTTGGATATAAATCCCAAAGAATTTTCATAAAACCTTTTGATTGGAACATTAAAGTGTAAGCTGGGTTAAAAATAATTGCCTTTTTATCTTTGATGATTTCTGCTAAAATAAGTGCTAATTCACTTTCATCAATAGCAATATCTTCCCAAGGAATTAGCTTAAACCAAAACTCAAAGCTTTCTTCATCTTTAAAAATACCTTCATCATTAAACTCAACTTTATCTATATGTTCAAATTCAGTATTAAAACCAGCCTCTGTAGCAATATGTTGTAAAAGTTTAGTAGTATTTTCATCTTCAGAAGAAGATGAAATAGAAGAAAATAGTATTTTCCATCCTAAATCTTTATAATACTCTTCAAACTTTTCAATATCAGAATCCAAAGTAATAATTCTTTTAAAGTTGTCTTTTAATGCATCATAAAGATTGTTAAATTGACTAGCTTCATCTAAACCATTTGCTTTTAATAAAGCCCATTGAATAATTGCAGTTTCAAAAAGTGAAGTTGGAGTATCTGAGTTTAGTTCTATAAGTTTAATAGGTTTACCATCAAGTCCACCTGCTAAATCAAATCTTGAATATAAATGCCAATGCACGTCATTTTCCCAAGATTCTTTAATTGTTTCAACTAAATTAAAAGGTATATTTATCTCATGAAATAAATCATTTTCAATCACATATTCACCAGCTTCACAAAACATATCATATAATTCATTTGTAGCTTCATAAAAAGCATTTGCTTCATCAATACTAACTTCAACAACTTCATTTGCTATATAAGAAGTATTATCTTCATCTGTATGCCATTTAAAACCTATTGATTCTAAATATTCATCTGTTAATGGTTCTAGTTTTAATAAATCCATTTTTAGCCACCAAAGAATGAAGATCTAGATTTTGTACTTGAAGAGCTTCTATTTCCGAAAAATCCACTTTTTTTAGCTGAACTAGATCTATTAGAAGTACTAGCTGCTTTAGAAAAAGAACTTTTTGATTTACTATAAGCTTGAGGAGATTTATACTGTGCTTTTCTTTGGTTTTGATAGTTTTGATTACCAAATAGTTTATTTCCAATATATGAACCTAACATAGCTCCTGCAATTGAAGATAATAAAACTCCACCAAGTCCCATACCACCACTCATTTCTGAGTTATTTGGATTTGTTAAACTTGATGTTCCATTATCAATTTTTGTAGCTTCTTGTTTAACTAATCTATCAATCTCTTCTTTAGTAAGAATTCTTTCAGTTCCATCTGGTTTTCTTAAAACAATAGTTGTCTTAGAAGCTGGAAATTCATCTACGATTGTGTATTTACCATCTTTTGACTGCTCAATTATTACAAAAGCAGCTTGTCTTTGGCTTGCATTTCCAAAAGCTTCACTTTGTTGGAAGTTTTGCTGGTTATTTGATTTATCTTCACATCCAACTAAACCTACTACTAAAATAGCTCCTAGTCCACCAACCATTGCATAATTTGATATTTTTTTAATATTATTATTCTTTTTCAAAACTAATAATCCTTTTAATCTTTTTGTTCTTTATAAATTTTATATATATTACTTAATACTTACTATAAAGCTTATGAAGTATTATTAAAACTAAAAAATATTCTTTTATATTAAATGCTTAAGCCTTTAATCCATTTCTCATAGCTTCAACTACATTTTCATCTACTTTTTGTTTTGTAAAATATTCAAAAGCTAAGACACCTTGATATAAAAGCATATCTTCACCGTCTTTAATTTCAAGTCCATTATGAACAGCTAATGCTAAAAATGGTGTTATTTTTCCATAAACACAATCAAAAGCAAATTTTGCAGTTTTAAATACTTTTTCTAAAAGCTCTTTATCACAAGGCAAATAATCATCTTTTAATCCAGCACTAGTTGAGTTTACTACTAAATCAAACTCTTTTGCTACAAAATTTTCCCAAGAGTATGAAGTTATATTTTCATTCTTGAAAAACTCAAGTTTACTTTCACTTCTATTTAATACTGTTACATCAATACCACTTTCTTGTAAAGCAAGTGCAATTGCTTTTGCAGTTCCACCAGCTCCTAATAATAATACGGATTTAACTTTTCCAAATGATTCAATTGCTTTTAAAAATCCAGGGGCATCTGTGTTATAAGCTATTACTTTTCCATTTTCATTTATATATGTATTAACAGCTTGTATCTTTTTAGCTAATCCTCTAACTTCATCTGCATTAGCAAATGCATGTTCTTTATGTGGAACTGTGATATTTGCACCTTGATACTTATTTTTTAAAAAAGTTGTTTTAATACTATTTCCATCGATTAATTGATGTTTTTCATAAACTGCATCATATTTTAGATTATCAAATCCTGCATTTTGCATTTGTGGAGATTTTGAGTGTGCTACTGGGTTTCCAAATATTACGAATTTTTCCATGGTTTACCTTATTTCTTTTTTTACTATTAGATTGAATAGTGGATAGATTTGCTTGTTTTTTTCTTGATTATATACAATATCATAAGATACTATCTTAAAACCTATACTCTTCGCAATTGTTAAAAGATCTTCTTTTTCATAACCGAAGTGTTCAACTCCATCATTTCCTTTATCCTTATGAAAAGAACCATCTTCTTTGTCTAGATCATTTATACACAAAATACCATCATTTTTTAAGGCATCATATGATTTTTGAAAAAACATGTTTGTATCTTTTATATGGTGCATTGTTTTTGATGATATTATTAAGTCATAAGTACTTGAAGGAAGTTTTTCTTCATTCATATTGTGCTTTATTGCTTTTATATTGTCTAGTTCAAACTTTGCTGCTTTTTCATTAAAAACATCAATCATACCATCTGAATAGTCCATACCAGTAACATTATTTGTTTCATTCTTTAATGCAAATGCAATAAATCCTATACCACATCCATAATCTAAAATATTTGCATCATTTTTTAGTTGTACAATTTTTAATAAGTCTTGTACACAAGCATCTGAACTTTCAATACTTACTTGTCTTTTATCCCAAGTTTTTGCTGCCTCATCAAATCTATTCAATTAATATCCTTCAAATTATATTGAATTATATCAAAATCAATCTTTTTAATGTAAAATAAGAAAAAAGAAAAAGAAGAAACATGGAAAAAACATTAGCAATTTTTACTGACATTAAAGATGGAAACTTAGCCTATCATGTGGGAGATAAAAAAGCCAATGTTGATAGAAATAGAAAAGAATTAGCTTCAAAATATAATTATGAATATAAAAAGTTAATTTCAATGAACCAAACACATGGAAATAATGTTCAAATAGTAGATTTAAAATCAGATAAAATCATAGATGATTGTGATGGTTTAATCACAAATGTAAAAAATTTACCCTTGATGGTAATGATTGCAGATTGTATTCCAATATTATTACATGATGAAAAAAAAGGTGTAATCGCTGCACTTCATGCAGGAAGGAACTCAACTTTTTTAAAAATAGTAGATGTTGCTATTAATAAAATGAAAGAAAACTTTGGAACGAATCCTTCTGATATAAAAGCAAGTTTTGGACCAAGTATTCAAAAGTGTTGTTATGAGGTAAGCGTAGAATTAGTAAATATTGTGAAAAATTCTTTTGGTTCAGAGTTTATAAATGGAAGATATATTGATTTACAAGGAATAAATAAAAAACTTTTAATCAATAATGGAGTTGAAAAAATCAATATTTCCAATATTTGTACAAAATGTACAAGTAAAGTACATTTTTCTTATAGAAAAGATCCTAAAACAGGAAGATTTGCTGGTATTATTAAATTATAAAAAATAAAATCTTAAAAAATAATTACAATAAATAATATAACCAAAATATATTATATAATTAATACTTATATAAAAAAAACCAAAATACTTCTATATAGCATTTATAAAAGATTTTTCATACCTTATAAAAATACTTAAGTTTAAATATAGATTAAAAAATATTAGTAATTTAAATATATTACATAAAATTTACATAATTAACTTAAATTATGCTTTATTATTAAATTAATTAAATATTTTATTTTATTTAAGTTTCTTTTGGTTACTATTTTTCTAATTAAATATTTTATATAAATTCAAAGGATTATTATGAGCAGTAAAATTACAAAAAATGAAGCATTAGATTATCATAGAGTTCCCACTCCTGGAAAAGTTGCAATTACTACAACAACAAAATTAGAATCTCAAAGAGATTTATCTTTAGCATATAGCCCAGGTGTTGCATTTCCTTGTGAAGAAATACATAAAGATCCTGAATTAGCATATGAATATACATCAAAAAGAAATCTTGTAGCAGTAATCTCAAATGGTACTGCTGTTTTAGGATTAGGAAATATTGGAGCAATTGCATCAAAACCTGTTATGGAAGGAAAAGCTGTATTATTTAAAAAATTTGCTGCTGTTGATTCTTTTGACATTGAAGTTGATGAAACTGATGTTGATAAGTTTTGTAAAATTGTAAAAGCTATTTCTCCAACATTTGGTGGAATTAACTTAGAAGATATCAAAGCACCTGAATGTTTTGAGATTGAAAAAAGATTAGTTGAAGAGCTTGACATTCCAGTTATGCATGATGATCAGCATGGTACTGCTATTATTACAACAGCTGCACTTATGAATGCATCTGAAATGATGGGTAAAAAACTAGAAGATATGAAAGTTGTAGTTGTTGGAGCTGGTGCTTCAGCTGTTGCTTGTTCAACTATGTATAAACAAGCAGGAATTCAAAACTTAATTATGTGTGATTCAAAAGGTGTAGTACATTCAGGAAGAAGTGATTTAAATAAATATAAATTAGATTTTGTTACAAATAAAGCTACAACTATGGAAGAAGCTTTTATGGATGCTGATATGGTTTTAGGATTATCAAAACCTGGAAGTTTTACAAAAGAATTAATTGCATTAATGGCTGAAGAACCTATTGTATTTACTTTAGCAAATCCTACTCCTGAATTATTCCCAGAAGAAGTAAGAGAAGTAAAACCAAATGCAATTATTGGAACTGGAAGATCTGATTTTCCTAATCAAGTAAATAATGTACTTGGATTCCCATTTATTTTTAGAGGTGCATTAGATGTACAAACTAAAAAAATAAATATGGAAATGAAAATAGCTGCTGCAAAAGCAATTGCTGATTTAGCAAAAGAACCATTAACGAATGACTTAAAAGTTTTATTTGGAGATTTAAAATATGGAAGAGATTATATAATCCCAGCTCCATTTGATAAAAGACTTATGGTAGAAGTAAGTTCGGCTGTTGCAAATGCAGCTTATGAAACTGGAGTTGCTAGAGTTAAAAGTTTTGACTTAGCTGCATACAGAGAAAAACTTTCACACATGGTATAGTCCTAAACAATAAACAATCTATTAATCAATAAAATGGTATTATTCTCATCAAATTTTAATGAGAATAATACAAAATAGGGCGACAATGGAAGAATACACACTTTTAATAGATACAGAAGATGCAAAAGGTTTAGTATATAATATCTCAAAAGTACTTTTTGCAAATAATTTAAACATAGAACAGAATGCTGAATATGTTGATCCAGAAACTAACAAATTTTTTATGAGAACTATAATTTCAGGAAAAATATCTCAAAATATCTTACTTAAAGAACTTAAAGAAGTTTTACCTAAAAATGCAGAAATAAAACTAAATAAAAAAGCTAAAAAAGATGTAGTTATTTTAGCAACTAAAGAATCACATGTTTTAGGTGATTTATTAATCAGATATATTGATGGTGAACTAAATGCTAATATTAAAGCAGTGATTGCAAATCATGATGATTTAAGACAACTTGTTGAAAATTTTGATATTCCATTTACTTGTGTAGGTGCAGAAGGAATGAGTAGAGAAGAGCATGAAGAATTAATTATTAAAGAAGTTAATAAATATGAACCAGAACTAATAGTACTTGCAAAATATATGAGAATACTTACTCCAACTTTTGTAGAGACTTTTCCTAAAAAAGTTTTAAATATTCATCATTCATTTTTACCAGCATTTATTGGAGCAAATCCTTATAAACAAGCACATAAAAGAGGTGTTAAGATTATAGGTGCAACAGCTCACTATGTTACAAATGACTTGGATGAAGGTCCAATTATTGCACAAGATGTTGTACGAATTGATCACTCTTATTCATGGCAAGATATGAGAAAAGCTGGACGAAATGTTGAAAAGATTGTATTATCAGATGCATTCCAAATGTTACTTGAAGATAAAGTTTTTGTACATGGTAATAAGACGGTGATTTTATAATGTTTAATTTAGTTTTATTAGAACCTAGAATGCCTGGAAATGTTGGAACTATTGGACGATTAGCCTTTGCTATGAATTGTACTTTACATCTTATTAAACCTTATGGTTTTGGTGATATCACAGAAAAAGAAGTAAGACGTGCAGGACTTGATTATTGGTTTGAATTAGATGTAAGGGAGTATGAAAACATAGAAGATTTTTGGGAAAAAAACCCTTTCTCTCCTAGGCATTTTTTTGCAACTACTAAAACTAAGCAAAATTATTTTGATGTTTCTTATGAAGTAGGAGATTATTTTTATTTTGGACGAGAAGATGCTGGTTTACCTGTTGAAATATTAGATAAAAGAAAAGAGTCTTGTATTACTATTCCTATGACAAATGATGCAAGAAGTTTAAATATTGCTAACTCTGTATCTATTGTTGCGTATGAAGCTTTAAGACAAAATTATAAAGATTTTAAATAAAGATTAAAAATGTTTAAAATATTAGTTTTAGAAGATGATAAACTTTTTGCTAGTACTTTGGAAGATTTTTTAAATGAAGAAGGCTTTGCAGTTGATTTAGCTTTTAATGGTGAACAATGTCTTGATTTGAACTATGAAAATAAATATGATTTATATATCTTTGATATAAATGTACCTAAAATAAGTGGTTTAGAACTACTAAAACAATTAAAAAATGCAGGAGATGAAACTCCTGCAATTTTTCTTACATCTTACAAAGATAAAGATACTTTACAACAAGCTTTTTTAAATGGTTGCGATGATTATTTAAAAAAGCCAGTTGATTTAGATGAACTAATTTTAAGAATAAAAGCTTTACTAAAAAGAAATAAAAAACAATTTGAAATAGTAAATATTAATTCTACTTTGAGTTTTAATCCTGAAACTAAAAGAGTTTATGAAAATGGTATTGATTTAAACTTATCAACAAAAGTTTCAGAACTACTAGAACTTTTTATTGAAAACAGAGGTTTAATTGTGACAAAAGAAATGATTATATCAAAGTTATGGAGTGTAAATGAAGACTATAGTGAGGGTTCTATTCGAGTGTATATAAATCATATCAAAAAAATCTTAGGAAAAGAAAGCATTTTGAATATCAAAGGTATTGGATATAAAATTGAATTCTAAAAAAAGAGATTTTTTAATTTCTGTTTCTTTAGTATTTACTTTTACTGTTCTTATTATACTTGGTATTAATTTTGCACTTATTTCATTTTTTGGGATAAACAAAGAAAGTTTTATTTATTTTACAATTGTCTTAATTTTTTTAGCACTTATAATCTTTTTAAGTTTTACAACAAGTATTTTAAAACCTTTATTTCAAAGTGATGATAATTTACAAAAGAAATTAAAAGAAACAATTCACGAACTTAATATTCCTGTATCAACTATTAAAATGAATGCTCAGCTTTTAGAAAAAAATATTAGTGATGAAAAAAGTTTAAATCGTCTTAACCGAATAAAACAAGCTTCTAATAATCTTTTAAAATTATATGAAGATATGGAATATAATATAAAAAAACAAATAGATAAAATAGAAAAACAAGAATGTTTCTTAGATGAGATAATTACAGATTCTATTGAAAAATTTGAAGATATAAAAGAAAATATAATTATTACATCTACTCTTCCTCATATAAGACTTCTAACAGATGTAAATGGCTTTGAAAAAGTCATAGATAATCTACTTTCTAATGCAATTAAATATAATTGTAAAAAAGAACCAATAGTAAATATCAGCTATGAAAAAAATATCCTATCTGTATTTAATAAAGGTGAAAAGATTGATACTAAAAACTTATTTATAATATTTGATAGATACTATCAAACTGATTCTTCAAATCATGGTTTTGGCATTGGTTTAAATATTGTAAAAGAATTTTGTGATAAAAATAAGATTACGATAAAAATTGATACAACAGATAAAGGAAATGTTTTCATGCTTAATCTTGAAAACATTTTACCTAATAACTAAAACTAATTTTATTATTTGAACTTTTGATAAATTTTATTTTCTAATTCTTCTACTGTTTCAATAGCATCTTTTTCATGATTAGAAAATCCCCAGTTTACTAAAACTGAATCAACACCAGCTTTTGTAGCTGCTATAATATCTTTATGAGAATCACCAATTAGTTGTGCATTTTTACTTTCAACAGAATATTTATTTAATATTTTATTTACCATCTCTGGATGTGGTTTAGCATTTTTAACACTATCAAAACCTAAAACAGTAGAGAAATGATGACCAATTCCAACGTGATCTAACATTTTTTTAGCAAAGAATGAATTTGCATTTGTCGCAACTGCGAGTTTAAAATCACCTTTTAAATCAGAAATCAAATCATAAATGCCATCATATAAAACTAAATCAGTTAAACAGTGCTCATTATAATAATCTTCAAAAAGTTTCGTCTGTTCTTCTGTATAATTTTTTGTTCCATAAAAAAATTCTGAAGTATTTAAGTGAGCTTCATTCACCTTTTCTAAAACATAATTAATTTCTAGTTTTTCAAATCCAAGTTGTTCTCTTACATGATTTACTGTATTTGCAATTGCTAAGCCACTATCTATTAAAGTTCCATCCATATCAAACATTATTAAACGCATATATTATTATCCTAAATTATTTTATAGCTAATTATAGGATTAAAAATAAAAAATAAGATTAAATTTTTGTCAAAATAAAATATAGGACAAAAAATATCTTGATTTAACAAATATTTAACAAACAATTGTTATACTTCAAATGATTTAGGATATTACTAGATTAATCCTCCTACTAACTGATTATGTACAAGATTAGTATCCTAGGTACTATTAATAAATTTGAATGTGGCTTCGCAAATTTTGTGAAGCTTTTTTTTTGTACAATTATAATTTAGGAGTTTAACAAATGAAAAAAATCTTACCTTTTTTAACAATTTTAACAATAATCTCAATAATTATCATAATATTTTTATCAATGTCTAATAAAAAACAAATGGTAGTTTTAAAAGAAGGAAATATAAATCAAACACCTCTTCAAATAATTTTAGGAAAATATCAAGATAGTGATTGTGGAATGATAATTGATGATATGACATATGTATCTCAAGTTGTTTCAAAAAGTGGAAAGACTTGGTTCTTTCATGATCACGGTGGAATGGTAAATTGGTTAAAAGATAAATCATTTAAAGATACGGGAAAAATCTGGGTAATGAGTATTGATACTAAAAAATATATTGACGGAAGAAAAGCTTGGTATAGCAGAACAGAAAATACTCCTATGGGTTATGGATTTGGTGCATATGAGAAAAAAGAAGATAATCTTATTAGTTTTGATGAGATGAGTCTAAAAATGCTAAGAGGCGAAAGCTTAGTCAACCCATATATTAGAAAAGAATTAATAGGAAAATAATGGAAACTATAAGTATTGTAACAATCGTAACTATCGCTTTTCTAGGTTCTTTTGGACACTGTGTTGGTATGTGTGGTGGAATAGTAATAGCTTATTCTAGTACAAAAATTAGAAGTGAGTGGTCTAAGAAAATGCAAGCTACTGTTCACTTATTATATTCTTTTGGTAGAATCACAACATATACAATTTTAGGTGCATTATTTGGTCTAGTTGGAGGAGTTGTTACTTTTGATAATCTAACTAGTGGTATTTTACTTTTAGTAACTGGTTCTACTATGGTTTTAATTGGTTTATCGTTAATGGGAAAAATCAAGTTTCTAACTTCAATAGAACACTCTTGTTCAAAATCTCCACTTTATCAAAGTACTTTCAAATCACTTTTAGGTTCTGATTCGTTAATGAGTTTTTATTTATTAGGTATGTTAAATGGTCTTTTACCTTGTGGTTTTGTTTATGTATTTGCAATAACAGCTGCAAGTACAGGAAGTCCTATATGGGGTGCTTTTGTAATGTTTATCTTTGGACTTAGTACAATACCAGCACTTTTTTCACTTGGTTTTTTTGTAGGTTTATTCAAAAAAACAAACTTAAGAGATTTATTTATTAAATTAGCTTCATATTTAGTTATTGGTTTTGGTATTTATGTCGCTTACTTAGGTTATGAATACCTAAGCGATCCAAGTAAAACAATCTTAGATTGTCACATATAAAACTATTGATTCAATAGTTTTATCTACTTTTATATATAATCCACACAATTATAAGAATAAAACTTTTTAAAGGAGGAATACATGATTAGTAAATCAAAAAAATATTTTACAATTTTTGGCATATTAGCAGCTACTGTTGATAAAAAAATGCAATCTTTATACTGCATGATTGATGCAATTTTACATAGTAGTTTGCCACGAATAACAAAAATATTACTAGCAAAAGAATTAAAACCCATAAACTTAGATTCAACAAACAAAATATAATAAAAAATTAGGAACATAAAATAATGAATAAAAAAATATCTACAAGCTTAGGGCTAAGCTTACTAATAGCCACAAATATCTACTCAGCAGATAAATTAGACACAATCACAGTTACAAGTGCTACAAAATCAAGCCAATCAATCAAAGATGTTACATCAAGTATAGAAGTTATTACAAGTGAAGAACTTGAAGAAAGACAGTTTACTGATTTAACACAAGCATTAAATAGTGTTGCAGGAATTAGTTTTACATCAAATGGTGGTTTAGGACAAACATCTTTTGTAAGAATTAATGGTGCTCATTATTCAAATGTATTAGTTTTAATTGATGGTATAAGATATAATGATATAACTAATGGTTCAGCTTTTCCACAAAATATATTAATTACAGATATAAAACAAATTGAAATCATAAAAGGTGCACAAAGTGGTATTTGGGGTGCAGATGCAAGTGCTGGTGTAATTAATATTATAACAAAAGATTCAGAAGATGGTTTTCATGGAACTATTAATACTGAATATGGAAGTTATAATACTAAAAAATATGGAGCATCTGTTTCTTTTAAAGAAGACAATTACTATGCAAAACTAAATGCGCAAAGAGTTATAAGTGATGGTTTTTCTGCACAAGCTACAAGAGGTGTAGATTTAGATAGTTTAGAAGATGATTCTTATAAAAATACGACACTATCTTTAAAAACTGGTTTTAATATTGACGATGCAAATAAGATAGATTTATCTCATACGATTATTGATTCGGAATCTGAGTATGATGGGTCGGATGCAAATGATTCAGATGATAAAATCATATCGAAAAGTAAATTTTCAAAAATAAATTTTAATCATAATGATAGTATAAATAAACTAGATATCTATGCAAGTAAATCATCATTTGATAGAGTAGATCCAACAGGTTATACTAATGAATTTACTGGAGATATAAAAGAATATGGTATTAAATCAAATATTGAATATAACAATAGTGACTTTATTGTTTTAGGAATTGATAGAAAAGAATTTACTCAAAAAAAGAGTTATGCTATAGACTATAGTAATACAGGATATTTTTTAAGTAATAGTAATAAATTTAACGATGATACTATTTTTACTCAATCACTTAGATATGATAAGTATACAAGCTTTAAGAATAAAGTTACAGGAAAAATTGGCTTAAAACATTCTTTTAATGACTTTGAATTTTCAACTAATTATGGAACAGGATATAAGGCACCAAGTTTATATGAATTAAGTCATGATGGTGGAAATGATTTAAACCCAGAAGCTACAAAATCTTTTGATATATCTGGTAAATATAAGGACTTAAAAGTAAGATTATTTAGAAATAAAATTGATGATTTATTAACTTATATAACTGATCATTATGAAAATACAGATGGAACATCAGTTCTAAAAGGTTATGAATTAAACTATAACAAAAATATTGAAGAAGATACTCTTTTATCTTTAACTTACACATATACAAGTGCTAAAGATAAAGATGGTGAAAGATTATTAAGAGTTGCAAATAGAAATTTAAAATTTGGACTTGATTATTATGGAATTGGTAAATTGCATTTAAATGTAAATGGCGAATATATTGGTAATAGGAAAGATGTTGGCAATACGCAAACTGGAAATTACACAGTGTGGAATTCAGTAATGAACTATGAAATCAACAAAACTTTTTCTACATACTTAAAAGTTGATAACTTATTTAATAAATATTACCAAACAATTGATGGTTATGCAACAGCAGAAAGAAGTGCTTATGTAGGATTAAAGGCAACGTTCTAATATGAAAAAAACTATAATTATTCTTTTTGTCTTTTGTTTTAATTTGATGGGGGAAGTAAGAATCGTAACTCTTACTCCATCAATAAACGAAATAGTATATGCTCTTGGAATGGGAAATAGTGTAGTAGCTAATACTGAATATTGTGATTTCCCTCCACGTTCAAAAGATGTAAAAAAAGTAGGTGGTCATGCAAGTATATCTTTAGAAAAGATTCTTGAATCTAAACCTACGGTTGTTGTTTCTCAAAACTACGATGAAAAAATGCTAGAAAATTTAAAAAGTTTAAATATAGAAACATTAGTATTTAAAACGGATACTATTGATGCTATTAAAAGTACTGTCAAAACATTAGGTGTTTATTTTAAAAAAGAACAAAAGGCTAAAGAGATTATTTCAAATATAAATAACTCTTTAGCTTCTTTAAAAGGAATTGTTTCTAATAAAAAAGTTTTAATAGTAATTGGACCAAGAAAAGATTTAAACAATCAAATTTATATAGCGGGTAATCATCTTTATTTTGAAGATATATTAAAAGCTTCAGAAAATATAAATGCATTTTCTTCAAACGCAAAAAATCAACCTGTAGTAAATAGTGAAAAAATAATAAATATGAATCCTGATATAATTGTTCTTTTATCTCCATTTTTAAAAGGTAAGATAAAAGAACAAAAAAAGATAATCTCTAATTGGCAAAGTTTACCAACAAATGCTGGATTTAATAAAAATGTTTATTTAATAGATGAACAATATGCAGGAATTCCAAGTCAAAGAGTAGTTTATTTTATAAATGATTTTAAAAAGATATTAGAAAATGTTAGAAATAAATAAATACAAAAGTGATATTTTATCGGATATCACTTTTTCATTAGATGATGAAAACCTTATTATTTTAGGTCAAAATGGTGCAGGAAAATCAACTCTTGCAAAAGTTTTATCAAATCTAATTCAAAATGATAATGTAAAATTATTTGGTGAAAACTTACATGATTTAAGTGATAAAAAAAGAGCTGAATATATAAACTATATTCCACCAAAATTATCAATATTTGATGAGTACATAACTTTACGTGAATTTTTAGAATTGTCATGTATTGATCAAGTTGATAATAAAAAAATTGATGAATTAATAGATATTTTAAATCTTAGAAAACTTGAAAATAAATATTGTAAAGCCTTTAGTTCAGGAGAAAAGCAACTTCTTCTTCTAGCTTCAAGTATCTTACACAATGCAAAAATAACTATATTTGATGAATTAACTGCGAATTTAGATATTACAAGATTAAAAGAGGTATTTGATATTTTTAATTCAGCTTTTCTAAAACAAAAGATTATAATTACACATAATCTTGATTTAGCTTATGCTTTAAAATTTAAAATTTTATATTTAAAAGATGGAAAAATAGAATTTTTAGGCAAGCATGAAGATTTTTTTTGTAATAAAAATCTAAAAAAGTTTTATAATGATTCAATTTTAAAAATAAATGAGCATTTGGTAGTAAACTTATGAAATTAGGTTTATATATATTTTCAATTATTATTCTAATAATCTCTCCTTTTTTAGGTGAAATTAGTATAAATCTAAATGAACTATTTGATTCAAGTACTATTACATATAAAGTATTTTGGGATCTTAGAGTTTCAAGAGTTCTATTAGCTTTTTTTGTAGGTGGAATTTTAGCACTAAGTGGTTTGGTATTCCAAATTATATTTAAAAATGCACTTATAACTCCATATACACTTGGAATTGCAAGTGGTACGACACTGTTTACTGCTATTTCTATTGTTTTTTTTCCTGCAATGATTTTATCAATATCTTCAGCTTTTGGTTCACTTGTAACAATTACGATTTTATATTATATTTCTAAGAATATAAATAAAAATACAATTGCAGTTTCTACAAACTCAATTCTTTTAATAGGTATTGCTTTATCTTACTTTTATTCATCTGCATTAATGTTAGTATTTTATATGAGTAACTTGGAGCAAAACTATTCAATAGTTAGATTTACTTTAGGAAGTTTGGATACTGTAGGTTTTACAAGCCCTTTTATAATTTTTATTATGGCTGTTATTATGTATATTACAATATACACAAATAGGTCAAAAATCAAACTTTTGCTTATCTCAAATGATACTGCATTTTTAAAAGGTTTGAGTGTACATAAGTTAAATTTACTTCTACTTATTGTTATTTCTATTTGTGTGGGTGTTAGTATTAGTTTTGTAGGACCCATTGGATTTATTGGTTTAGTAGTTCCACATATTATAAAGCTTATTTATAAAAAAAGTGCAGACCAATTAATATTACCAGTATTTTTTTATGGTGGAGTATTTTTAGTGATATCTGATTTGATATCAAGAAATCTGAATACAGCATCAAGTCTTCCAATTGGAGTTGTTACTGCGTTTATAGGAGCTCCTTTTTTTGTTTACTTATTAATAAAAAGAAATAAAAGAAGTTAAATATAAATATTGCTTATACTTGCTACAACTAATCTTAATAATAATAAGTTACAATTATACTTATAATTAGAAAAACTTGTTTAATTGTGCCTTTAGATTTCTAGGCAAATGTGCATATACCATACTTCTTTTTGTTACTAGAATATTATTTTCATATATTTCTGTATCAAGTGAAAGTGCTTGAGTCTTAAAGTTTATTAGTTTTATAATTTGACCTTTTTCTTCATAAGATAAGTTCATATTGGATAAGTCAACTAATGATTTTTTCTTTTTTGCCATTTTTTACCTTTTTTCTAATTATATTAAATTATTTATAAATAGGATGTAATAAATGCAAAATAAAGAGAGTATTAAATCAATACCATCAAATAGATTACAATTTTTTCCTGTAATGATGTTTGCTATTGTAATGGGATTATCAGGATTATCATTAGTATTAAAAAAACTTAGTGAAATTTTATATTTTCCTACAGTAATAGCAGATGTTTTAGGTTTGTTATCAAGTATGATATTTCTTTTAGTTTTAGGAAATTATTTATTAAAATTATTCAAATACAAAGAAGAAGTAAAGAGCGAAATAACTCATCCAATTAGAATAAATTTTTTTGCAGCAATTTCAATTTCAACTTTAATATTATCAATCTTTTATAGACATACATTTGATCAACTATCACAAATACTTTTTATATTAGGTGCTACTTTACATATAATATTAACCTTTTATACAATGAAATTTTGGATAAATAATAATCTTGAAATTCAACATTCAAATCCTGCATGGTTTATACCAATTGTTGGAAATCTAATCGTTCCAATTGCAGGAAAAAATTTTATTGATGATTCAGTTTTATATTTTTATTTTTCAATTGGTATTTTCTTTTGGATTATACTTTTCTCAATTATATTAAATAGAATAATTTTTCATAAACAATTTGCTCCTAAATTCATGCCAACGCTATTTATCTTAATTGCACCACCTGCAATAGGCTTTTTATCATATGTAAAATTAAGTGGCGAGTTAGATTTCTTTGCACATATTTTGTATAGCTTAGGATTGTTTTTTACAATACTTGTATTTACAATGTATAAAAACTACATAAACATAAAGTTCTTTATATCATGGTGGGCATTTACTTTTCCAATGGCAGCTATTTCTTTATCTACGATATTAATGTATGAGTTAACACAACAAAACTTTTATGCCATTCTTTCATATATATTTGCTGTTATTACAATTATTATTGTAAGTTTAGTTGCGAAAGAAACTATTGCACATATGAAGAAAAAAGAAATTTGTATCATGGAATAGTTTTAAAGAATATTTAAACTAATTGTATTTATTTAAAGGATATACTTTCTTATAAAATATTTTAAGGAATTATTATGGATTTTAGATATATTGGAAATAGCGGTCTTAGAGTTTCTTCTATTTGTATGGGAACTATGACGTTTGGTTCTACTACATCAAAAAAAGAAGCTTTCAAGATTTTAGATAAATCATACGATAATGGAATAAATTTTTATGATACAGCAGAGTTGTATCCAGTTCCACCTAAAAAAGCAACAGCTGGTGATACAGAAGAATGGGTAGGCGAGTGGTTAAAAACTAAAGATAGGGATTCTATTATCTTGGCATCAAAAGTAAGTGGAGCTGCTGCTGGTTGGTTTGTTCCTCCTCAAAGACATGGACTTACTGCTATTGATTCTTTTCATATTAAAAAAGCAGTTGAGGGTAGTTTAAAAAGACTGGATACTGATTATCTAGATCTTTATCAAATGCACTGGCCTGATCCTATTGTTCCAATTGAAGAGTCATTAAGAGCTTTTGATGATTTAGTAAAAGAAGGAAAGGTGCGATACCTTGGAACTTCAAATGATACTGCTTATGGCTTAACAAAAGCAAATGAAACATCAAAAAATAAAAATCTAGCAAGATTCCAATCAATTCAAAATAATTTTTCTTTATTAAATCCAAGGTTTTTAGATGAACTTGCAAATGTATGCAAGGAAGAAAATATATCATTGCTACCTTATTCTCCAATTGCAGGAGGAGTTCTATCAGGAAAATATAGTAATAACTTTTATCCAGAGGATTCAAGGTTTGCAGCATATATAAATAATCCAAATCCAAGAGTTCAAGCACAAGCTGCTAGATTTGTAAATGCAAAAACAATAGAAGCTACTAATGAATATATAAAATTAGCAAAAGAGTATGGAATATCTTCTGTTACTTTAGCAGTAGCATATTCAAAGCATTTTGATTTTGTAGCTTCTACAATTGTAGGTGCAAGAGAATTATCTCAAGTTGATGATTCATTAGCAGCTTTTAATTTTAAAATTGATGATGAATTAATGAAAAAAATCGAGCAGATACAAAATAGAATTATGTATCCAATGGGTTAGGTTTAAAAGGTATAAAATGAAAGTTAGAGTCTATTATGAAGATAGTATAACTTTTATTTTTTAATCAAATATGTTAAAAATAGGCACTTCTAGACATATAAAGTATTATTTTTATCGTATTTATCAAAAAAAACCGTCCCACTTTCGTCACCCCTTATGGTTAAGTTTTTCTTGTTATTTTATTTGAAAATATGCATTTTGTAGAATCAACATAGTTAATTAGTTTCTATGGGTGAAATGATAGCTAATATATCTTATTAATTAATGTTAAAAATCTATTGCATTCACTTTTAGAGAAAAATGATATTAAATCAACAATTAATCAAAATAAAGACTTATCTCTAAATACCTTTAAATAAGTCATATATAAGCATAATATTAAATTAAAACTATATAATAAACAAAATAATTTTAGGGAAAATATGAACCGACTAATTGATTATAAAAATAGATTTAGAATCCTTAAAGGTGGAAAAATATCTTTAGTAGTATCTGCTATGCTTGGAAGTGTAATAATTGCTAATGCATCTCCAACAGGGGGAACAGTTACTTCAGGAACTGCTACTATTTCTCAAAATGGAACAGTCACTAATATTGATCAAAGCACCGCAAAAGCAAGTATTAATTGGCAGAACTTCTCTATAGCAACAAACGAAACTGTAAACTTTAATCAACCCTCATCAACTTCAATTACTTTAAATAGAGTAATAGGTAATGAAAAATCTATTATTGATGGAGCATTAAATGCAAATGGTCAAGTTTGGCTTCTAAACTCTAATGGAGTACTATTTTCAAAAAATGCAAGAATAAATACTTCAGGTATTCTAGCAACAACTGCAGAATTATCTGATAGTGATTTTAATGCAGGAAATTATGACTTTAAAAACTCTTCTTCAAACTCTGTAATAAATCAAGGTTCAATAACAGTTAATGATACAGGTTCAGTAGTATTAGCTTCAAATGAAGTAATAAATGAAGGAACTATAAAAGCAGTAAAAGGAAAGGTTCATTTAGTTGGTGCTGATTCATACTCACTAAACCTAAATGGAAACTCACTTGTAAACCTAAGAGTTGATAAAGGTGTACTTGATGCACTTGTAAAAAACTCAGGTCATATAATAGCTGATGGTGGAGAGATATATCTTACAACAAATGCAGTTGATGAACTACTAAAAGGTGTAGTTAATAATACAGGTATTATTGAAGCAAACTCAATAGATAGTTTAACAGGATATGTGGAGTTATTTGCCCACGGTGGTACTGCTGAAGTTGATGGGACAATTAGTGCTGAGGATGGATTTGTAGAAACTTCTGGAGAAAAACTTTCTATTAAAGAAACAATAAATATAAAAGCAAAAGACTGGTTACTTGACCCTACAAATATTACTATCGGATCTAGTGGAGATGAAACATTATCAGGAGACCCAGCTACCACTACAACTGATGGAGATGTTACTATTTCTTCAAGCACAATTGAAAGTTCATTAAATAGTGGAACAAATGTAACTTTAGAAGCTACAAATAATATCACAGTAAATGATGCAATTGAAAAAACAGCTGGTGGAGATGCATCCTTGACATTAAAAGCTAGAAGACAAATCAATATTAACAACTCTATAGGTTCTACTAATGGTAAATTAAATGTTATTTTATGGTCTAATACTGATGGTCAAGGTGGTATTGGAAGTAATGCTTCAAATATTGGTTTATCAAGTGGAACAATTTCTACTAATGGAGGACATTTATGGGTTGGAGGAGGAGATACAAGTAATAATTGGAATGGCCTAACTGTAGGAAATGGTGCTGTAGAAGTTAGTGATGGTGCCGGTGCTTGGAATGCGGTAGCATTTCAAGGAGACATCAATACTACAGGAATTTCTGATGATGGTTCTTTTTATGTAGCTGCTAAAACTCATCAAATAGAAAGTGGTGCTACAGATATAGGTTTTACTTATCTTACTGGTCAAGAAATTACAATTAATACAGGTACTGGTGATATTGAGATATATGGTAATGAAGTATATTTTGATGGAGAAAACTCTAGAAGTTCAGGGACTACTATTAATACAACTGGATCACTTACAATAGCTCCTTTTGGTAACTCTTTTCAAGATAATGATGTTTCTAATACGACAGATTTTTATTGGAGTGGTAGTAGTAGTGGAAATGATTTTATAGGTAGCAATACTTTAAATGGTTTAACATTAAAAAATATTTCTTCCTTAACTGGATTGACTATTGGAAAATCAACTAATACTTCTAAAGTTCTTATTGAAAAAGATATAAATATTTCAGGTCCAGTCTCAATTTATGGTGGAAATGTTGATATTGATGCAGACATTACTTCAACAAATGGTAATATCTTAATTGATGGTGATACTGGAAGTATTTTAGATATCGATTCAGATGGTATTAGAATAGATAATGATTCGATAATAAAAACAGTTACAACTGGAGATATAACGCTATTAGGCCGAAGTAGTGAAGGAGACTCTAACAGCTTAGTAGGTGTAGAGCTAGGTCATAATTCAAGTATTCAAGCTGCTGGTAATATTAGTATTACAGGTATTTCAGAATCTTCTCCTTCTTCTAATTATGGATATGGAGTATGGTTAGCTGGTAGTATGTCTGCAAGCGGAAATGTAAACATTACGGGTGAATCTGAAAGTTATGATTATGATGTATATCTTGTTAATAGTAACACAAGAACAAGTACTGATAGTAGTATAATTACTACAGATGGTAATATAACAATTGAAGCATTAAATTCAGGTCGTGTATCTTTTGGTGGTGATAAAGATTATGAAATCAAAAGTACTTCAGGTAATATAGAACTAAAAGCTGATAAACACTCTGTTTATTCAAGTATTGAGGCTAATATAACTACTTCAGGTAGTTTATCTATGTTAGCCAGACCAAATGATGGTTCAGTAGCATCTTTTGTAGAATCTATAGATTTAACAAAATACTTTTTTGGAAGTGATATTTCAAGTTTAATTATAGGAGATCCTACTAATTCAAAGGATATTATTATAGGTAAAGATATATCAATATCTGGCCCTATTAATATTTATGCTAGAGATATCAATATAAATGAGGATATAATTTCATCCTTAATAAATGAAGATATTATTTTGAAAGCTACAGGAGATATTACTTCAGCAGATAATATTACTTTAAAATCTAATAACGGAAACATAACTCTTTGGGCAGACTCAGATGCTAATAATGATGGATATATTGGTCTAGAACAGAATATTAACATAAATACAGCAAATGGACTAACTGACCAAGATTCAGGTGGTGGTAAAATAACTTTAGCTGGTGGATCTGATGATGGATCAAACAATGGAACAGCTAATGATGGAATCCCTGATGGTTTCGCATTTGCAAAATCTACTACAGCAGGTACCTGGTCTGATTTAGGTGAAAAAACAGGTGGTATAAATATAGGGACAGATAGTTATACTACAGCTGAAAACAGAATTTCTTTTTATTCCGGTGGAGGAGATATAAAAGTCAATGGTAAGTCAGATCACGGTCTTGGTATTATGTTACTTGGTTCTAGTACTGGTTCTACGCAAATGATTGATGCAGGATCTGGTACTATAGAATTTAGTGGTGTTAATTTAAACACTTGGCATGGTATTGAGTTTAATGCTTTTGGAGGAAGTACCCTTACTCTAAAATCATCTAGTGATGAAACTACAGCAATTTCAATATATGGAGAAGTTCAAGGAAATCAGACAACTGATTATCAAGCTGGTTTTCAAGGTAATGCAAATATTTATTCATATGGTGAAGGGGGAGTTGATTTTACAGGTAAAACATCAAGTTCAGTTTATAATGGAATTATTGGAAATATAAACACTTATGTGAATAGTGGTGATATAACATTTACAGGAGACTCTGCTAATTCAAGTTCTCATATAAATATTAATGGAACCTTTGGTAATGATGGTTCTGATATCACGGATAGTTCTAGTGATATTATTTTTATAGGGGATGATATTAATTTTACTTCTTCATCTAGTATTAGTACTACAGGAGAAGTAACATTAAAACCTCTAGAGAATAGTTTTATTTCTGAATTATCTTCGCAATTATCAAATTTAAGCCTTTCTGGAAATGAAACAGGTTTGACTATTGGTAAAGAAGAAAATACTGCTGATATTACAATTGACTCATCTACAACTATATCTGGGCCTATAAATATTTATGGTGGAGATATAAATGTTAATGCAAACCTTGATACACAAGGTGGTGGCGCCACTGGGGATATTCTTTTAAAAGCTGCAGATAATATTACCCAAGGTGGAGATGTAAATATAACTTCCAATGGTGGAGATATTATTTATTGGGCTGATAGTGATGTAGATGATAGCGGTTATATTTCATTCCATAACGATGGTGGACAAGATGTAATCACTAATGGTGGGGATGTGATTTTAGCAGGTGGAGAAGGAACAACAGTTCCTACGGGGTATGCAAATGGTTCTACAACGAATGATGGAATTTTAATTTCAACTGATACTGCATCACCTATCATAAATACGAGTAAATCAAGCTCTACTGGAGGTAATATTACTTTACGAGGTAAGACATCTGGAAACTTTGATGGTATATATTTGCAAAATAATCAATTTTTTGGTAATAATCTTATTTTAGATGGTCAAACTGGAAATGCAATAAACTATGGAGTTAGACTAGGTTCTTCAGCTGTTTATAATGGTAGCAATATGAGCCAGGTTATAGATATTGAAAATGATTTAACTATCACGGCTGTTAATACTGCAAGTAATTTTACAGGAAAAGCATTGCGTACTGGTGCTAATCCAAGAGTTTATGCAGATGGAAATATAACTTTAAACACTAGTGGTAAGTTAGAATATACTTCTGCTCAAGACTTCCTAAATATCGAACCAAATAAAATTCTATCAATTAATTTTGATGGTACAGCTACTTTTGATACTAAACTAGGAGATCCAAATAATAATGTTCAACAAGGTAGTTTGATAATACAGTCTTATGTAGAAGATAGTTTTACATCAGAATTTGATAGTTCTAATTGGACATTTAATAGTAATTTAAGTGGTTTAACAATTGGTAAAACAATTAATATAACAGATATTACGATAAATAATGATACAACCATATCTGGTCCAATAACTTTATATGGTGGTGATATAAATGTAAATGCAAACCTTGATACTCAAGGTGGAAATGATAATGGAGATGTATTATTAAAATCATCTGCTGATATTATATTAGCTTTAGATAAATCAATCATAACTGATGGTGGAGACACTATTTTATGGTCAAATAGTGACGGAGGAGTGAACTTTGGTTCAGTTATGTTACGTAAAGGTTCAACTGTTGAGACAAACGGTGGTCACTTTTGGATAGGTGGTGGTTCTGGAAATACCT
>CAJQLJ010000080.1 GCA_905479135.1 uncultured Campylobacterales bacterium | reverse complement strand
CATCACCACATGATTCAGCACCAAAGTCAGCAACAATTAGTTTTGTTCCTAATTCTTTAGCTCTTTCTTCAGTAATTTCACCTTGATGTTGAGGGCTATTCATTCTATTTACAACTTGATTTGAATACTCATCCCAAATTGATCCACTAATTAAATCATTTTTTGCCATGTCATTTTCCTTTTTATTATTCTATTATTTTTTATAAAGCTGATTTATGAGATTCAGGTGCATATGCATATGAACTTGAAAGTGCTCTTAATCTTTTAACTGCATTTTGAATTACTTCGATTGCATAATCAATTTGTTCTTCAGTAGTAAATCTACTCAAAGAGAATCTAACACCTGTATGAGCTAATTCACTATCACTTCCAAATGCATTCATAACAGGATTTGCTTCTAAATCTTCACTAGCACATGCACTTCCAGTTGAAGCACCAACACCATTTTGATTTAAATCCCATAACATAGATTCGCCTTCAACACCTCTAAAAGAAATTAAAGTTGTGTTTGGAGTTCTGTTACCTTTTCCACCAATTACAATAGTCTCTGGTAATTCTAAAATTGCATTTTCTAGTCTATCTCTTAATTTACTTACTTGATCTTCTTCATAAGCTAAAGCCATTTTAGATGTTGCTAAATGCATAGCCCATCCCATTCCAACCATTGATGCAACATCAACAGTACCAGCTCTGTGTCCACCCATTTGCTCTCCACCATTTAAAAGAGGAGTCAAAGCAGAACCTTTTTTAACATATAATCCACCAATACCTTTTGGTCCATGGAATTTATGCGCAGAAAAACTTATGTAATCAAGATTACAATCTTGAACATCTACTGGAAATTTTCCAATTGCTTGAGTTGCATCAGAATGAAATGCTACACCAGTAGTTTTACAAATTAATCCAATTTCTTTGATTGGAAAAATTTTACCAGTTTCATTATTTGCCCACATAATTGTAACTAATGCAGTTTCTTCTGTAATAGCATCTCTTATAGACGATGATTCTAAAACACCCTCTTCATTTACAGGTAAATAAGTAACTTTAACCCCTTGTGTTTCTAAAAACTTACATGCTGCAGTTGTAGCTGGATGTTCAACTTCACTTGTAATAATATGATTTTTATTACCATTTAAAATTTTATCAACCCAAATACCTTTTATAACTGTGTTAATACTTTCAGTTGCATTACCTGTAATAATAATATCATCTTCATCTGCTGCGTTAATTCCCTCATATAAAAAATCTAAAGCTTCCACCATCTTAGGGTGAGTTCCTGCTCCAAACTTATGAAGTGAATTAGGGTTTCCATAAATGTCACAAAAAAATGGTTTCATTTCTTCGAAAACTTTTGGATCTACCATCGTAGTTGCATTATTATCTAAATAAACTTCCATCATATTCTATATTCCTATTAGTTTTGTATTTTTTATTACTATTATATTAATTGATTTTGAAGTTTAGTGTAAATAGGATAAAAATTGTCTTAATTAGATTTATTTAAAGCATTTTATTTCAAAAAGTAACAAAAATTTAATCAATAAATTTTCAAATACCATACTTAATCTTTTATAAAAATGTAGAATATAAGTTTATTGACACCTGACTTTTTATTATGTTAATAAATTTAAAAAAAAAGAAAATAGCTATAATTTTACACGCAATTTTTAAATAGGATATTTTTTGTCCTATTTAAGTTTTATTTAATTTAATTACTGATATATTTGAAATAGGACAATTATTGTCTTATTTAAAAATTTGAATAATTATGGAGTCAATTATGAGTGAGAATAAACACATTCATGACGTTATTAATAGTGAATATAAACTAGGATTTGAAACTTTAGTACAAAGTGATACTTTTCCTAAAGGATTAAATGAAGATGTTATAAAAGCAATATCTGCAAAAAAAGAAGAACCTTCTTGGCTTTTAGATTTTAGACTTAAAGCTTATGCTAAATGGTTAAAAATGGAAGAGCCTTCTTGGGCAAACTTAAAATATCCAAGAATCGATTATCAAGATATTGCTTATTTTTCAGCTCCTAAAAAAGCATTAGATTCTTTAGATGAAGTAGATCCAGAAATATTAAAAACTTATGAAAAGTTAGGAATACCATTAGAAGAACAAAAACAACTAGCAGGTGTTAAAACTGTAGCTGTTGATGCAGTATTTGATTCAGTTTCAGTTAAAACAACTTATCAAGCTGAATTAGAAGAATTAGGAATAATATTTTGTTCAGTAAGCGAAGCAGCTAATAAATATCCTGAACTGTTAAAAAAATATCTAGCTTCTGTTGTACCTGTAACAGACAATTATTTTTCCTGTTTAAACTCGGCTGTATTTACAGATGGTTCTTTTGTATATGTGCCACCAAATACAGTTTGTCCAATGGAGTTATCAACTTACTTTAGGATAAACGCACTTGATACTGGTCAGTTTGAGCGAACTATTATTATTTGTGATAAAAATTCTTATGTATCATATAATGAAGGGTGTTCAGCACCAACAAGAGATGAAAGACAACTTCATGCAGCAGTAGTAGAACTTGTAGCACTTGATGATGCACAAATTAAATATTCAACTATACAAAACTGGTATCCAGGTGATAAAGATGGAAAAGGTGGAATTCTAAACTTTGTAACAAAAAGAGGAAATTGTGAGGGTAAAAACTCAAAAATTTCTTGGACACAAGTTGAAACAGGTTCTTCTTTGACATGGAAATACCCATCATGTATTTTAAAAGGTGATAATAGTGTAGGTGAATTTTATTCAGTTGCAATATCATCAAAATCTCAACAAGCTGATACTGGTACTAAAATGGTTCATTTAGGGAAAAATACTAAATCTACAATTATTTCAAAAGGTATCTCTGCTATGAGTGGAGTTAATGCTTATAGGGGATTAGTAAGAGTTGGTAAAGAAGCTACAGGTGCACGTAATATTTCAGAGTGTGATTCACTTCTTATAGGAAATAAATCTAATGCACATACATATCCATATCATGAAGTTAGAAATATGGATGCAATAATTGAACATGAAGCAACAACTTCAAAAATTTCAGATGAACAACTTTTTTATATATCACAAAGAGGTATTAGTGAAGAAAATGCAATTTCAATGATTGTAAATGGTTTTTGTAAGGAAGTACTAAAAGAGTTACCTATGGAATTTGCTGCTGAAGCAAAAGAGTTATTAAATATATCATTAGAAGGGAGCGTTGGTTAATTTAACCAGCAAAATAAAACTATGTTAGAAATTAAAAATTTAAAAGTAAATATAAATGACAAAGAGATTTTAAAAGGTTTAAACTTAAATATTAAAGAAGGTGAAATTCATGCCCTAATGGGAATTAATGGAGCTGGAAAATCTACTTTGGTAAAAACATTAAGTGCTCACTATGATTGTGAAGTAACAGATGGAGCAATTACCTATAAAAAGAAAGATTTATTAGATTTAGATGTTTCACAAAGAGCAAATGAAGGTATTTTTATGAGTTTTCAAAATCCTATTGAAGTTCCTGGCGTTAATAATAGCTACTTTTTAAAAACAGCAATAAACGAAAAAAGAAAATATGCTGGGCAAGAAGATATAGATACTATGGATTTCTTAAAGCTTATTAAAGATCAAACATCTAAATACAACCTTGATAAAAAACTTTTACAAAGAGATTTAAATGAAGGTTTTTCAGGTGGTGAGAAAAAGAGAAATGAATTAATACAATTACTACTCTTAGATCCAGATTTAATCATGCTAGATGAAATAGATTCAGGTCTTGATGTAGATGCTATTAAAACAGTTGCAAATGTAATAAATTCTATGTTAGATGGAAAGAAATCTGTTTTAATGATTACACACTATGATAGATTATTAGAGTTAATTAAACCTGATTTTGTTCATATTTTAAATGATGGACAAATTGTAAAAACAGGAGATTATTCTCTTGCTTTAGAGCTAGATGAAAAAGGCTATGAAGGAATAGGAATTAAAGATGAGAGTAAATGAAATTGAAGGGTTAGTTCTACCTACAAAAAAAGATGAAGAATTTATAAAAGTAAATTTTGCTGAACTTTTTTCATATGATTTTAAAAATACTAAAAGCTATAAATTTGATATTATGGGCTTGGAAGTAAGAAAAGATACTAAAGAATATACAAATTCATTATTTGAAATTACTAAAAATCTAGATGAAAATCAAGTGATTTTAACAATAAATTCTAATATTCCAGAACCAATTTGCTTAATTCATAAAATAAAAGAAGATGAAACTTTTTTTACAAACTCATTAAAAATAGAAGTTAAAGAAAATGTAAAAGCATCTGTTATAGAAGTTTTTACAAATACATCAAATAATAGTGCCTACTGTTTAAATAGAACATTTCAAATAGATGAAAATGCAAATTTCGAATATGCAAAAGTTCAAGATATAAACGATTCAAATTATTTAGTTTTCAATTTAGACATAAAACAAAAAGACAATTCAAAGTGTAAGGTTACAAACTTTGAGTATGGAACTGGTGTAATTATTAATAACATTGTTAACGTACTAGATAATAAAAATTGTGATTACGAACTAAATGCTTTAGTTAAATCGCAAAATTCATCAAATACAGCAAATGTAATAAATACTGTACATAATAATGAAAACTCTATAAGTAGTATAAATTTTAAGCATTCATTAAAAGATAAATCACGTACAGTATTTAAAGCAAAGTCTATAGTAAATAAAAATGCTCTTTTTACAAAAGCTTTCCAAAACTCAAATACTATTTTACTTTCAAATGATGCTACTATTTATGCACAACCACATTTAGAGATATTAGTAGATGAACTTGAAGCTAGTCATGGTGCAACTACAGGAACTTTAAATAAGGAACAATTACTATATTTACAGTCACGTGGAATAAACAAAGACCTAGCTTATGAAATACTTTTAAAAGCTTTTGAACAAAAAATATATGATAATATTGAAGATAAATTAATTAAAGAATTTATAGATTCATATGAAAGGAAAAGCTATGTTTAAAAAAGATTTTACATATTTTGAAAACTCTGACATAGTATATTTAGATAATGCAGCAACTACTCAAAAACCAAAAACAGTAGTTGCTTCGCAAGTTGAGTATTATGAAAAATATTGTGCAAATACTCATAGAAGTAACTTTGGAGATGCAAATAAAGCCACACAAAAATTTGAGAATGCAAGAAAAATATTAAAAAACTTTATAAATGCAAAAAAAACAGAAGAGATTATATTTACAAAAGGTGTAACTGAGTCCATGAATTTTATTGCAAACTCATATGCTAAAGATTTTAAAACTGTAATTATTTCTTCACTTGAACATCATTCAAATATAGTGCCTTGGCATATGCAAGGAAGAAGCTTAGGTAAAGGTTTGGAAGTTGTAAAGTGTAATAATAACCTTGATTTTGATACAGAAGACTTTGAAAGACTTTTACAAGAAAATCCAAAATCTTTTGTAAGTATTACACATATATCAAATGCTTTTGGAAAAATACATGATATTAAAGAAATTATTACCTTAGCACATAAGTATGAAGCAATTGTAATGATTGATGGTGCTCAAAGTTTAGCTCATACTAGAGTTGATATGCAGGAACTTGATGTAGACTTCTTTGCTATTTCAGGACATAAAACATATTCACCAACTGGAGTTGGAGCTATTTATATAAAAGAAAAGTATTTAAAAGATGTCGAGATTTACCAAACAGGAGGAGCTACTATAGATCAAGTTGATTTTAATTCATCAACTCTTTTAGATGCACCTTATAAGTTTGAAGCCGGAACACAAAATATAGCTGGAATAATTGGTTTTGGTGAAGCTTTAGAATACTTAAATCATATAGGCTATGAGAATATAGAATTAATTGAAAAAGATGTTTTCAATTATTTAGATAAAGAATTGAAAAAACTTCCAAATATTATATTTTATAATGATATTAAAGATTCAATAGGAAGCAGAAGTTTTAATTTTGAAGGTTTAATTCATGATGATGTTGGAATTTTAGTTGATAAAATGAAAATTGCATTAAGAGTTGGACATCACTGTGCACAACCTATTATGAAAGCACTAAATATTAAAGGTACTATAAGAGTGTCTATTAGCTTTTATAATGACTACAATGATGTAGATAAATTAATAGTAGCTTTAAAAAAAGCTTTAAAAATGTTAGAAAACTAAAGTAGGATTTTAAATGAGTATTGAACAAAGAGTAGAGAATATAAAAGAAGATTTAGAATTTTTTGAAGATGAATTACAAAAATATGAATATATTATTGATTTAGGAAAAAAACTAGAAAAGTTAGATGAAAACTATCAAATTCCAGCAAACTTAGTACATGGTTGTACTTCACAAGTTTGGTTAATATGTGAGCAAGTAGATAACAAACTTTTATTCAAAGGTACTTCTGATGCGATAATTGTAAAAGGTTTAGTTTATATGATTTTACAAATATTTTCAGATTCATCAATTGAAGAGTTAAAAGAAATTGATATGGATATTGTTCACGAACTAAATTTGAGTGAAATAATTACACCAAATAGACAAAGTGGAGTTATAGGAATGATTAAAAAAATAAAAGAGTATGCACTAAAAGTGTAAAGGATTAAAATGTCTGCTAATTACAACTTTGATGAAATAAGAGAGAAAGTAATACAAAATCTTAAAAATGTATTTGATCCTGAAATTCCTGTAAATGTTTATGATTTAGGATTAATATATGAGATAAACTTTGAAGAAAAAGAGCAAGGTTTATATTGTGTTATTTATATGACTTTAACAAGTCCAGCTTGTCCTGTAGCAGGAACAATTATGGAGCAAGTAAAACTAGTAGCACAAGCACTTGATGAAGTTAATGAAGCTAAGGTTCATATTACTTTTAAACCAAGATGGACTAATGATATGGTTAGTGAAGAAGGTAAAGAAATAATGCTAGCTACTGGTTCTGTTATCTAATATTTGAAGGTACTACAGCTAATAATATTCCACAAAAAATAATTATAGATGAGATAAGTAAATTAAAGGTTAAAATCTCATCTAAAAAAACTACACTTAGAATTATCGCAATTACAGGTATAAGTAACTGAATTATACTTGCTGTAAAAACTTCTATTTGTGGTAAGACTTTGTACCAAATAACATATCCAATTGCTGATGTTAAACTACCTGAAATAAAAGCTAATAAAATTCCACTATTAGTTATAGAAATATTATCAATTGGAATAATAAAATAAAATATTATTATAAAAATAGTTGCTTTTATAAAATTATCGCATGTATCAAATAAAGCATTAAAAGAGCTTTTTCCAAGAATACTATAAACAGCCCAACTAAGACCAGCTAAAATCATTAAAAAAACATGATAATAAGACAATTCAAAATTTTCACTTGGAAATAAGAGATAAACTAATCCTAAAAAAGCAAGTATAATCCCTAAGTTTTTTTTGATTGTAAACTTCTCCTTTTTAAAATATGAAGAAGATAACATAAGTACTTGAACAACACCAAATAGAAGTAAAGCACCAAATCCAGCCTCAATTTCTACATAAGAATAAGAAAAACTAACAGCATATAAAAAAAGCATAAAAGATGTGATCCAATTAGTTTTGATGTTAAAATCGAGTTTTTTATTTTTATAATAATAAATCAATAATAAGGTAAAAGCTCCAAAAAACAATCGTAAAAAAGTAAATGAATATGCATCGATATAGTTATTTAAAAGTGCTGCTTTACAAAGTATTGAATTTAGTGCTAAAAAAAGTAAGGATAAGATAGTAAGATTAAATAGTTTAACTGTTTCTTTATTTATTGTTATCATAGAAAGTAATATATCATAAAACAGAAGTTTTAACTAGAATAAAACTTCTGTTTTTTTAATATCTATTTTTCAAATATTCTATCAAGTGTAGAAATTGCTAAAAACTTATCAAAGTAGGCTCTATTTAAATTTTGTTTTGCTTGTGTTAACAAGTAATTTGCATCTGTTAAATCTGTACTTGTTGAAATACCTTCATTAAATCTATTTTTAATAATTTTATAGTTTTCTTTAGCTTGCTCTTGTGATAAAGTAGCTGTATTAAAATTTTCTATTGCTACTTCTAAATTTGAACTTGCATTTTCAAACTGTAGTTTAATATCAAGTTTAGTTTTTACTAATTGTGTTTTTGCTTTTAAATATCTAGTTCTATAAATATTACCTTTTACTTCATCTAAGCCACCATTATACAAGTTCCAAGAAGCACTTAAACTCAAAATATTTTGATTATTATAATCAGCTATATCTTCATAATATTGCTTATGAGATAATGCAGCATTCACTTTAGGATAAAATGAGCTTTTAATAGATTTTTTTTGTTGTTTTATAGCTTCTAAATTCATATTTAAAGCTTGTATTTCACTTCTATTATCTAAAATTTTTGTATCATACTTTGAAACTTCTAATGTAGTATTATTTAACTTCTCAATAATTTCTAAAGATAAGTCCATACCGCCTAAAAGATTTGACAATCTATTTTTTGCCGTTTTTAAAGCACCTTTTGCTTTTGTAATATTTTGCTTAGCAATTGACATGTTTATTTGAACTTGCAGTAGGTCATTTTTTGCAATTAAGCCTTGTTCATATCTATTTTTAGAATTTTCATATTGCTCTTTAAAAAGACTATAAGCACTATTATAAGTTTCGAGTGCATTTTGTTTATCTAGATAATTTATATATGTGATTTTAGTATTTAAAATAATATCTTGTTTTAAAGCATTTAAAGAGAAGTTTGAACTTTTTGATAAAAACCTTGAAGAGTTTTTATCAGATATATCTTTAAAACCATTAAATAAATTATAAGAAATTTCTGCAGTGAAAGTAGCATCTATTTGTGCTTGAGTAGAATAAGCTATTTCATCTTTATCATTGTATACAAAACCTAATCCTACTTTTGGTAGAAGATTAGAGTTATTTAACTTTATATTTTCTAAACTTTCTAAATAATCAAAGTTTTTAGCCTGAATATCAAGATTCTTTTCTAATGCAATATTTACAGCTTGCGATAAATTTAATGCATTTACATTAACAGCTAAAGTTGAAGCTGTTAATATACCTAGTAATAGTTTTATTTTTATGTTTTTCATTGTTTTCTCCTATGCCTTACTAACATCAACTGGTTTTTTTACTTTTTTGCCAATTCTTTGTTCTAGTTTTATAAAAAACATTAAAAGTGCTGGTGTTACAAAAATAGTAAATACAGTTGAAAGTGCAAGTCCACCAGTTATAACTGAACCTAAGCCTCTATAAAATTCTGAGCCAGGTCCTGCAAGTAAAACAAGAGGTAGCATCCCAAAAATAGAAGTTAATGAAGACATATAAATAGGTCGTATTCTCGTTCTTGTAGCTTCAATAACTGCTTTTTTATGTTCATATCCCTCATTTTTAATAAGATTTTGACTTTGATGTACTATTAAAATAGCATTATTAACAACAATACCTACTAATATAATAAACCCTAACATGGTTAATACATCTAATGGCTGTGGAGCTATAAATGAATTTGTTAAAGCAAGTCCAATAAACCCACCAGCAGTTGCAAGTGGTACTGTAAACATAATAACAATTGGATATAAGAAGTTACCAAATAATGCTGACATTAGTAAGTAAATAATTATAAGTGCTAAAATAAAGTTTAATTCCAACATTGAAATAGTTTGAGTTAATTTATCAGCAGTTCCAGAAATTCCAATTTCAACATTGTTTGTAATTTTTCCAGTATCTTTCATTCCCTTAATCATTCCGTCTAATATCGTCATTGTTTCTTGTATTGTCATACTTTCAGGTGGTGTAATTTGTAATGTAATAGTTCTTTTCCCTGCAAGGTGTCTAATCTCTGAAATACCAGTGATACTCTTTGAACTTGCCAAAGATGATATAGGTAATAATGAAGAGTTAGGTAAGGCTATTAGTGCATCCATAATATCTTCAGGTGTCTGAATTTGATCTTCATTTGCTTTTAAAACTAAATCCATTTTCTTTTTACCATCTTGTTCAAAATCAGATATTTTTCTTCCACTCATCAATACATCAATAGTATTTCCTAAATCTAAAGAACTCATTCCTAAAGCTTTTAAAGCATCTTGATTAGGTATGATTCTAAATTCTGGATATAGTAATTCAATTGAAGGAACTGGTCTAACTTGTCCACCTTTAATAGCCCCTCTTGAAGCCATAAACAATTGACTACCTACTCCTGCTATATCTTCAATCTTTTCTCCACTTATATCAACATTTACAGTTTTACCCTCACCTATTCCTCTTTCAAAAACACCAGATTGTAATGATACTCCAAAAACTGATGGCATTGAATTTACAATTGGTCTGAAAAATGGAATTAGTTCTTTTGCTCTGCTTTCATGCATTGATGTTCCACCAAAAAGATTAAAATCTCCAAATGAAACATAAAAAGCACGACTTAATCCAGGAACTCCGTTTACGTCTTTATTGATATTTGGTTCAATTCTTTTCATTAAATATGTACCCATATCATATCTTTCGTTATAAGATAATCCAGGTGGAGTAATTAAAATATTAAAAATTAAGTTCTTATTACCTTGTGGTAAATAATCTAATTTAGGAAATAATAAATAAATAGTTGAAGCTGATAATACACCTAAAGTTAAAATAGTAGCGATTTTTGTTATTGCTGATTTTAAAGACCAATGAACAAAGCTCATAAAGAAATTTACTATTTTTTCACCAAACCTTGTTAATGCTGTTTCTGTTTTTATTTCCTTATTAGACATACTTGCAAATTTTTTCCATAACATAGGAATAACTGCAATTGAAACGAATAATGAAAATGATACTGAAGATACAACCGCAATTGCAATATCTTTAAATAACTGCCCAGCTTCATCTTCTAAGAAAATGATTGGTAAAAATACTGCCATAGTAGTTGATGCAGATGCAATTAATGCACCCCAAACTTCACTAGTACCCTTATATGCAGCATCAGGTATACTCATACCCTCTTTTCTATGTCTATCGATATTTTCTAATACTACAATTGCACTATCAACTAGCATACCAACTGCAAAAGAAATACCTGCTAATGAAATAGTATTTAAACTTCTATCCATTAGAGAAAGAATAATAAATGTACCAATTACAGAAATAGGAATTGCTATAGATACAACAGCTGTTGGAGAAATAGCACGTAAAAATAAAATAAGCATAAAAATGGCTAATACTCCACCTATTATAATATTTTGTTGCACTAAATCAACGGAACCAACAATATAACCACGTTGGTCATAAAGCCAAATCATTTTTAGTTTTTCTTTTTCTAGGATTGTTGCATTTAAATCATTTACAACTTTTTCAACATCATTTGTAAGCTTAACTGCATTTGCACCTGCAGTTGGTTGAACTCCTAAAAAAATACCGTCTTTACCTAAGAACATTGCTACAGATTTTGCTGTTTCATATCCAAAATTTACATCTGCTACATCACTTAAAGTTACTCTTTGCTCTCTATTTGAAATAAGAATAATATCTTTTATATCTTGTACGGTTGCAAATTTATGTACTGTTCTAATTCTGTAAGAACGTCTACCCATATTTTGTACACCAGCTGATATGTTTACATTTTCACTTTGTAATATTTTTGTTACTTCAGCAATTGTAAGATTATAAGATGCCAAACTATTTAAATCTAAACTAATTTGCATCTCTTGCTTACGTCCACCAGCAGTCATAGTTCCAGAAACTCCAGAAACTCTTTTTATAGCAGGAACAACCTCATCATCAAAAAAAGTTTTATATTCATCAATATGTCTATTATTACTTTCTTGTGTTTGCAACATCATCCAAATAATAGGACTAGCATTTGCTGTTTCTATTATAGGTTCTTGGACATTAGCTGGATATGAACTTACTTCATTTAATTTATTTGAAACATCTTGTAATGCTGCTCTAATATCTGTATCAAGAGAAAAAGTTAAAGTAATTTCACCCATATTATCTTTTGAAGAGGATTCATACTCAAGTAAGTTATTCAAACTTTTTAAAGCGTCTTCTTGATCTTCTATAATTTCACGCTCAATCTCTAAAGGAGTTGCACCTGGCCATACTGTTGTAATTTTTATCTCTGGTTTTGTAACACTTGGTGTTAATTGATATGGTAATTTATCAAGTGATATAAAACCAAATAAAACCACAATTAAAACGGAAACAATTATAGTTACAGGGTTTTTAATTGAAAATTTAATTAAATCCATTATTTATCCTATTTAACTTTTTTATTATTTTGAGATTTATCTTTTTTATTAAGTATTTTTACACCCATTTTTGGGAAAATTCTTTCATTTCCCTTTACAACAATTTCCATACCTTCAAGTAAACCTTCTCCAGCAATTGCTGCATTAGTTCCATCAAAACCAATAACTTTAACAGGAATCATTACTGCTTTATTTTCAACAACTGCAAATACAACATCCATATTAAATCTATTTATTACAGCATCTCTATTTATTACTAAAGCTTGTGTTTTAGCATTTTTTGCAAAACTAACTTTTGCTTGCGCTCCATCATAAATAAACATATCTCCTATATTTGCTTTAAATCTAACAGGAAAAGTTCTTGTTAATTTATCTCCACTTGGAATTGCTGCATAAAGTTTTGCTTTTACAATTTTTTCAGAGATATTTACATCATATATATCACCTTTATTTAATCCATTTATGAAACTCAGTGGTAAATTAAATATGATTTGAACTTCTTGTGTATTTACAATTGTAGCTACTTGTGAGCCTATAGTTAACCACTCATTATTATTTATATTTTTTTCTACTATTACACCAGAAAAAGGAGCTTTAATAACTTTTTTAGCTTTTTGGATTTTTAATTCATTTAGCTTAGCTTCTGAAAAAATTAAATTTTCACTTGCTATATCATAAGCTAGTTTCGAATCATCAAAAACTTTTTGTGCAATAGACTTCTTTGAATATAGAGACTTATATCTTAAATAGTTTTTCTCATTATTTTTAAGCTGTGCACGATTCATACTAACACTAGATGATGCTGCATTAATTTGAGCATTTAATATATCTGAATCAATAGATACTAAAATGTCACCTTTTTTTACTTTTTTACCAACTTCAAAATTTATGTTCTTTACAAGGCCTGAACTTTCACTTGAAATTTTTGATTTTTTATCAAAAGATACTGTTCCAATAAATTCTTGAAGTGGATTCACTTCTGATTTTTTAATCATATCTGTATTAACTAGTGCAGTTCCAGCTGCATTTATACTTGTAAGTGTTACAAAAATTAGTGCAAAACTTATTAAAAACTTTTTATACATTCTATTTTTCCTTTTTTATTTCTATTAATTCAAATAAGTTATTTATAAATTTCTTACTTGAAACTTTTGTATCAAAATCATTATTTGTCATCTTCATTAAAGCAAGACCTTTTTCATAAATAAGTAAACCTTCACAAAATTCTATTGCTTGAGATATTAACTCTTTATTGTCAATTCCATCTTGAATGATTTTTTCTAATTGAGTTTTAAAAAAAACATCACAATTAACATTAAAATTTTTCATATTTACATTATCTTCTGATAATACAATAGATAAGTATTCTCTATAACTATTAAATAATTTTGTATTTTCAATACTATCATCTAGTACAAACTTAAAAAAATGAAAAACTTTTTCTTTTGAGGACTTAACATTTTTTATGCTTTGAATAAATTGAGTATGATACTGTTCAATATGTAAATTGATTATTTCAAAAATAATATCTTCTTTACTTTCAAAATATTCATATATTGTTCCCTTACCAATATTCGCAGTTTTTGCACACTTTGAAACAGTAAGCTTTTTAATTCCTATTTCATGAATTAATTCACTACAAGCAATCGCAATATCTTTTCTTTTTTGTTCTTTATTCACAATTTTAGGCAAATCTACTCCTTAAAACTACATCTATACTTTTAACCGACCACTGGTCACTTAGAAGTATAGTCCTTAATTACTTAATTTGATTTTAAATTGACTATTAGTCAGAATAATTTTAGTAGTTTTTTTATGAAGAACATGTAAGTTTTATATTTGCAAATTCCATTGGTGTTGGCTTTGAATATTTTTCATATTTTTTATGCTCATCAAATGGATTTTGAGCAATTTCCAATAAATCATTTACAAGTGAATAATCACCTTCATGAGCTAATTCAATAGCTTCTTGAAGCATATAGTTTTTGATTATATATTTTGGATTTATTTTTTTCATAATTTTAATTCTTAGTTCAAAAGTACTCTTCTCATTTTCACAAACTTTTTCATATGAAACAAACCAATTTTTAAGTGGTTCTTGAAAAACTGAAATATCTAAAATAGAAGATAAATCATTAAAAGACTTTAAAGAACTTAATCTATAGAAGAAAACATTATAATCTATTTTTGAACTCTCTAGTGCTCCTAAAAGTTCAAGTATTAAATCAAGATTATTATTTCCACTTTTTACTGCATTTAAACCTAATCTTTTATTCATAAGTTCTAAATATACATTTTCATGTTGTGGCAAAAATATTTGCATATACTCAATTAGTTTATTTTCATCACATATTTCTTTTAATGCATTTGCTAATACAAGTAAATTCCATCTAGCTACATAAGGCTGGTTGTTATAAGAGTATCGTCCTTCAGCATCAGTGTGATTACAAATACAATTTTTATCAAAGTAATCCATAAAAGCGTATGGACCATAATCAATAGTTACTCCTGCCATTGAGAAGTTATCTGTATTCATAACTCCATGCATAAATCCATATGCCTGCCACTTTGCTAATAATAAAGCCGTTTTATCAACTAAAGAATAAAACATTTTTTCATATTTTTTGTCTTCATTTTTTAAGTGCGGATAATTTTGTTCTATTACATAGTCAGATAATTTAATTAAGTTTTCTATTGAATTTTGAGTTTTTGCAAAAAATTCAAAAGTTCCTATTCTAATCCAAGAAGGTGACATTCGTAAAACAACAGAACAAGACTCTTTTTCCCATTCTCTATTGGCAAATGTGTCTGAATCAATAATAGCTAAAGCTCTAGTAGTTGGAATATCTAAAGAATGCATGGCTTCACTCATAATATATTCTCTAATAGAAGATCGTAAAACTGCTCTACCATCTCCTTGTCTTGAATATTTAGTTCGTCCTGAACCTTTAGTTTGTAAATGCCAAGAGTTTATAGCTCCTAAATTTATAGCTCTTCCATCTCCTAATTGTGGAACAAAATATCCAAATTGATGTCCAGCATAAACCATAGAATAGCTTTCTTGGTTTACTAATGATTTTTCACCATTTATAAACTCTAAAAACTCTTTTGATTCACATTCACTATAATCTAAATTTATTAGATCACAAGCTGTTTTATTAAAAGAAACAAGCTTTGGATTTTTTAAAGGCCTTGGGTTTAATTTTTGATATAATTTTGTATCCATATGGAAATAATCCATATTAACTTTCAAATCATTTAACTTCATAGTTTTTTCTCTTTACATAATATTTGATTTTAAATTAACATATCGAAACTATTTATAAAACAAGATAAATATTATCTTATTTAAATTTGTGTATATTTTAAACACTAGCTAAACATAAACTAAACATAGAAAAACTATAATCTAATAAATACAAAGGATTAAAATGAAGAAATTACTTCTATTTTTATCTCTTAGCTTTTCATCGTTATTTGCATTTGAGCATATAACTCTTGAAAATATTGAAGATAAAATAAAAAATAAAAATGTAATTATTGATTTTTATGCTACTTGGTGAGGGTCTTGTAAGGTTTTAGGTAAAAACTTGACAAAATACAATACAAGCAAACAAGATAACATAGAAATATACAAATTAAATATACAAGAACAAGAAGCTTTAACAAAAAAATATGAAATTAAAGGCGTTCCTACTTTACTTTATTTAGAGGATGGTAAGGTTCTAGGTAAACAATTAGGTGTTCGAAGTGTTGAACAATTAAAAAATTATGAAAAAGAGTATTTTTCTAACTCAGCTGTTAAATAGAAACCTAAGCTCTTAGGTTTCTATTTGCAATATTTTCAATTAAAACTGTAGCATATGAGCCTTTTGGCAAGGTAAACTTTACTTTACATTTACTAGTATTTTTGTCATAGTTTAGGCTGATATTTGTAGGATATACAATTGCATCTCTTCTGTAACCTTTTTCTTGAATATAAGTGTCATCATATTTTTCTTCTATTTCTCTTGCATTTTTTATACTTCTAAAAGCTTTTTTACCAGGTAATAATCCCGTTGCTACTATCTTTTTATCATTAAAATCATTTAACATTTGAGGTGTTAAGTTTTTTGGAGTAAAAAATTCATCACTTTTATATTCTCTAAAAACATCACCATCCATAGGAACAAATGTATCTTGGCTTAAACTTAATCTTTCAACTAACCATTTATTAAAAAAATCACTTTGATAAGCTGATACTAGCATCTTAGATATCTTTCTATCTCTTATTTGATAATCTTCATAAATATATTTTCTGGCTTTTTCTAAGTTATCTTTTCCATCACGACCAAATCTTTGATAACCAAAATAGTTTGGCATACCAACTATTGAAATCTCTTTTAAAAGCTTTTCAATCTTTCCAACATCTTGTGCTTTAACTTCATGAAGATTTATTTCAAAAGAATTTCCTATTAAATCTCCAATATTAAGTTTTGTTCCATGAAGCGTTGTTTCAAGTATTTTAATTTTATTGTGTCTAAATTGTTTTAAATCTTTTGAATACTTTTTTGGAATTGAAATATATTGTGTTGTTGTTGCATTTTTATCTTTAAGACCTGCATAACCTAACTCATTCTCATAAATTCGTAAGCCTTTTGCTAAACTTTCTAATAAATCCCAAGTTCCTAATTTTGTTTTTTTAATCTTTGCAATTATAAAATTACCTCTACCTTTAAAGGCAATTGGCACTTCTTCAACAATAAAATCATCAACATTTTGATAGAATTTAAAATCTAACTTTTCGTGCTTTTGTAGGAACTCTCTTTTAATCATATGTAATATCTTTTTATTTATTTTTTGCAATTATAGTCTAAGTTTTATTTACTTTTCATTGCTTTAAGTAACAATCATCTAATGTAAAAAATTATATCAATCTTAAAATAAGCCCGTATACAATAAAATGCGTCCTAATATAAAGGGTAAAGATATATGAACAATAATATACAATCAATCAAAGCTAATAGACCAAAGATAATAACTACAGATGATGAAGCAATAAGTTTCTACCGTAAAATGGATACAAGTGCAATTGTTATTGAAATGATTGCTGGTAAATATGTAGTAGTTGAAGAGTACTATAGCAATGGTTTAGAAGTTCTTGCAGAACTAAAAAAGAATCTTTTAAAAAAATATACAGATAAAAGTTTTAAAGGTCAAAGAGAATATCGCTCTGCTTTTAGAGAAGCTTCGCATAGATTACTAATTAAAGTAATAGATAATAAACTACCTTTAAAAAAAGCTCCAAGTATTGGTTGGTTAGAGATTTTATATCCTGAAGTAAGTGAATTTTATATTTCATATCCAGAAGTACAAGGTCTTAATAGTTCGTGGCAGTGGTACAAAAAAGGTATCGAGATTAAAACTTTAGATTTAAATATTTATCCATATTATGGAACATATTTCCCTACAAGATTTGATCACTTAAAACTATTTGACAAATGGTTAAAAAAATATGATGGTTCAAAAGAAAAAGCAATTGAGATTGGAGTTGGTAGTGGAATCTTATCTTTTCAACTAATTCAAAATGGTTTTGAAAACATAACTGCAAGCGATACAAATAAAAATGCAATTATTGGAGTATCACAAGAGTGTAAAAGATTAGGTTTTGAAGATAAGATAAATTTAATTAATGGAGATCTATTTGAAAACTGTGATGAGAAAGCTGATGTAATAGTATTTAATCCACCATGGTTAAAAGCAAAGCATAAACTTGAAGAGGGAATTGATAAAGCTATGTATTATGAGGATGAACTTTTTCCAAGATTTTTCGAGCAAGCAAAAGAGCACCTAAAACCTAATGGTAAAATAGTACTAATCTTCTCAAACCTTTCAGAAGTAGTAGATGAGCAAAGTTCACATCCAATAATTGATGAGCTTAGAAACAATAATCGATTTAGAAAAGACTTACATTTAAGACGAGATGTTAGAGCATCATCAAGAAAAACAAAAAGAACAGATGAAAGAGCAAATGAAAAAGTAGAGTTATGGGTATTAGCTAATAAGAAAGAGAAATAAAGATTTAAAAAAATGAAACTAAATGAACTTAAGTATCCTTTAGTAGATGAAAATGGTAAAAAAATTGTTTATGGAAAAAGAAATATATAATATAGGTTTAATTACAATTTTTTATTATAATCATGACAAAAACACTAGGTATTTTATCACTAAAAGTCAAAGACAAATTTAGATATAATCACAAAAAATTATAATACACACAGGACTTCCATGAAAAAACATGTAGAAACTTCTTTAAGCCATATTGCAAAATTCGCTCCCTTTGCTGAACAAACAGGAGCATCTCATTTTCCTATTTACAACACAGGAACTTTTGATTTAAAAAAACAAGATGGTGATAAAATATATGATTATACAAGAAGTGATAATCCAACAAGAGAGATGTTAGAAAACCTTTTTACAGAAGTTGAAGGTGGAGCTGGTTGTGTTTGTACTCATACAGGTATAGCTTCAGTTGCATTACTTTTTGAAACTACTTTAAAAGCAAATTCTCATATTTTAGTAGAAGCTGATTGTTATGGTGGAACATTCAGATTACTTAAAATATTTAAAGAAAAATACAATGTTACAGTTCATTTTGCAGATTTTTTAGAGTTTGATCAAATGGAAGAAATTCTAAAAAATAATCCTATAGATTTAGTTTTATGCGAGAGTCCTACGAATCCTGGTTTAAAAATTATTGACTTAAAGAAAGTTGGAATTTTAGCAAAACAGAACAATGCCTTATTTGCAGTTGATAATTCACTTGCGACATTTATCTCTCAGCAACCATTAAAACTCGGTGCTGATTTTTCACTATTTTCTACAACTAAATATATTTCAGGTCATGGAGCTGTTGTTGCTGGTGCTATTGTTGCAAAAACACCAGAGTTAGCAGAACAAATTCACTATTATGCAAATGCAGGTGGAAGAAGTCAAAATCCTATGGATGTATATTTAATTACTTTAGGAATTCCAACGCTAAAGGTACGAATGCTTGAGCATGAAAAAAACTCAATAGTTATTGCTCAATATTTAGAAAAGCAAAATTACATAAAAAAAGTTACACATCCAAGTTTAAAATCACATCCACAGTATGATTTAGCAAATGAACAAATGAAATATATTCCAGGATTATTTTGTGTTGATTTTAATTCGATTGAATTAGCTGAACAATTTATTGAAAATACAAAAATATTTGGAGAAAAGTGTTCATTTGGAAGTCCTGATTCAAGAGTTGAAATACCTGCTAAAATTTCTCATGCTACATTTTCTAAAGAAGAACTAGCAGCAATTGGAATCAGTGATAGTACAGTTAGGTTTTCTATTGGTTTAGAAAATGTAGAAGACTTAATCAAAGATATTGAACAAGCTATAGAGTAGTAGAAAGAATAAAAAGTATATGAATAAAGAGTTTTTTAAAGCAATTGAATGTGGACAAACATTACCTATAAATAACATTCATGCAGTATCTGTATCAATGCCTACAATTCAAGATGTAATAGATTATGAAGAACAAACATCAGAAATTTTAGAAAAGATTAAAAGTGGTTATCCAAGATTTATTTTACATCCTTATTTAAAAAAACTAGCAAACTTTATAAAAGAAAAGTATAAAATTTCCGATGCTTATGAAGTTGTAGTTTTAAGCTCTTCTAAGGCTGTTGAACTTTTAAGTGATAAATACTTTATTCATAATAAAATTGAAATAAATGAACCTTTTGGTGTTATTTTAGTTCAAAAAGGAACAACTCAACTTCAAAAAGTTTTAACATATATTCAACATGTAGGTTGTAACTTATCTTCAAGATTAGCAGAAGAATATCTTCATAAAAAAGGCTTATTAAGCACTCTTCATAAAGAAGAAGTAGAATCAAAAGATACAGCAAAAGATACTATTATTCAAACACTTAGCGATGCATATTCACAAGTAAAAGAAAATATTCACTTAACTCCATCGGGAATGAATGCTATTTATTCAGTAATTAGAGGTTTAAACTCAATTCAAAGCCATAATGGTAGAAATATTTTACTTCAATTTGGTTGGTTATATTTAGATACTATGAATATTGTAAATCATCACTATACACAACAAAAAGTATTCTCTGATATTACAAATCTAGACTTACTTGAAGAGTATTTAAAAGAGAATGGTTTTAAAATTAGTGCTATTATTACAGAAGTACCTACAAACCCTCTTCTAACAAGTGTTGATATAAAAAGACTACGTAAACTTTGTGATAAGTATAATATTCCATTAGTAATTGATACAACATTTGCAACACCTTATAATCTTGATTTAAGAGATTATGCAGATATATTTGTAGAATCTCTTACAAAGTTTGCTTGTGGAAATGCTGATGTTTTAATGGGTGCAATAATTTTAAATAAAAAACACAACTTATCGCATATGACAACAGAGTTTTTTAGACATTGCGAACCTGTATATATAAGGGATATACAAAGATTAGCATACGAAATTAAAAGTTACAAAACTAGAGTAAAAAAAATAAGTTCAAATACAAAAAAACTAGTTAGCTATTTAGAAAATTGTTCTTATATAGATGAAGTTTTTTACTGCTTTGATAAGAACAATAAAGAAAACTATTCTCAAACAATAATAGATGAAAACTCATATACAGGCGTAGTTTCTGTAACTTTTAATAAACCTTTAAAAGAAGTTTATGATAAATTAAATTTTGCTAAGGGTCCAAGTTTAGGTACAGAGTTTACCTTACTTATGCCTTATACTTATCTTGCACACTATGATATGATTATTTCAAAAGAAGGAAATAAGTTTTTAGAAAAAATTTCCTTACCAATTGATTTGATTAGAATTTCTGTAGGAATTGAGCCAATAGAAGAAATTATAAAAGAGTTTGAGAGAATAAAAGAATAAACCTTTTCCTTTCTTTTAACTAAAAAAAAGAAAAAGACCTAATAAAAACATAATCATAGGTGAAATTATTTCAAGTATATTTGTAATATTTGAAGATTTACTTGATACTTTATATAAAGACACTCCTAAAAAAGAAGATGCGAAAATAACTATTCCCATCCCTAAACTAATAAATATACTTGCTAAAAATACTGCAAAATATGTTTCAAGAATAAAAGCATATACGAATAATATCACAGTCCCCGGACAAGGCACAAGTCCTGCAGTTAAAACAAAAAATAAATTTTGAGATCTTACGTCAGATTTTTTATGAACATTATCACTACTTCTTAAAATAAATTGATTTTTATCATTATTAACGACAAACTTAGTATTTGGATTATTTTCAATATTACATCCACTACAAGCACAAGATTTGTTTTTTAATTTTCTATAAAGAATATATAAAGATAATAATATAATCAAAACTGCACTTACTTTAGTAATATAAGATATTGAATCATCTAAGAAACTAGAAAATATCTCTTCAATAATAAAAATCGAAATACTTACTAAGACTAAAGCTCCTAATATATGAATAAATGCTGTAAAAAAAGATATTGTAAAGGCTTGAAAATATGTATTCTTTCGTGAACTAAAATATGAAAAAGCTAAAGCTTTACCATGTCCAGGTCCTAGAGCATGTATAAGGCCATATACAAATGATGCAAATAGTAAGAAAAAAATCGCATACTTATCTTCTCCTTTTTCAACTTCAAGTAAGGACTCTTTTATTTTAGCAATAAACTGATCTAATAATGAAATATCGCTATTGGATTTAACTATAGGTTTTTCCAAGTTTTCATCTTTAAAATTATCTAAGATTAATTTATTTTCAGACTTATTTTCTTTTGTCATACCTTCAGGTAAAGAGATAGTATAACTTACACTCTTATTGGAAATACTACTTTGGTATTCATAAGGTGTACTTATTGCTTGTTCTTTTTTATTAATATGCATAATAAAGTATTCAGTATCATCATTTACATGAATATACAAGTTATTATTATGAACAATTTTATAATTCAAATCACTTGTATATTCAAATGACAAAATAGAATCTTTGAAAGTCATTTTATAATTTTTTATATCTAAAGTTCTACTTTCATTTTCAATCTCATTTGAATATGAAACAAAAGTAAGATAATTATATGCTTCAATGTAAGATAATAATGAGTTTTTAATAGGTATCAATTCTTCTTCATCAAATGTTCCATCTAAATTTGTATCATAGATTTTTAATAATTCTTTAGTGAAGTTTTTGACAAAAACCCATTTGAAATCTGCACTCCTAATATGTGTATCATCTGATACAATATTTATTGAGACATCAGTTCTTGGGGAATAAATAGAACATATAGAACATCCAAAAAGGATGCTCTTAAAAAGTAAAATGAGTACTAAAGATCTAATCATTTATATGTATTAGCAATAACTTCTGCTGTTTTAATAAGACTATTATTCCAATCTAAAGATAATGTATCAATAGCTATAACTTTTCCATTTATGCTTTTTGCAATTGTTCTAGCACTATTTTGTGAAAACTGAGGTGCAACAAATACTACTTTAATATTATGTTCTTTTGCATCTTTGATTAATTCAACAAGTTCTTTAGGTTTAGGTTCTTTCCCTTCTGATTCTATAGCAAATTGTTCTAAAGAATACCTTTTTGCAAAGTATCCCCATGATGGGTGAAATACCATAAAAGCTTTATCTTTATAAGGTTTTAAAATAGTTTCAATTTTTTTATGTAATAAGTCTAGCTCAAGTAGAAAACTTTCATAATTCTTTTTATAAAAAAGTGCATTTTTATTATCAACTTTTACAAGTGCATCATAAATATTTTTAGCTTGAATTTTTACAAATATAGGATCTGTCCATACATGTGGATCTAGACCTTCATGTTCATCGTGATCTGCATGTTCATCGTGTTTTGCGTGTTCTGCATGTTCATCGTGTTCTGCGTGTTCATCATGATCTGCATGTTCTTCATGTTCATCGTGTTCTGCGTGTTCATCGTGATCTGCGTGTTCTTCATGTTCATCGTGTTCTGCGTGTTCATCGTGATCTGCGTGTTCTGCGTGTTCATCGTGATGAACATGTTCTTGCATTTCAAGTTTTTTTATTCCATTTGAAGTATCAACAATCATCATTTTTTTATTTGCATTTTCAAATTTTTTCAACCATGAATCTTCAAAAGGTACATCAATAGCAAAATAAACAATTGAACTTGATAGTTTTTTCATTTGAGAAGTCTTTGGTTCATATGTAGCAGGTGAGAAACCTGGTTTAACCATAACATTAACATTTATTTTATCACCCGCAATTTTTTCTACAAAATATTTTTGAGGTAAAATACTCACTGTTACATCTATTACTTGTGCACTTAATGATGAAATTACTAAAAAAACCATAAATAAAACTTTTTTCATTTTTTCCCTTTGAATATGTATTGCAACTTAGTCGCTTTTTGTGATTTTAATCAATTTTGACTTTAATGCAACTTAGTTGTAAATAAATTTTAAAGAAATGTCGATATAATGATTTCATGAATATAGAAAAAATAATAGATATAAAAAATATAAAGCTAACAACTGCAAGAAAAGTTATATTAGAAATATTGATATCTTCAAATAAACCTTTATCATATGAAGATATTAAAAATGAACTTTCAATGGATAAAGCAACTTTTTATAGAAATATAACAAAATTCGAAGAAGAAAATATAATAAATTCTTTTGAATCAAATGATAAAAAAAGATACTTTGAAATACAAAAAACAAAACATTCTCATTTTATTTGTACTAATTGTTCACAAATAGAATGTATTCATGAAAAACTAAATTTTGATCTTAAAAACTATCAAGTTGATAATATAATTATTAAAGGGCTTTGTCCTAAATGTTTAAAAAATATCTAGTTAGCTCTATATTTTGATATAATTTTGTATCTAAAAGTTATTAACAATCACACTTTCAAAAAAAGATACAAATGACACAAGCAAATAAAAACATATTTTATATTTTAATGATTCTTGCGATGGCTGGATGGGGTGCATCTTGGGTTAATGCAAAAGTATTAAGCTCATATATAAATGAATATGAAATGATATTTTTAAGAAATATATTTACTCTTATCACTTTAGCTCCTGTTTTAATCATTACAAAAAAATATTTTTATATAAATAGACATAGTTTAGTATTAGCCTTACTAGCATCTATTATTATGATTGTTTATTTAAAATGTTATTTCTTAGGTACTATGCATGGAACTGCATCACTTGGAGGTGCATTAGTAACAACATTAATACCTATAAATACATTTTTAATTATGGCTTTATTTTATGGAAAAAAAATATTAAGAAGAGATATTTTTGCCTTAATACTTGGAGCTATTGGTGTTCTTACAATGCTTAATATTTGGTCGTTTTCTTATGAAGAAGTATTTTCAATACAAAATATGTATTTCCTTGGAGCAAGTGTTTTATGGCCTGCTTTGACTATTACAAGTTCAAAAATAAGTAAAACCTCTCCTTTGGTTTTCATTTTCTATATGTATATAATAAGTACTATTTTAGTTTCAGTATTTTTTGTAGATTTTGAACTTGTAAATTATAAAGCTTTTGATTCTATTTTTTGGATAAATATTTTGGTGCTTTCTATAATAGCAACAACTTTTGCAACAAGTGTATATTTTATTGGTGTTGAAAAACTAGGAACTAATGAAGTGAGTTCATTTATTTTTCTAGTGCCTTTTTTCGCAATTATACTTAGTATAATTTTTCTAGAAGAGAAAGTGCATATTACAACTATCATTGGAGTAATACTAACTATAATTGCAGTTAAAATATTGAATAACATCACTATTTTTAAAAAGAAAAAAGTAGAACAATAATATAAAAAGGCTAGTTGCTTCTATTATCTAGGGTATGAACAATCATTTATATCTAGTGTTACACCATTAATATAACTAGGACAATCCGTTGCTAACCATACAATTGCTTTTGCTACTTCTTCAGCCTCAGCAAATCTTCCTGAAGAAACTGTTTTTTTAAACTCTTTTTTTCTTTCTTCTGAATTATCTTTTTGCATATCTGTTTCAGTTGGACTTGGTGCTACACAATTTACAGTAATTCCATGTGAACCTAAAAGTTTTCCATATATTTTTGTAGCATTTATTAATCCAGCTTTTGCAATACCATACCAAATATCTGGATGTCCAATTTGTCCTGCAATTGAAGCTACATTTACAATTCTTCCATATTTCTTTTCTTTCATATTTTCACATAATAAATTCATTAACTCAACCGGTGCATGTAAATCTACATTTAATATTTTTTCTTTTGCTTCTTTTGGATAATTATCATAAGAGTATTTTGGTTGCATAAACCCAGCATTATTAATCAAAACATCTACATTTCCAATCTTTTTTGATAGAGATTCTAGATCATCAATATTTGATAAATCATACACTATTTCAGAAATATTCGATAATCCACTTAATTCAAAATTTTTAAAATCTCTAGCAAGAACAATTACTTCATAATCTAATTCTAACATTGCTTTTGAAACAGCTAAACCTATTCCTTTATTTCCACCTGTAACTAAAACTCTTTTTGACATGTTTATCCTTTTTTATACATTATTTAAAGTTTTGATTTATTAAATAGCAAATTAAAAAAGTGATTTAAAGTTTTTTAATACTTCATCTGCACCATTCTCACCTAACTTACCTTTTAAGACTTTATTTAATTTTTCTTTAATTTTTTCTTTATTTTTATCTATTTGATTTGATATTAAATTTTTTGAATCAAATGTGATTTTAGGACTAGTAGTTTTTCCTTTTAAGTTTACAGCAAATTGTGAATTTTTAATCTTAGTAATAACATCTGCATCAACTAAACTTTTTTCTAGATCTAAAATAGATCTAGATATATCAATTTGAGTGTTTTTACTTTTCATTCTAACATTAGAAGACAAAATTAATTTATTAATATCTGTATTAATATCAACAGTTTTATATACCTCTTTTGTTATATCGAACTTAGCAAATTGATTTAATAAAGAAGAGAAATCATTAGGTAAAAAATGCCCTTTTACTAAATTACCTTTTAATTTTCCTTTTTTTAATAAGATATCATAATCCAAAGTCAAAGCTGAAGTTGAATCAAATACATTTGGATAATAAAGCATATTTGTAAGCTCTTTTATTTGAATATCTTTTATATTTGCATGTAAATCGTTGTTTTTTAAATTAAAATCTAAAACTCCTCCAAGAAGTTTTGAATTTCCACTTACCTCTAGAGATTTATTTTTACTTTTTACATTTCCTTTTAGTAAGATAGAACCTCTCATTTTTGTAGATGTCAAGTCATATAAATTTGATAAATCAATAATATTTACTAAGTAATCAGAGTCAATAGCCGCATCATCAAAAGTAAATACTGCATTTTTAATATCTATGTTTGCTAAAGTGCTTGAAGTTCTACTATTAGTAATAGCTTTATTAGAAGATAAAGTAGTTGTACTATCACTTTTAAAGATGATTTCTTTTTTTAAATTTTGACTAAATACTGTATTTATAACTTTATTATTTGTAGTACCATTTTTTATTTGAGTTTTTACAATACCAGACAAATTTTCAGGTCTTGCATCTTCAATATTTCCATTTATATTTAAAATACCATCTGCATATATTGGCTGATTTAAGATATACAATAATTTATCAATTTTTGCATTTGACATATCAAAGTTAATTTTTTTTGCTTCAAAATCTTCAAATACTAAGTCATAAGTAGTTTGACTTTGAGCAAGTGAAGAAATACCCTTTATTTCTGAAAATTTTGAATCTCCTATAATTGTTCCCGAAGTAGAAAATGAACCATTTAATTTTTGTTTTAGTAATCTTTCTAATTCTGCTAATTCTTTTATTTTGATGTCATAATTAAGATTAACACGTGTTGTAAATAAAGCCAAATCACCTGAAATATCTATATTTGAATTATCATTTATTGTTGCATTAAAATTTATTGTACTAAATGTTAAAGTAAAATCGTTTATTTTGAATTTAATATCATTTTGTTCATTATTTACTTTATTCTCAATATAAGAAGCTACATAACTGTTACCTGTTTTTGTAAATAAAATAGTATAAACTGCAGCAATTGTAAATATTATTAATATTGTTAAACCTAAAAAAAGCTTATTCATTTGAATCCTTGAGTTAATAATTTCTAATATTATAGCAAATTTTTAAATAAATTATTATAGTTAAAGTATTTTATCTATTTATAATATGATTTTATATATAATTTTGCCGATTAAAGTATTTAGTAGGGAAATATTTGCATTTATGTAAATATTGCTAATATGTTTTATATTAGTTACGCTATCCGAAAAGACTTTTATCAAAATATTTTTTAAGGATTTATAATGAAAAAAATTGTTTTATTAATGTTAGCTTTTGCTGGTATGGCTTTTGCTGCCGGTCATGGTGCTTCAGATGGTGAAAGTATGATTAAAGCATATTCTGTAGTTGCTGCAGGTGTTGGTCTTGGTCTTGCTGCTCTTGGTGGAGCTATTGGTATGGGTAATACTGCTGCTGCAACTATTGCTGGTACTGCTAGAAACCCAGGTTTAGGTGGAAAGTTAATGACTACTATGTTCATTGCTATTGCACTTGTTGAAGCACAAGTTATTTATACACTTGTTATTGCTTTAATTGCATTATATGCAAACCCATTTTTAGGGTAAGCTATAAGTTTTAACTTATAACTTTTTAAAAGGTCAAGCTTTTAGCTTGACCTTTTTTTTATTCTTTTTATATATTAATAAATAAAGACTTATTATTCATGCGAAGATGGTGAAATTGGTAAACACGGTAGCTTGAGGGGCTATTGCTCATATTGAGCTTGGGAGTTCGAGTCTCCTTCTTCGCACCACTTAGATTTTTCTTATTCTTAATAAATTTAATTCACTATTACTATCAAAAAATAAGCCTAATAAGCATATAATATCAGCTAATTATCATGGAGAATCAATGCAATCAAAATTATTTTTTAAAATATTATTACTACTAGTACTTCCCCTATTTTTATACTCTGAAAATATTAAAGAAGAATCTGTAAGTTTAACAAAAAACAATCTAACAAAAAACCAAAATTCTATTGAAAAACAAATAGAAGAACAAAATAAACTTTTAGAAGAAGTAGTAAAAAATATAAATAATGAAAAATATCTAAAGCTTACAATAGATAAAAAAACATATAAAAAAGAAATTAGTTTACTTACAAATAAAATCAACATCAATAAAATACAAAAAAACGATCTTGCTGTTGTAAGAGATGAATTAAAAAGAGAGTACTTAAAACAAAAGTATGATTTTGAACTAACTTTAAAAAATATAAGCCTAGCAAAACTTGAGTACAAAGATAAAAAATATTTCGAAAATTTAATAAAAAGTAATCTAAAAAACTTGGAAAAGACACAAGTACTACTTGATAAAAATGTTTCAACTTATGAAAAAGAGTTAAAAAATAAAAATACTATATCAGATGCATTTAGTAAAAATTATATTGAACTTCATAATCAAACGTATATTCAGACTTTTGTATTTGAACACTTACTTGATAATATGTCGAGTTTTAGGAAAAGTAATTTTTTCATTGATGAATTTAATTTACAATATTTTGTAAATAAAATAGACTCAGTTTACGGAATATCATTTATTTCTGGACTTACTTCTTATCATTTTAATTTTTCAATAGGTCAAATTGTTGTTGTACTTTTTATTATAGGTATATTTAGACTTTTAAATTTAAGAATTATTAGTTTAATTGCAAATTTAATAGCAAGATTTTTTGTAAGAAGTAAAGATGCAGATAGCGAATCAATTAGACAATACTTAAAAATATCTATAGATACTCCATTAAAATTTAGTTTATATTTACTTGGTATTCAAATATCAGTACTTGTTTTAGTTGATGATCTTGTATTAATTGAAACTATTATGCCATGGATTAACACGACTTATATGGCTTTATTAACGTGGGGATTATATACTATTTTAAATAACAGCATAAATATATATGCTCATACTTTATTAGAAAAGTATCCAAATGTTAGAAAAGAAATGATTGTTTTTATTCTAAGAATTATAAAAATCATTTTAATTTTGTTAGTTGTATTATTTTTATTCACACAATTAGGAATAGATATTAAAGCAATTGCTGCATCTCTTGGAGTCGGTGGTATTGCTATTGCATTAGCTTCAAAAGACACATTAGCTAATTTTTTTAGTTCTTTAAATATTATGACAGATAATTCTTTTTCTCAAGGAGATTGGATTAAAACTAGTGATGTTGAAGGAACTGTAGTAGATATAAGAATGAGAACTACTAGAATCAGAACTTTCGATAATGCTATGATTACAGTACCCAATACACAATTAGCAAATACACCAATTATAAATTGGTCTAAAAGAAAAATCGGTAGAAGAATAAAAATGACTCTAGGAATAACATACACTAGTAAAATGGCAGATATTGTTAATCTAAAAAATGATATTCAAAATATGCTAAATAATCATCCAGATATTGCATCTTCAAAAAATGAAGAAGTGAACTATTCAAAAAGATTTGAAGCAATAAAAAAAGAAGACTTACAAGGAATCAAAAAAACATTACTTGTATACATAGATGCATATGGAAACTCTTCAATAGACATATTAATATACTGTTTTACAAAAAGTCCCGAATGGGAGAATTGGCTAACTACTAAAGAAGATGTTATAGTTAAAATCGAAGCTTTAGTTAAGAAAAACAATTGTGACTTTGCATTTCCAACACAAACTATTTTTGTTAAAAATGATTCAGAAGTTCTAAGCATAAAAGAGAAGTAAAAGTTGATTCTTTTACTTATCTAACAATACATCAGCTTTATTTCTAATTTTTTTCTTGTATAAAAACACTTGCTCTCTTTTTGAAAACTTATCTTCATCTTTTTTTGTTTTCTTAGTTTCTTTTTTTGTTTTTACCTTTATATCTATTTTTTCTTTTTTAAATATAGTTAAAAATAAATATACTGAAAGTACAATATTAAAGATAATAATAAACCATTTTGATATTAATACAATTTCAAAATATTCCAATTTTTCTTTTAGGGTTAAATACTGTATAACATCAGAATAAATAGCATTAGAAAATAATGCTATAAGTAAAAGTAGCATGATTAAACTTATTCTTTTTCTAAATTTAACCAAATAGTACCAAAAAAGTGCAGATTTTACTTGTTTAAACATATTATATCTTTACACTAAAAAGTTTAAACCTAAAGCAGTAAGAGCAACTACTAAAGATTTTGTCTTTAAATCATCTATAATTTTTCTTTCTTCATCTGCAACTATAATTTCAATTTCTTCATCACTATAATCATCAAAAGTTTTATGCATTTGAGCAAGTCTTGCTCTTGTTGCAAGAATTGCATTTTCTCTTATTTTACTATTTACTGCATCTTTTAATTTATCACTTTTTAGTTTTGGATAATCAAATGCTTTATTTGCATTATCTTTTATAATTTGTTTTAGGTTCATTAACTTTTCCACTAATTTTTTATTATTATATCATTTTACAATTA
>CAJQLJ010000079.1 GCA_905479135.1 uncultured Campylobacterales bacterium | reverse complement strand
AAAAATGAATGTTTAAATTAATAGTTTTAGGAATAATATCAGGAGCTTTTTTTAGTACTACATTTGTATTAAATGAGTTAATGAGTGTTCAAAATGGTCATTGGCTATATTCAGCAACACTTAGATATTTTTTTATGATTTTATTTCTAGCTATTATTTTACTTTTTCAAGGTGGAGTAAAAAGACTCAAAGAAGTTAGTAATCTTTTTTTACAAAACTATGTTTTTTGGATAATAAGTGGAACTATAGGTTTTGGTTTCTTTTATGCTCTTATATGTTTTGCTGCTGATTACTCAGGTGCTTGGGTTATTGCTGCATCTTGGCAATTTACTATTGTAGCTACTTTGTTTGTATTGCTATTTTTTGGAAAATCTTTTCCTAAAAAGATTTGGTTTTTTTCATCTATAATTTTTATAGGTGTTTGCTTAGTTAACTTATCTCATATTGATAATTTTGAATTTTTAACTTTTATATATGGTGCAATACCTGTACTTGTTGCCTCATTTTGTTATCCCTTAGGAAATCAATTGATTTGGGAAAGTCAAAATGGCTCAAATACTAAAGTACCTCATATAAAATCTTCTTTATTGAAAAACAGTTTTAATAAAGTAGTACTTATGTGTTTGGGTTCTATTCCTTTTTGGATTGTACTTTTACTAATTTTTCAACCATCACTTCCTAGTTCTTCACAAGTTATAAATTCATCATTTGTAGCTTTATTTTCAGGAGTGTTTGCAACTACAATATTTTTATATGCTAGAGGAATGGCAAAAAATTCTGATGAAATAGCTGCAGTAGATGCAACACAAGCTAGTGAAGTTATATTTGCAATGATTGGTGGATTTTTACTTTTTGGAAATATATCTATTTCTACTTTTTCTATTATAGGATTAATACTTATTATGCTTGGATTATTCTTATTTATTAAATATCAAAACAAAAGTAAAATCTGATATAATTCACAAAAAAATATGGAAAATATATGCTAATTACTAAAGAATTTATCGAACTCATATCGTATGATGATACATTAAACAAAACACAATCTAAAATCTTAGACCTACCCTTTCCTTTAGATGAAAACTGGAAAGAAAAAATTTTAGAAAAAGAAATTTTGAGAAATGATGCAAATAGACTTATGCTTTTAACAGGTAAGCTAGCTATTAAAGCACAAGAACAGATTTTAAAAAACTACCTTACAGTACTAGATTTTAACAATATTAAATCAAAAGATGTAGAAAAAGAAACAAATGATGATGAAGAACATATTAGAATATATTGTGATGGAGCATGTTCTGGAAATCCTGGATTTGCAGGAAGTGGTTTAGCCATATACTCAAATAAAAGAAATCCAGTACTTTTACATGGAGATTTTGTGGAAGTGGGTACGAATAATATTGCAGAATTAAATGCACTTTATCAAGCACTAGTAATAGCAAAACAAACAAGTTCTGAAAATATAATCACAATCTTTTCAGATTCAAAATATAGTATTGATTGTATTACAACTTGGGCTTATGGATGGAAAGCTAAAGGTTGGACTAAAAAAGGTGGCGAGATTAAAAACCTTGAACTTATTAAAAAAACACATGATTTATATGAAAAAATCAAAGAGTTAATAGAAATAAAACATGTAAAAGGTCATTCAGGCATTGAAGGAAATGAGTTAGCAGATAGAATGGCAGTAACAGCTATAAAAGAAAAAACTTCAAATTACGAAATTTATTCATATGACAAAATTGATGAAGTTTTAAAACTAAACTCATACTAAATAAATTAATCAATACTTTAAAGGTTTTATTGAGCCGTGTTAAGATATTATTTCAATAATTATTATTAAAAGAGAATAGGAAGTATTTATGATTGAGAGAAAAGGTTCAATACTTACAGTAAGAGAAGATATCAAAGTATTTGATTGTACTATTAGAGATGGTGGATTAGTAAACAATTTTCACTTTACAGATGATTTTGTAAAAGCACATTATGAAACTTGTGTTGCAGCAGGTATTGATTATATGGAAATTGGAAAAAATAATTCACCTACTATTATGAGTGAAGAAGAATTTGGACCTTGGAACTTCTGTAAAGAAGAAGATATTCGAAGAATTGTTGGAAATAATGACACTAATATGAAAATAGCAGTTATGTCTGATATTGGTAGAACGGTAAATGAAGAATTACTTCCAAAAGAAGATTCTGTTGTTGATATGATTAGAATTGCAACTTATATTCATCAAATTCCAGCAGCAATCGAACTAGTAGAAGAAGCTCATGCTAAAGGTTATGAAACTACTATTAATATTATGGCTATTTCAAAATCATTTGATGATGAATTAGATGAAGTATTAGAAGCTGTTAGTAAGTCAAGTGTAGATGTAATCTACATTGCAGATTCATTTGGTTCATTTTATCCTGAGCAAATTAATAAATTAACTGAGAAATATTTAAAAGTTGCACAAGCAAATGGTAAACAAATTGGTATTCACGCACATAATAATATGCAATTAGCTTATGCAAATACTATTGAAGCATTAACTTATGGAACTTCTTACTTAGATGTTACAATTTCTGGACTTGGACGAGGTGCTGGAAACTGTCCTATGGAGCTTTTAATTGGTTTCTTAAAAAATCCAAAGTATAAATTAATGCCAGTATTAAAATTCATTGAAGAATTTATAATTCCTTTAGAAAAAGAATTAGATTGGGGCTATAGTATTCCTTATATGTTAACAGGACAACTAAACGAACATCCAAGACCAGCTATGAAAGCTAGAGATGAAAAAGACACAAAATATAGAGAGTTTTATAGAAACTTATTAGCTGAATAAGTATTTAATTCAAAATTCAAAAAGGTTAGTTTTAAAGAACTAGCCTTTTTTTATTACTTAAAATTAATACATCATCTTTAAGATCAATGATTTCTTCATTTTGTATATACACGCGAGGTACTCTTTTATCTACCATACATACTATTTCATAATTTATTGTATTTAAAGATTTTGCAATACTATCTATGCTAATTCCTCTAGAATCATTTCCACCAAATAATACTACCTCAGCTCCTACTTTTACATTCATATTTGTAACATCTATAATACATTGATCCATACATATATTTCCAATAACAGCTGTTTTAATTCCATTAATCATAACTTTCGCTTTTCCTGATAACATTCTAGTATATCCATCTGCATAACCAATTGGAAGAGTAGCTATTTGAGATTTTTTATCACTTTTGTATTTTAAACCATAGCTAACACCACAATTAGCTTCAAGCTCTTTTACCTGTGAAACTTTTGCTTTTAGACACATAACTTCTTTTAAATCAACTACATTTTTATTTACATTTTGTGATGGATATAAACCATATAACATAATTCCTGCTCTAACCATATCAAAATTAAACTCAGGTAAATCAATAATAGCAGCACTATTAGATACATGCTTTATAGGAATATTTAATCCTCTATTTTCTAACTTACTAACAATATAATTAAACTTTTCAACTTGTTTAAAAGTAAATGTTTTATCAATTTCATCTGCAACAGCAAAGTGAGTGAAAATACCTTCAATAAATAAGCCTTCTAGTTTTGACATTTGAATAATTGATTCAATAGTTTCATCAGAAAAAACCATACCTAATCTACTCATTCCAGTATCAAGTTTGATATGTACTTTTGCTTGTTTTTTTAAAGAAAGTGCTATTTTAGAATATTCTTCTGCTTGTTCTGTTGTATAAATTGTTTGAATTATATTGTTTTTTATTATATTTGAAGCTAATTCATTTGGAGTATATCCTAGTACCATAATTTCAATATCAGAAAATGCAGCTCTTAACTGTATTGCTTCACTCAATGTTGCAACAGCAAATCGATCAGCTCCATTTTCTTTTAAAACTTTTCCAATAACAACAGCCCCATGACCATATCCATCAGCTTTTATAACAGCAGTTACTTTTGAGTCATTATTAGTAATTCTTCTAACTTCTCTCATATTATGAGCTAGATTATCTAAATTTATTTCAGCCCATACAGGTCTTGATAACTTCACTTATATTTCTCCTGTTATTAATAAAAATCTAACCTTGAAAAAAAGATGAAAATAATAATATATCTTCATTAGTTTCATTTCTCTTATCAACTGTGATTACATCACTTATAATTTTTCCAATAGATGGAGCAAATGTAATTCCAAGCCAACCTAAGCCTGTAGCATGAACAAGATTATTATACTTTTCATCAAATCCTAAAATTGGAATATCATTTGGTGTAAGAGGTCTAAAACCTGTCCACTCTACAACTTCTCTTCTTTCAAACTCATTTGTGTATTGAGCTAAATTTTTCTTTATACTATCAATTTGTTTTTTAACTATTGCTGGATTAGTAGTACCTAATTCAAGTTTTGAAGTCATTCTTACTGTTTCTCTTCTTGGAGTCATTGCAATAAAAAGGTCTGCAAATAAAGATGATGTTTTAGGTTTCAAGTCTTCATCCATTTTGAATGTAAGACTATAACCCTTTGCTGGAGTCATCATAAATTTATTTTTTGCTTGACGTGCTAATTTATCATCTGCGCCTGTTGAAAGAACAAATGTTTCAGCTTCATAAACATCTTTTGATGTTCTAATTTTACTAACTTTTGAACCTTCAAATTCTAGTCTATCAACATCTTCATGTAAAAGAAACTCAACACCTTTCTCTTCTAAATATTTTTTTAAAGCAAGCATCATTTCACCTGGATCTATATGTCCATTTTCTTTTAAAAGAATTGAACCAATAACTTTATCATTTAAAATTGGCATATATTCTTTTGTTCTTTCTTTTGAAAGAATCTCATATGCTTTAGAATCATTACAATGAGCTGCTTTTGCATCAAATGTTTCTTGTTCTGTATATATCATTAATAGTCCATCTTTTCTAAAATGAAAATCAATTCCATCGTCATTAACCATAGACTCGTACATATCTAAACTTATCTGTCCATATCTTTCAAATAAAGCTAGTGTCTTTTTTAATCTAGATTCTGTTGAACTTGCTGCAAATTTTAAAAGCCATTTATATAAATGAAGATTTAAGGTAGGATGAACACTTGCTGGTGATTCTCCTTTTAACATCAATTTAATTGTATCAGTAATCACTCCTGGTGCACTCAATGGAGCTTTTTTAAATGCTGACAATAAACCTGCATTACCAAATGATGTTCCATTAGTAATATCACCTTTATCTATTATAGTAACACTTCTACCACTTTTTTGTAAGCAATATGCTGACATAAGACCTATACAACCACCACCAACGATTACAACATCTTTTTTCATCTGAACTTCTCCATTAATATATGTAATAATTTTTTTTCATTATAAGTATTATATAATAATTTTTTATCATTTATGCTAACTTTTTGTATATATTTAATACATTTTTCTTATCATAAGAATAATTTATTATTTTATTGACAATAATTTATTATTTTTCTATAATGACTTTTATTAAATATCTAAGGCTAATTATTGAATCAATACATAAAAAAATACATATCAATCGCAGATTTTCTAGGAGAAGTATTAGGGAAAAATACTGAGATTATTCTTCATGATTTAACAAATTATCAAAAATCAATTGTATATATTATTAATGGAAATATAAGTGGTAGAAAAATAGGAGATTCAATAACAGATCTAATGTTAGACTTTATTCTTAGTGAATCAAAAGGTAATAAACAATTTATTTGTAACTACAATTCAAAAAATGTAGAAGGTAAACTTTTGTATTCTTCAACTTATTTTATTAGAGATGATTCAAATAAGATTGTTGGAGCATTAGGTTTGAATTCAGATTATCAAGATGTAAAAAACTCTTTATCTTTTTTAACATCTTTGCTACCTAATTATGTTGATGATAAAATAGCTTCACTAAATATTATAAAAGAAAATCTAAGCTCAGATGGTCAAGAGTTAACACTTAATAAAATTGATACTATCGTAAATCAATTTAACGTTGTTCCAACTAGAATGACTCCTATGGAAAAAACTGAAGTAATTTCAGCTTTAAATGAATGTGGAATATTTAATATAAGAGGTTCTGTTCAAGAAGTTGCAACAAAACTGCAAATGTCAGAACCCTCAATTTACAGATATATAAAGAAAATAAAAAGTTAATTATTACTTTTTATTTCTTTTTTTTGAAGCTTTTTTCATTTTAGCTTTCTTCTTAGCTTTTGCTTTTGCTAAAGCTACATTTACACCTTTTCTAGCATTAATAACTTGTTCATCTGCTTTTTTATGGTCAAAACTTACAGGAATAGAATTTTTTATTTCCCGAGATCTTCTTGCGATTTTATCGCCTTCAGTAGTATCTACACTTGAAGTATTTTTTCTTGACATATTTTACCTTAGTTTATAATTCCCGTATTCTATAAAAAGTTTAATTATAAAGAGTTAATTCTAGCTAGAATTTCTTTTTCTTTTGCAAATATGTGTTTAATTTACTGTAAATATGATTATGAAATACATTTTTTATTT
>CAJQLJ010000078.1 GCA_905479135.1 uncultured Campylobacterales bacterium | reverse complement strand
GATAATTCCTGCATATAATTTATAAATGGAGTATGTGTTCCTGAACATCTAGGAATAGAAGTGATTTCTTTAAATATTTCTATTATTTGATTCAATAAATTTCCTTTATAAAAACTAAGAATTTCTTCTTAGTTTTTAACTAGTGGTTTTAAATGTCTATTTCTATAAGCTAAAGCAATAGTAATAACAATAAGTGATACTACATAATAAACCCATGTTGGAATAGGAACAGGATCTCCTGTTGCATAAGAATGCATTCCAGCAAGGTAGAAGTTAACTCCAAAATATGTCATAAGAATACTTGCAAATGCTATAAGTGATGCTGATGCAAATATGAATGGAGTTGATAAAGGTTTAACAAATCTTAAATGTACAACCATTGCATAAACTACAATCGATACATAAGCCCAAGTTTCTTTTGGATCCCATCCCCAATATCTACCCCAAGATTCGTTTGCCCAAATACCACCAAGGAAATTTCCAATAGTAATTGCAGCAAGTCCAACAATTAATGAAATTTCAATAATTGCAGTAACATGTTTTATTGTGTCATCAATATGAGGTCTATTTCTTCTAAAAATAAACATAATAAGTGTCATGTATCCTAATATTGCAGCAAGTGCAAAGAACCCATAAGATGCTGTCAAAATTGATACATGAATAGTTAACCAGTATGATTTTAATACAGGCACTAAATTTGTAATTTGTGGATCAATACCTGTTAAATGAGCTGTAAACATAAAAATACCTGCAACAATAACAGCTGCACTAAGTGCTAGTAAAGATTTTCTAAAGAACATAATTCCAGCAAATACAGCAGACCATGAAATATATAATAGAGTTTCATAAGTATCAGACCATGGAGCATGTCCTGAAATAATCCATCTAAATCCCATACCAAACGTGTGAACTGCAAATATTAAAGAAAGTAATAAAAAGAAAATAAAAGTAGTCTTTTTTGGTTTGATTTTTGGATTAAACACTACAAAGAACGCTACAATTAACATAACTATACCTAAGAAAATATAAGCTAACATAACTTTAGGAAAAATATCAATTTCATTAAATAAAATTTCATTATCAATTTCTGACTGACTTAATACAACCTTTTCCCCAACCTTTTCTTGATATGTAGATATCATTGAAATAAAAGTATTTGCTTCAGTCCATCTGTTTTGCATAATAGCATTGATTAAACCTCTAGTCATTGCTTCAACTGCAGATTGACTTCTTCCATCAAATTCATCCATAGCATCCATTGGTGTATACCATCTATTATTTATCTTAGAATCTGTTACTTCTCCAGGAACTTCTACTTTTGGAAAAATATTAAATAAGCTTCCATTAAATACTGCAAAAATAATATTTAATCTTTCATCTAATTTAATTATATCTCTCTCGTAAGTTCCTCTTTCATTTGGCTTAGATAAAGATGCTTTTTCTGACTCTTTTGCTAAAAGATATTTACCATCTTTAAATACTTCAGAGAATGCAATATATTTTCTTGATTTATCAACACCAATAAAGTTTTTTAGTTTAGGTGTTTTAATTTTAAGCACTTTAATATCTCTCCAAATTTCAGGACGAGTTAACATACCAAGTACAATTTGATCGGCATTCATTCCTAAAAATTCAGTTTTTCCGCTAAGTTTTAAAACTATTTCTCTATTTAAAGATGAAACAGGTTTCATTCTACCTGATGAACTTTGAGTTACTAATCTTGCAAAGTTTTTGGCAGTTTCATTAGATTCATTTTTAAAAGTTTTTAAATATTCAACCGTTTGTTGTGCTTTTTGCTTGAATTGTGCATCTGTTTCTTCTGCATTTAGTGATGTTGCAGAAAATATAAATATACATGCAGCAGCAATTGATGCAATATTTTTAGAATCTACAAATTTTGTAAGTTTTCTAAATCTTGATTTTTTGTCAAAAAAGTTTAAACTAAGACCAAGTATCAATAAGAAGTAACCTAAATATGTAGGCCATTTTCCTGGGTCATTATTTACAGATAGTACAGTACCAGTCTCATCAGGAAAGTATGAACTTTGGAAAAATAAGAAGTTACCTTCATGCATAGTTTTATTCATAAAAATTCTATAATCATATGAAGTTGAATCTTTTTTTATTACTGTTACTTCAGATGCATATGAAGATGGAGACATACTTCCTGGGTATCTATCAAGTTGAAAATCATTTAATTTAATATTAAATGGCAAAGTAAGTACTTTAGAACCATATTCTAATAATACAGATGTATCACCAAACTTTAATTCTCTTTGAAGACCTTTTTGACTTCTTCTTCCTGGTAGTTTAAGTTCTTGTGTTTCACCATTAATTGTAACATCAACAGTTAACATACCCATTTTTGCTTCACCTCTTTTTGCTAAAAAGAAATTTTTATATAAAACATTTACTTCTTTTTCTCCAAAAGCAATAGTATGATCAAACTTATTAAAAAATTCTTCAATACTTATTGCAAAATCTGAGTTTTCTGATAATGCAGCAAATTCCATTTGATATTCTTTATAATATGTTTTATCATCATCTTTAATTGTTACTTGTAAATATGGTTCCAAAGAAATCATTCTATTTTCTACTGTACCTTCTTTAATTTGCATAATACCTTCATATCCTACATATCTAGTAACACCCGCACCAATTAAAATTATTACAAATGATGTATGAAATATAAATCTTGGAGTGCTTTTCCACATTTTGTATTTAAATATAATACCTGTTAAGTTAATAGTAGTTAATACTAATACTGCTTCATACCAAATATTATTATAAACTAGTACTCTAGCTGATGATGTACCAAAATCATTTTCAATAAAAGTAGCATAACCAGCTCCAATTGCTAAAATAGCAAGTAAAGTTAATGTTGTCTTAAAAGAAAATAAGACGTTTGAAATTTTCAATATATATCCTTTTTTAAATTATTCTTTAATTATATTCACAAGTAGTTAACTCAACGTTAACAAACAATAGTAAATTCATATTCCTTATTAAATTTGATTATAACAAAAATAGGGTTTATTTCTTATTGATTTAAGACAACATTTTATTTTAAATACTTATAATTGCAAATGGATTTAATAACATTACAAAAAAAGAAAGAAGCTTGCAGAACTTGGAAAAATGTTGAACCTTGGCATACAAAGATTCAAGAGCTTTCAAGGCTCATAAATATTGATGACTTATCCATTGATTATGGTGATTGGTTTAGTGTTGGAAAAAAAGAAGATTTAACGCATGAGGAATTAGAATTAGTAAGACAAACTGCTAAAATTCTAATTCCTTGGAGAAAAGGACCTTTTAATTTATTTGGAATAGAAATAGATAGTGAATGGCAAAGCAATATTAAATATAATTTGATAAGACCTCATTTTGATTTAAAAGATAAAATTGTTGCGGATATTGGTTGTAATAATGGATACTATATGTTTAGAATGCTTGAAGATAAACCAAAAAAATTAATTGGTTTTGATCCAGCACCTTTGACATTACATCAATTTGAATTTGTAAATCATTTTGTAAAATCAGATATTATTTATGAAATGCTAGGAGTAGAACATCTAGAGTTTTATAATCATAAATTTGATTTTATATTTATGTTGGGTGTTTTATATCATAGAGCAGATCCAGTAGGAACTTTAAAGTCACTTGCAAGAGGACTAAACTCTAAGGGTGAAATTTTAATTGATACTTTTATGATAGAAGGTGATGAAGAAATTTGTTTAACACCAAATAAAAGATACTCAAAAATTCCTAATATCTACTTCATTCCTACAATACCTGCATTAACAAATTGGTTAACTAGAGCTGGGTTTGAGAATATTGAAGTTATAGCAGTTACAACTACAACTAGTGAAGAACAGAGAAAAACATCTTGGTCTTTTGATCAAAGTTTAGAAGACTTTTTAGATGAAGATGACAAAACAAAGACAGTGGAGGGTTATCCTGCTCCCAAAAGAGTTTATATGAAAGCTAGTAAGATACAATAGATTTATTTAAGTATATTGTGTCTTTTTAAATAATTTTTATATGCTAGCATACCATTGTTTTAAAGTATGTGATTCGCTCCTAAGAGTAGTTTTATCTCCATGCCCTGGATAAATATGAAAATCTTCTTCCCAAGTTAAAACCTTACTAATACTTTGTTTCATATGTGAAGCATTTGAGAAAGGGAAATCGAATCTCCCTATAGTTCCTTTAAAAATAAAATCACCTGTAAATAAATGTTCTTCTATTTGTATAGCAGAACATCCTGGCGTATGTCCAGGAAAATGATGAAATTTTATTTTAATTCCTTCAAGCTCAATTTCTTCATCATGCTCAATAAGTACATCTGCAATTGATGGAGTCATTCCTAATCCATACGGATCTTTTTCTAACATAAAGTTATCATCTTTAGGTGTATATAACTTTAAATTATATTCTTCTTTAACTTGTGTATTTGACCAAACATGATCAAAATGTCCATGAGTATTTAATATGGCTATTGGATTTTTTACTTGTGTTTTTATCCATCTTAATGAATCAACACCTGGATCTATTATCAAATCTTTACCATTTATTGTTGCAATATAACAATTTGTTTGATAATCACCCATTGCTTGTACTTTTATATCCAT
>CAJQLJ010000077.1 GCA_905479135.1 uncultured Campylobacterales bacterium | reverse complement strand
GTGCTATGGAAGCATGTATCACAAACTTAACACATAAAAAAGCTCTTACAATTAATTCAGGTAAGTTTGGTGAACGATTTGGAAAAATTTGTAAAGCTTTTGATATAGAATATACAGAAATTAAAAACGAATGGAATAAAGCAGTAAGTGTAGAAGAAGTAATTAATGCTTTAAACCAAGATAAAGATATTGATGCAATATTTATTCAAATTTGTGAAAGTGCTGGAGGATTGAGACATCCAGTAGAGCAGATTGCGAAAGAAGTTAAGAAATTAAATAGAGATATTATGATTGTTGCAGATGGAATTACAGCGCTTGCTGTTGAAAAAATTGATACTACAAATTTAGATGCAGTAATTACAGGAAGTCAAAAAGCTTTAATGCTTCCTCCAGGTCTTGCAGTAATTGGTTTGTCAAATGCAGCTGTAGAGAAAATAGAAAAGAAACCTAGAGGTTTTTATTTTAATTTATTAACTGAAATTAAACAACAAAGAAAAAATACTACAGCTTGGACAGCAGCAACTACACTTATTATAGGTTTACGAGAAATTTTATCTCATATTAAAAATAATGGTGGATTTGATGCTTTATATGAAAAAACAGCTTTAAGAGCCAGTTCTTCAAGAAAAGCTTTAGAAGAAATTGGTTGCAAGATTTATCCTTTAACTCCTGCAAATTCAATGACTACTGTTTATACAGAAGATGCACCAGCTATTAGAAAAATATTAAAAAATAAATATAATGTGAATATTGCAGGTGGTCAAGACCATATAAAATCACTAATTTTTAGAATTAACCATATGGGATTAGTTGATGATTATGAGGCTGCATGGGCTTTAAATGCAGTTGAACTAGCAATGGATGAATTGAAAATAAGAACATTTGATGGAACTGCTAATAGAGTGTTTTCTGCAAATATGTTTAAAGGAAACTAGGATATATGGTTTTTGAACATGAAATTCCAAAAGGTAGTAGATTATACTTTGGTAAAGTAGCTAAAGCAAAAAGAGCTTTAGAAAATAAAGTATGTGAAATTTTAGAAAAGAAAGATTTTGAAGAAATTATTACACCAAATTTTTCTTACTCTCAGCATCAATCAATTGAAAATGAAAAGAAATTAATTAAGTTTTCAGATGAGAAAAATGAACAAGTAAGTTTAAGAGCTGATTCTACTTTAGATGTAGTTAGAATTATTTCAAAAAGACTTGGAAGAACAACAAAACATAAAAAATGGTTTTATGTACAACCTGTATTTACATATCCTTCAACAGAAGAATATCAAATTGGTTGTGAATGGATAGGACATGATAATATAGCGGATATCATGAACTTAACAGCAGATATCTTAAAAGCTTTAGATGTAGAACCAATTTTACAAATATCGAATATTAATATTCCAAAGCTTGTAGCTGCTGAGTTAAATATAGATATTGAGTTATTTAAAAATGGTGAGATAGCATCACTATTTAAACTTAAATGTGATTGGTTAAATAAACTAATTAAAGTTAAGAGTATTGCAGATTTAGAAGAAGTAATATTACTTGTTCCATCTTCAATCAAAGAAGAGTTAGAAAAATTATTAAAAAGAGCAAAAGAAGTTAATTATACTAATAAAATAATAGCACCACTATATTACGGTTCATTAAAATATTATGATGGTATTTATTACAGAGTTATAAGTGATAATTTAACAATATGTAAAGGTGGAATGTACTCAAGTGAGGGTTCATGTTCATTAGGTTTTGCATTATATACAGATAGTTTATTAAAAATTTTAGAGGATTAATATGAGTAAAGCAGATTTAATTGTAGGAATACAATGGGGTGACGAAGGTAAAGGTAAGATGGTTGATATGCTTGCCCAAAATTACGATATGGTTTGTAGAAGTCAAGGTGGACACAATGCAGGACATACAATCTGGGTTGATGGTGTAAGATTTGCACTTCATTTAATTCCATCTGGAGTTTTAAATCCAAAAGCTATTAATATTATTGGTAATGGAGTTGTATTATCTCCTGAATCAATCATAAAAGAAATGGAACAGTTTGGTAATTTAGAAGGAAGATTATTTATTTCAGATAAAGCTCATTTAAATTTACCATATCATGCTTTAATTGACCAAGCAAAAGAAAGACTTAAAGGTGATAAAGCAATTGGAACTACTGGAAAAGGTATAGGACCTGCATATGCAGAAAAAATTTCTAGATCAGGATTTAGAGTAGGTGAGTTATTAAATCCAAGTAAACTTACATCTTCAATTTTAGAATACTTTGAACAAAATAGAGCAATCTTTGATGTACTTGAAATTGCAACTCCTGCAGAAAATGAATTATTAGATTTATTAACTACATATAAAAATGCTTTAGCCCCACTAATTGCAAACACAACAAAAATGGTTTGGGATGCAATAGATGCAGATAAAAAGATTTTATTAGAAGGTGCTCAGGGTACTTTACTTGATATTGACCATGGAACATATCCTTATGTTACTTCTTCTTCAACTGTAAGTGCAGGAGCATGTACTGGTTTAGGTCTTGCTCCAAAAGATATTGGACTTGTAACAGGTATTGTAAAAGCATATACTACAAGAGTAGGAAATGGACCTTTCCCTTCTGAAGACTTCACAGATGAAGGTGAAAGAATGGCAGATGTTGGTAAAGAAGTAGGTACTACAACTGGACGTGGTAGAAGATGTGGTTGGTTTGATGCAATTGCAGTTAAACATGCAGCAAGACTTAATGGTTGTGATCAATTATCATTAATGAAATTAGATGTATTAGATGGATTTCCTAAAATCAAAATCTGTGTTGCATATGATTTAAATGGTGAAAGAATTGATTATATGCCATCTGATTTAGAAAATGTAAAACCAATTTATGAAGAGTTTGATGGTTGGGATACATTAGTTGGTGCAAGAGATTATGATGCACTACCAGTAAATGCAAAAAAATACATTGAGAAAATTGAAGAAGTAACATCTGTAAAAGTAGGAATTGTTTCGACTTCTCCTGAGCGAGCAGATACAATTATAAGAGGATAGTATTATGAGAATGAAGACACATCATACACCATACATTTCAAGAAGAATCACAAGAGATTTACTTACTTGTGATTTTGTTGAAATTAGAAAAGAAAAGCATAGTATTGAAGCTGAAGTTGAAAAGATACTTGATGCTGATATTGATAAAGAGTATGAATTAGATGAAAAAGTCGACTCGATTTTAGATGAACAAGAAGAAGAAATCGAATTTCATAATGCAGATAGAAGACAACTGTTTTGGATGACAAAAAAAAGATTAGCTAACGACTTTGGTGTAATTTTAAATAATGATGATAGATTTTCAGATATTGCACACCAAATTTTAGACTATTTATGGGATGAAGATTATATTCATTATACATGTTCAGACAACCAAATTAAAAATGTAATTTTTGCCTCTATTGACCAATTCATGAAAGGTTTTGAAGAAGCTGATTCATGCGTTTATGAGAAAATAAAAACATATAAAAGAAAGTTAATACCAGGTACTGAAGACTATGACATTATTTATCATAGATTATATGAAGAAGAATTAATAAAAAGGGGATTGATATAATATGCAAAAAGTTTGGATATATTTAGAGAATGGAACATTTTTAGAAGCAAAATCATTTGGTGCAACAGGAACATCTGTTGGTGAAATAGTTTTTAATACATCATTAACTGGATACCAAGAGATTATTTCTGACCCATCATACGCAGGACAATTTGTAACTTTTACAATGCCAGAAATTGGTAATGTTGGAGTAAACGCTGATGATATGGAAAGTAAATCTTGTCATTGTAAAGGTGTATTAGTTAGAAATTATCACCATGATTATTCTAACTATAGAGCTAATGATAATCTTGACACATTATTAAAAGATCATAATGTTTTAGGAATTTGTTCTATTGATACAAGATATTTAACTAAAATGTTAAGAGATGAGGGTGCTATGATGATGATAGCTTCAACTGAAATTCATGATAAAGAAGAACTAGCTAAACAACTAGCTGCAGCGCCAAGAATTGAAGATATTAATTATATTCAAGAAGTATCAACTAAAGAAGCCTATATCCACAAATTTGGTGCTTGGAATCATCAAAATAAAGCTTATAACAAAGCTATTATGAGTGATAAAAAAATTGTGGTTGTTGATTTTGGTGTTAAAAGAAATATTTTAAATGAATTAGTACAATCAGGTCTAGAAGTTGAAGTAATACCTTCTTCATTTAAAGCTACAGACTTAATTAAAAGATTTGAAGCAAAAGAGATTGGTGGAATTTTCCTTTCAAATGGTCCAGGTGATCCATTAACTCTTACTGAAGAGAAAAAAGAAGTTGAAAAACTAATTAATGCTGATATCCCAATGTTTGCAATTTGTTTAGGTCATCAAATGTTATCAATTGCACATGGTTTTGATACATACAAATTAAAATTTGGACAACATGGTGGTAACCATCCTGTTGCAAATCCAGATAATATTGTAGAGATTACTGCTCAAAATCATAACTATAATGTTCCAGATAATATTATAGAAATAGCAGAAATTACACATCAAAATTTATTTGATAATACTATTGAAGGTGTAAAATATAAAAATAAAGAGATTTTCTCTGTTCAGCATCATCCAGAAGCAAGTCCTGGTCCACATGAATCAAAATATATATTTAATGAATTTGCAAAATTAGTAAAATAAGGTCTAAGCCCTTATTTTACAAGTAGTTTTCCTACTATCTTTTTTACAAAAGGAACTACAACTACAATAGTTGGAAATGCTACTATAAATGCTTTCCAATAAGCCTCTAACCAAATAACTATAAAGTTATCAATAAAACCTAAATTAATATAAGTAATTATAAGACTCATAAACCCAGACATAAATAGACTCATTAAAAAAGCAAATAGTAGTATTTCATATTTCTTTGGTATCAATTTTAAATCCTCATAAAGTAATAATTTTTTGAATAAGCTCATAACTTGCTGCAGTAGCAATTCCCGCTGCAATTCCTGCAACTAAGTCATCACCCATAACTCCCCATCCACCTTTTACTTCTTTATCAATTTTTCCTATTATAGATGGTTTCCAAATATCAAAAATTCTAAAATAAATAAAAGCAAGAGGTGCCATAATTATCATATTATCTTGAGTTATTCCACAAATAGATATGGCAATCCACATACCAGCTAATTCATCTATAACAATCTCTTTTCCATCATGAACACCTACTTCTTCTTCATAGATATTTATTTGTTTAACAGCAATTACAGTAATTAATAAAGTTAGCATAAAAATTGTTGATAAATGTAAATAACCTATAAATGGAAGGATTATCAATAAAGATACAAAAGAGCCAACAGTACCAGGTGCTTTAGGACTTAATCCTGAATATCCAAGTGTTAAAAAAATTTTTCTAAAATTCAAATTCAATCCTTATTTCTTTTTCTCAATACCAAGTTTCTTTCTTTTTTCCCAAAGAGATTTTCTAGAAATTCCTAGCTTTTTTGAAAGTTCAGTATCCGGATATTTTGATTGGTATGATAGAACCATTAATTTTACATAATCATTTATTGTCATAATATTTGTATTAGACATTAAAAGGTTTGAATCGTTAAATTCTATTTTTCTATATGGGAAGTCTTCTTCTGTTTCAAGTGAAGAGATTATACAATTCTTATCTTCAATTAATTTAAGTAAATTCTCTTTGGCACTTCTTTTTAATGAATGGAATTGAGTTAAATAAATAATTCTTTTTTTATCAATATTATTTAATTCTTTTTGCCAAGTAGAAGTTCCTAAAGAAATAAAAGAAATTGGCATATCAAGTTTACGAGATAATTCAAACACTAATTTATCCGCACATTTTTGAGAATTAGATTCTATTAGAGAAGGAAAAGAAGGTGGAAGTAAAACTTCAGTTGTATCAATATCTTCCATGATAAAATCAACATATTCTCTTAGCGTTTGCAATTCTCTTCTTATTGATCTACATTCTTTATAGTGATAGATTTTTCTTACTAATTCATCCATAATAAAAGGCTTCATAATATAATCTTTTGCACCATCTTTAATTGGGTTAGTAACAGTTTCATCTGAGATATATGAAACTAATAAAAGTATAATAGCAGTTTCGTTATATCTCTTGATTATATTTTTACATAAAGCTGATGGGAGAGAAGTTGATAATAGAACAATGTCATAGTCTTTTGTTAGATTATCAATATTTGGTGATTCTATATAATCACAACTGTGTCCATCATCTAACAATCTTGAAACAACTTTTTGTGCTAAGTAAATTTCATTTTCTATAATTAATATATTCATTTTTTTATCCAATTATAATATTTTAAAGTAGCTATACTTTGTACGGCAATACCTTCATTTCGACCTATAAAACCCATTTTCTCAGCAGTAGTAGCTTTTATATTTATAAACTGTTTTTCAAGCTGTAATAGTTTAGCTATTGAAGTTTTTATTTCTTGCTTATGCGGATTGATTTTTGGTTTTTGTGCGATTATTGTTAAATCAATATTAATGATTTCATATCCAACATTATGAATGAAAGCAACAATTTCTTTCAATAAAATCTTAGAGTCAATATCTTTATACTGATCACTTGTATCTGGAAAAAACTCTCCAATATCTCCTGCACCTGCAGCTCCCAAAAGAGCATCAATTAGTGAGTGTATTAACACATCCCCGTCGCTGTGTGCCTTAAAACCATATGTAACAGGTAGTTTTATTCCTCCAAGATACATTTCTTTATTATCTTCAAACTGATGAATATCGAAGCCAGTTCCAGTGAAAAAATTATTTGATGGAGCATTCAAACATTTCAAATCACTTAATTCATTAGCAAAAGTTAATTTCTTACTTTCTAAACTTCCTTTGATATATTTAATAGTTCCATTATTAGCTTTAATTGCAGAACTATCATCAGTATATTCAATATGAGTATTTAAAGATCTTTTCAATATTTCTGTATTAGAAAGTTGTGGTGTTTGTATTAGTTTTACATCATCTCTATTTATTGTATTTTCATTATAAATAACTGTGTCAGAAACATTAAGGGTAGGTACTATACAATCTGCATTATTTCTATTTTCTAATAATTCAATTATCACACTTTTAGGGATACATGCTCTTGCTACATCTGTAATCATTACGTGAGTTGTATCAACATTCTTTAGAGTATTTATAATTGATTCTTGTCTTGTATTACCACCTTCTACAAAAAAGTAATTGTCAGAGAAATTTCTCATATATGAAATTTCATTTTTTGAAGATGTAATTATAATCTTTTTAAATTTTGCATGATTAGCTAATTTTTTTGTAACATTTAACCAAAGAGGTTCATTATCAATTCGTAACCACTGTTTTTTTGCTTTATGTTCAAACCTACTAGAATTGCCCGCACATAATACTATTAATGTAACATCCAACAGATAAATCCTTTGTGTAAAAAAGTTACATATTATAGTTAAATGTTACTTACTCTGAAGTTAAGACTTTAATAAAACATGTATTTAATTGCTATTTTGTATAAATTATAAGCTTAGAATATTGTGATTTTACTACTGCTATGTGTTTTGCTTAATATTATGTTTTGATTACTTTAGTTTCTATATGCTATTAAATCATTAATCTTAGTAAACTTAAATAGACAATATTACTTTTTTAGATTAATTTTAAGTTAATAAAGAGTATAAAAACTAATATAGCTTAGGATTAGTGATAATAAATAAAATGTTTTTTAATTAAGACAATAATTATCCTATTTTAATTATAATACAAAAAATACAAAAATAATAAAGGAAATTTTCTATGGCAAATATCGAAGATATTAAAAAAGAACTAGAGAAAGTAAAATATCCTGGTTTTGCAAAATCTATTATAGAGTTTGGTTTTGTTAAAGATGTAAAAGTTGAGGGTACAAACTGTTTGGTTGCTCTTGATATTACATCAACAGCAGCAGATGTTGAAGAACAATTGACAAAAGATATTACAACATGTTTAAGTGCAATTGGAATGACAGTAACATTAAACTTTAATAAACCACAAGCTCCAAAACAAAGTAGTAATACAGTAAGTGGAAAAAATATTGCTCCACAAATTAAAAAAATTGTAATGGTAAGTTCAGGAAAAGGTGGAGTTGGAAAATCAACTACTACTGTTAACTTAGCAGTTGCAGCGGCAATGCAAGGTAAAAAAGTAGGTATTCTAGATGCAGATATCTATGGTCCAAATATTCCTCGTATGATGGGTTTAAACGGAAAAGAAGTTGAAGTAATTGGTGATAAAGCAAAACCTTTAAATGCTTACGGCGTTGATGTAATGTCTATGGGTGTTTTAATGGAAGAGGGTCAAGCTGTAATCTGGAGAGGTTCTATGATTATGAAAGCTATACAGCAATTACTAAGAGATATCTTATGGGAAAACTTAGATATCTTATTTATTGACATGCCTCCAGGAACTGGTGATGCACAATTAACATTAGCACAAAGTGTTCCAGTAGCAGCTGGTATTAATGTTACAACTCCTCAGCATGTAGCTTTAGATGATTCTAGAAGATCATTAGATATGTTTGAGAAGTTACATATACCAGTAGCTGGTATTGTTGAGAATATGAGTGGATTTATTTGTCCTTCATGTGAAACTGAATCAGATATTTTTGGAATGGGTACATGTGAAGCATTAGCTGATCAATATAATACTCAAGTATTAGGTTCTTTACCAATTGAACCTGCAATTAGAGAAGGTGGAGATGGTGGAAAACCAATTACATATTTTGCACCTGAATCAATTTCAGCTAAAAGATATATGGAAGCCGCAGCAAAAGTTATTGCTTTTGTAGATTCTATAGATGATGATAGAACTAATGAAGATATTCAGCCAACTACTCCTCCTGGTGTTAGTGCTTGTTCAACAACTGCAGCAGCTCCAAAGAAAGAGCAATCAAGTAGTGAAAGTTGTGGTACAGGGTGTGGTTGTCATTAATTGACAATCATTTCTTTAAATAAAAAAAGGGGAGATAATAATTATCTCCCCTTTTTTAGTTTTTATTAAAATTAAAACTATTTCTCAGTTCTAGAGTTTTTTTCTTCAATCCCTGAAATACCAAATCTTCTAGCTAATTCTTGTTTTACTCTATCTGGACTTATATTTTTAGATGCTAGTGCAACCAAAACATGATAAGTAATATCAGCAGCTTCATAAATAATTTCTTCTGTATCATTATCTTTTATTGCAAAAGTAAATTCACCTGATTCTTCTACTATTTTTTTTAGCATTGAATTTTCTCCGCCTTGAAGGAGTTTTGCTGTGTATGATTTTTTAGGATCATCATTTTTCTTTTCTTGAATAGTATGGTATAAAGTATCTATAACTCCATAAGCAGCACTTGTATCAATTTGAATTTTTTCTGTTTCTTCATTGTTTTTAATGCTGACAAAGAAACATGATTCTCTACCTGTATGACATGCAACACCTGTTTGGTTTACTTTTAATAAAATAGTATCATTATCACAATCTAACATAATATCAACTACTTCTTGAGTATGACCAGAGCTTTCACCTTTTTTCCAAATTCGTTGCTTACTTCTACTAAAATAATGAGCAAAATTTGATTCAAGTGTTAAAGTTAAAGCTTCTTTATTCATATAAGCTAACATCAAAACTTTACTTGTTGAAGCTTCTTGTGTTACTACTGGAATTAAACCTTCCATTTTTTCCCAATCAATAGTTTCTATTTTAGTCATTTATTCAATCCTTAGAATTTTTTACCTACATTTATTTTTAAGCTATCTATTTCTCTTTTTTCTTTATTTATACTTGCATCAAAATTTAACATTAAATCTTCTTTCTTTTCCATTTTATTTGGAAGAGGAAGTGGTTCTTTATATTTATCAGTAGTTTTATATTTATCTTCAATTATATTTGGTTCTAAAATTATAATAGGATTATCTTGTTGCTTAGCATTTAGTGAAAACATAAATAAAAAAAGTTTTAATAATATTAATAATGTAGTTTTTCTCATAGTAATCAAAAGAGTAGAAAATTCTACTCTTTGAATTTATTGGCTAACTGCCGCGTCTCTTGATTTACTTTTAGTATCAACCCAAATATTTGGAGTTGAACCACCAGGTGTTAAGAAAATTTTAGCATCTTTATTAACTTTAAGTGCTTCGTTAAATTTACCCTGAATTTCGATTTGTTGCATATGTAAAAGATTTGGAGTTAAAGATTTTGCAATTTCCATATTAGCAGCAGCTTGTGCTTTTGCTTCAATAGTAACAGCATCCGCTCTACCTTGTGCTTCAATTCTATTTGCTTCAGCATCACCAATAGCTTTAGCAGCTCTTTTTTCAGCTTCTTGTTTAGTTCTTAAAACTTCATATTTTACTCTTTCAGATTCTTGATTTGCAATTTGAACTCTTTCAATTTGTTCTTTAATCTTAGTAGGTAAAACAATTTCTCTTAATTGAACAGATAATAAAGCAACTGGAGTACCAGGTAAAGAATCTATATTTGCTCTAACACCATCTTCAATTTTAACAGCAATTTCATTTCTTTTTGTTGGTAATTCTTCAGCTGTATATACACCAACTACATTTCTTACTATATCTCTTACAACAGGGTTAATAATCTTATCTTCCCAAGAGAATCCCCAAGTAGCAATAGTTGTAGGAGCACCTTCAGCTGTTAATCTATATTGAACAGTTAATTCAATAGAAACAGGTAAACCTCTTGCATCTAGAATATTAATTGCAGGATTTAATCTAATACTTTGATCAAAACTTCCAGTTGTTTCAACTGAAGCATAATTCATTAATCTAACTTTAGTATCTACTAATACAACTTTTTGGAAACCTGGAATGTAGAAATGGAAACCTGGTCTTAAAGGAGTTTCTTCATATTTACCAGTTGTACTTTTAATACCAACTTCACCTGATTCTACAATCACAAATGGTTTAAATAAGAATAATGCAACTACTACTGCTATTACTGCGTATATAATTCCTGCTTTTTTACCTAAATTTTTGAAAAATTCAGGTGGCTCAAAAGGTGGTTGATAGTTTCCACCACCTCCATTGTTATTTGATGAATTTCCACCACCATTTTGCTGTTGTTTCTTTTTAAAATAATCGTTATCTATTGGCATAATTGTCCTTAAATTTTTTATATTTTCATCTAACTTAATCTTACACTTGATTAGTTAATGTATGTTAAATCACTTATATACTTTTCGTTTTTTCCAGCAACTACATCAAAATATGCAGTTTGTAAAGCTTCAGTAATTGGACCTCTTTCACCTTTTCCAATAACTCTTGCATCAATATCTCTAATTGGAGTTACTTCAACAGCAGTTCCAGTAAAGAATGCCTCGTCTGCGATGTAAACTTCTTCTCTAGTAAGTCTTCTTCTAATAACTTCGTAACCTAAATCTTTTGCTAATTCAATAACTGTAGCTTGAGTGATTGATTCTAGTGAGTTATCATTTGGAGGAGTAATAATTACCCCATCTCTTACAATAAAGAAACAAGCACCTGATGCTTCTGCTATATAACCTTGGTCATCTCGTAATAAAGCTTCATCATATCCACATTCAACTGCTTCAAATTTAGCCATTTGAGAATTTAAGTAATTAGCAACTGCTTTTGCTTTACCCATTCCAGAAGTATTTGAATTTCTAGTCATTGATGCAATTTTAACTCTTACACCTTTTTTCATTCCTTCTTCACCTAAATAAGCGCCCCATTCCCATGCAGAAACAGAAACTTTTACAGGTGCTTCTTTATGATAAAGTCCCATAACTCCGTAACCTAAGTAAACTAAAGGTCTAATATAAGCACCTTCAAATAATTCATTCTTTTGTAATAATTCAATTTGTGCTTTATTTAATTCATCTTCTGT
>CAJQLJ010000076.1 GCA_905479135.1 uncultured Campylobacterales bacterium | reverse complement strand
TCATTTATGTTTTCATTTTTAGGAATATAAAAATCTTTTCTATTAAAAGCTTCAACATTATTCTCAAGTACTTCAATAGACTTTAAATAATCATTTTGATATTTTCTTGAAAATCTTTCATCAATAGATATTACAAACGCTTGGTCATAATTGTTTTGTAAAACCATTTCAACTACTTGTTCTTTTAAAGATTCAAGAGTTTCTTGTGATTGTTTAATAGTTAAAATGCCTTGATTTTGTATAATATTTAATAATATTTTTAAATTAACTTCATGATCTGATGTATTAACACCAGCTGAATTATCAATTGCATCTTGATGAATTTTACCACCATTTAAAGCATATTCTATTCTTGATTTTTGTGTAAAACCTAGATTTCCTCCCTCACAAACTACTTTCGCTTTTATTTCATTTGCATTAACACGAACAGCTTCATTTTGCTTATCACCAAGCTCAAGATTATTCTCATCACTTGATTTTACATAAGTTCCAACTCCACCATTAAATAACATATCAATTTCTAAAGTTAGTAATTTTTTACACAACTCTTCACCTGATATTATTTTTTGGTTTATCCCCAAGAGTTTTCTTATTTCAACACTTAAATTAATCTCTTTATCGCTTCTTACAAAGATTCCGCCACCTTTAGAGATTATTGATTTATCATAATTAGACCAACCACCATTTTTTGACTCAAATAATCTTTTTCTCTCAATATATGACTTTTCAATATCAGGATTAGGATCTATAAATATATCTTTATGTGAAATTGCTCCTAATAATTTAAATGTTTTAGATTCAATCATTCCATTACCAAAAACATCTCCACTCATGGAACCAATTCCAACTATAGAGATTTCATCTTTATAAATATCAATTCCCTCTTCAATGAAGAAACGTTTTGAGGACATAATTGCACCTCGTGCGGTAATACCTAAATCTTTATGTCCAAATCCGTTACTTCCACCACTTGCAAATGCATCACCTAACCAATAGTTTCGTTCTATTGCAATATTATTTGCAACATCACTCATTGCTGCAGTTCCTTTATCAGCAGCAACTACAAAGTATGCATCATCTTCATCATAACAAACTACCTTCTCATTTTTTACAATCTTTCCATCGATCATATTATCAACTAAATCTAAATTGGCATTGATATATAATGAATAAATTTCTGTGAAGTATTCTTTTGTAATGTCTTGAACATTTTTATTAATTACAAAAGCACCTTTTGAACCATCAGGAATAATTATAGAATTTTTACCCTCTTGAGTAATCATTAATGATTTTACTTCCTGTCTATAATCATCATGTCTATCAGACCAACGTAAACCACCACGTGATACTTTTGACATTCTTAAATGAAGTCCAGAAAAATATCTATGATAAATAAAATTTTCTAAATTCGGCTGTAATCCTTTTAAATCTTTACTAAATATTTTTGTATCTATTTTAAATGAGATAGTATCTTGTTCTAAAAAGTAATTAGTTCTTAGAAGAGATTTTAAAAATGACAGAGTTATATTTAATATCTTATCATCAATAATTTGTGGTATTGTTTTAATTTCATTTTTAATTTTATTTTCAATTTCCTCTAAAAGTTCGATACGATTTTTTATATTTGGTTCAAATTTTGTAATAAAATACTTTACAAACATACATGCAAGAGTGTGATTTGTAGTTAATGTATTTAGTATAGTTTCAGAATTGATTGTTAAAACTGCTTGGTCTATATATTCGATAAAAGCTCGAAGGAGTGTAATTTTCCGTAAATCAAGGTTTTCTGTATATACTAGACTAAATGCCTTTGAATGATTAACACTAGAATCTTTAAGAGAATGACTTATAATGTATTCTAAGTTATCTTTTGCTTCTTCAACTTTTGTAAATTCATCTATATTTAGATTAAATCTTGAAATGTATATTATTTCTTTATTGTTCGCTACATTATATGTAACTTCGTCAATTATCTCAAAACCAATATTGTGCAAAAGAGGTGTAATATTAGATAAAAAAAGTTGTTCTTTTGAGAATATTTTCACATATTTTGATTTGTGTTTTTTTAATATTTTTGTAACTATTTTTTCTTTTAAAACTTGTTCAAAAAGTTTATCATCAACTGACAAATCATCTGAAGTTAAAAGTTGCGAACATATTGCTTGAATATCTGATGTAACCATAATGTAATCCTTATAATTTAAATTATTATTATATTACTCTTTAATAGTTAATGTTTTGCTAAAAGAAAATCTTTTCTTTATATTTTAAGAGCATTTATACTAAATGTAATAATTTAAAACAGTACTTTTTGTTTACTTCTTTACTATTTACCCTTTAGAACTCTATTTAATGATAAATTTTAGCTCTATTTTCTTCATAACTTCATTAAATACTCAAATCTTCATATTTAGAGTTTAAAATATCTATAATATCTTTTGGATAAAGTTCAATATCTAAGCCTCTTTTTCCACCTGAAATGTAAATAGTCTCATATTTTTTTGCACTTATGTCAAGTAATGTTCTGTGCTTTTTCTTTTGTCCAAAAGCAGAAATTCCACCTAGTATATAACCTGTTTCTTTTTGAGCTTCATCTTTATTTGCCATTAAAGCATTTTTAGATTTAAAAAAATTTGCTACAACTTTTAAGTTTAAAGATTTATTTACAGGAATTAGACATACAACTAATTCTTTAGGATTTATTTCAGCTAAAAGTGTTTTATAAACACGTGAAGGATCAAGATTTAACTTTTCTGCTGCTTCTATTCCATAATTTAAAACTTTTGGATCATGTTTATATTTGTGTATAAGAAAAAAAATTTTATGTTTTTTAAGTTCATTAATTGCAGGTGTCAAAATATTCCTTAAAAATGAGATATAAAAAATATCAAGGTTTAAATAATCCCTTATGGGATTATTCAAAGTATTTATGCAAATGCAGGTTCTAAGAAAGGAATAATTTGTTTTTTTCTAGAAAGACAACCGTCTAACCAAACTTTTCCATCTAT
>CAJQLJ010000075.1 GCA_905479135.1 uncultured Campylobacterales bacterium | reverse complement strand
GCATGTAAAGCTAAACCTTTTCCAATTAGAAAGTTTTTTCCATATCCATCTTTAACTTCTTTAACTTCACCAGATTTTCCAGTACCTTGAACATCTTTAATTAATAAAACTTTCATATTTACTCCATATATCTAAATTGGATCCATTTTACTATAAATTATATGAAGTGAATATAAATTTTTGATTGAATTAAAATAGCATTAGTATTTTATGTCTTTAAATAAAAAAAGTGATGCTAATATTTTACTAACTTGCGATATCAAGAGTATTTGGCAAATTTTGTCTAATATTCCTTTTTTTAACATAATTATTCAAACCAATATGATTGTTGTATCCCAATAGTTTTGCAATTTTTCGAACAGATAAACCAACAGATAACAACTCTTCAATTTTGTCTCTTTGCTTATCAAATTTTGATTTTTGAATAGTTCCAACAGGTTTTCCAAGAGCAACACCTGATAATTTTTTTGCAGTCAATGCTTCTTTTGTTCTTAGACTCATTAAATCTTTTTCTAATCCAATAGTCATTGAAATCATTCCTAAAACCATTTGCGTAAGCATATCTTTATCATCAACTAATTCAAGATTTTGATTTACTACTAAAATTCTAATTTTGTTTGATAATAAAAATTTTACAATCTCTAAAATTGTCTCAATTGTTCTACCAAAAACATTTAAATCATAAACAATAATTGTAGTATTTTTTTCACAATTTTTAAGTAATTCAAGAATATTTTTCTCATCACTTGGAGTACTAATATCTATCTCAATATTTTTATATATATCAATATTATGTTTTAAGACATAATTATTTAATATTGTCTTTTGATTTTCTGTGTATTTCTCATTATTTTTATTTATTCTAGTATATGTGAAAACATTTGACATTAGTAATCCTTTTACATTAATAATCTTATTTATATATATATTAACAAATTGTTTATTTATACATATATAATGTTTATACAGTATGTTAACAATTTAAATATAAATTTTTGCTTAAAATATTTGCAAGACTCTATTAGAGAGTACTTTTATTAGTATGTATTTACACATATACTTATACAATTTGAATTGAAAGTGTTTTTTTGATATTATCTTTACAAATATAAATAAACACAAAGGCATCTTTTGAAAATTACAGTTGCAATCTCCGGAGCTAGTGGATCTAATTTAGGTCTTACTTTCGTAAAAAATATTCCTAGGGATATTGAAGTTTTTTTAGTTCTTTCTAAAAGTGCAAAAATAGCATTAAAGTTAGAAAATGGAATGTCTGTAAAACAGACTTTTGAAGAATATACAAACATAAAAATATTCTTAGATACTAACATCGCTGCACCTATTGCTTCTGGTTCATTTCATGTGGATAAAATGATTATTATTCCTTGTTCAATGAACACATTAGCAAAATGTGCAGTTGGAATTTCTGATTCACTAATAACAAGAGCTTTCACTGTAATGCTAAAAGAGAAAAGAGATATAATTTTAGCACCTAGAGAAATGCCACTTAATTCAATCGCATTAGAAAATATGCTCAAATTATCTAACTTAGGAGTTACAATAGCACCTCCTATTCTTGGATATTATTCTACACAACAAACACTAGATGAAATGGAAAATTTCTTAATTGGTAAATGGTTTGATTTACTAAAAATTGATAATAATTTATACAAAAGATGGGAATAACTATGGCTAAAAATTTTAATGAGAGAGAATCTTATAGAAAAGCTATCTATAGTGGTACTTTTGATCCAATTACAAACGGCCATTTAGACATAATTGCTCGTGCAGCAAATATTTTTGATGAAGTTATAATTGCAGTTGCAAAAAGTGAAAGAAAAAAACCTATGTTTTCACATGATGATAGAGTAAAATTTGCTCATGTTGCAACTGCAAATTTAACAAATGTGAGAGTTGAAGGATTTGATACATTATTGGTTGATCTTGCAACACAACTAAATGTAAATACCATAATCAGAGGCTTAAGAGCTGTTTCAGATTTTGAATTTGAATTACAAATGGGATATGCAAACGCTTCTATTAATGATAAAATTGAAACACTCTATCTTATGCCAACACTAGAAAATGCTTTTGTTTCTTCTACAATTGTTAGAGAAATAATTAGATTTGATGGTAAATTTCAACATTTAGTTCCCGAAGAAGTAATAGAATGTATGTAGTTATTGAAGGTATTGATACTGCAGGTAAATCAACACAGTTAGATTTATTACAAAAAAAATATAAAGAAGCTTTGTTTACAAAAGAACCAGGTGGTACAAAAATTGGTTTAAAACTTCGTTCAATGGCTTTAAATGGTGAAGCAAAATCATCAATAGCTGAAATGTTTTTATTTTTAGCAGACCGAGCTGAACATATTCAAGAAGTAATAAATACAAATAAAAACAATTTAGTAATTTCTGATAGGTCGATGATTTCAGGAATTGCTTATGCTTCAACATTTCCTTTAGAGAAAATGATAGAACTAAACTTATTAGCTACTAATAATGTTTTGCCATCTCATATAATTTTGTTAGAATTATCTCCTAAAGAGCTTGAATATAGGCTTTCACAAAAAGAAAATGATGCAATTGAATTAAGGGGAATTGAGTATTTAATAAATATACAAAATAGAATGAAAGAAACAATACTTAAATTAGGAATTAATCATCTTTTCATTGATGCGGCAAAAGAAATAAAAGAAATAGAAAAAGAAATAGAGGATTTTTTAAATGAGTAAAGTTGAAAAAAAAGCACTTATACAAAGTCTTAGAGGTATGAAAGATATTGTAAATGATGACAGTAAATTATTTACATATTTTATTGATAATGCAGCAGCAATTGCAAAAAGATATGGTTTTTCTTACATGGAGACACCTATTTTGGAAGAAACTGCTTTATTTAAAAGATCTGTTGGTGAAAGTTCAGATATCGTAAATAAAGAAATGTATAACTTTACAGATAAAGGTGAACATGAAGTCTGTCTAAGACCAGAAGGAACGGCTGGTGTTGTAAGACACTTTGTACAAAAGAAACTTGATCGTGCTGGTGGTACTCAAAGGTGGTACTATCATGGACCTATGTTTAGATATGAAAGACCTCAAAAAGGTAGACTAAGAGAGTTTCATCAATTTGGTTGTGAAGTATTTGGTGTTTCATCAGTTGTTGAAGATGCTAATATAATTATGATGATTAAAGAGATTTTAGATTTTTTTAATATTGGATTTAAATTACAACTAAACTCACTTGGTGATGAAAACTGTATGCCTCAATATAAAGAAAATCTTGTAAAACATTTAACTTCTTTTAGGGAAGAATTATGTGAAGATTGCCAAGTAAGAATTGATAAAAACCCTATTCGAGTGTTAGATTGTAAGAATGAAAATTGTCAGTCAAAATTAAGCGATGCTCCTAAAATTACTTATAATTTATGTAAAGAATGTGACACTGACTTTAATAAGCTTAAAGAAATACTGGATTTCAATGATATTAATTATGAAATTGATACTAATTTAGTTCGAGGTTTAGATTATTATTCAAAAACAGCATTTGAATTTGTTTCAGCTGAAATTGGAGCTCAGAGTGCAATTGCAGGTGGTGGAAGATATGATAAACTAGTAGAATTTCTTGGAGGTCGACCAACTCCTGGTATTGGTTTTGCCATTGGAATAGAAAGATTACTTGAACTTATTAAAATTAAAGAAGTAAAAGAAGACATAATTTATATTGGTGCTTTAGATGAAACTTCTTTGAACACTGTATTAAAAACTGCTAATTCTAAAAGAAAAACAACTACTACCATAGTAGAATATACACCAAGAGTCTTTGGAAAACACTTTAAACTTGCAGAAAAAGTTAATGCTAATATATTTGCATTAATTGGAGAAAAAGAGCTTAAAAATCGAACTATCTATGTTAAAAATTTAGATACTAAAGAAGAAAAAACAATTAAATTAGAGGAATTTTAATATTGAATAATTATGGAATTGATATATGGAGTGATGATAATTTTATAATAGAAAAAGGACTTGCTAAAGTTAATTATAAAAGTAAACCATCATTAATATCTATAGTTAAAGAAGTTAGAGAGCAAGATTTTAAAGGTCCTTTACTTTTAAGATTTCCTCATATAACTAAAAAACAAATTACAACACTATATGATACATTTAATACAAGTATTAAAGATTATAAATACAGCGGATCATTTAACGCAGTCTTTCCTTTGAAGGTAAATCAACTTCCAACATTCATTCATCCACTCATACAAAGTGGAAAAGAATTTAATTATGGTTTAGAAGCTGGAAGTAAAGCTGAACTTGTAATTGCAATGACTTATAATAACCTTAATTCCCCTATAACAGTTAACGGTTTTAAAGACAAAGAAATGATCCATTTAGCTTTTATCGCTAGAAGTAAAGGTCATAATATAACACTTATTATCGAAGGGATTAATGAACTGGAAACAATAATAGGTGTACAAGAAGAAACACATCTTCCTTGCCCAAATATTGGTTTAAGAGTTAGGCTTCATAGTGGAGGAAGTGGAATATGGGCTAAAAGTGGAGGTATCAATTCTAAATTCGGATTAACATCAACAGAGATACTAGAAGCCTATGAAATGATTAAAAAAAATAATATGATTGAATTCTTGACGATGATTCATTTTCATATTGGTTCAGAAATGACTTCTATTAAACCATTGAAAAAAGCATTAAGAGAATCTGGACATATTTATGCAGAATTAAAAAATCTTGGTGCAGAGAATTTAAATGCTATTAATATTGGTGGTGGACTAGCTGTTGAATACAGTGCTTATGAAAGAAATAGGTTTTATTCATTAAGAGAATTTGCAAATGATGTAATTTTTACATTAAAAGATATTGCTAAACAAAAAGGTGTAGATGAACCTAATATTTTTACAGAGTCAGGTAGATTTATTTCTGCTGCTTCTACTGTATTAGTTACTCCTGTTTTAGAACTTTTTTCTTCAGAATATGATTTGGAACACTTAAAATTAAAAGTAAATAATCCTCCTTTAATAGAAGAGTTAAACTTACTCTTTAAGGACATGATAAAGAAAACATCTTATGAATATATGCATGATGCAATTGATCATATGGAATCATTATTAACATTATTCGATTTAGGTTACATTGATTTACAAGATAGATCGAATGCAGAAATTTTAACTCATCAAATCATTAAAAAAGCAATTTCACATTTAGAGGTTGAGGATTATGAAGAATTAAAAAAATTAGATGAAAATATACAAGAAAAGTATTTATTAAATTTTTCTATGTTTCAATCTCTTCCTGATTATTGGGGAATAGATCAAGAATTTCCAATTATGCCTTTAACTCATTTAGATAAAAAACCAACAAGGTCTGCATCATTGTGGGACATAACTTGTGATAGTGATGGAGAATTACCTTTTGATTCAAAAAAAGCTTTGTATTTACATGATATTGACTTAAATAAAGAGGAATATTTCTTAGGTTTCTTTAATGTTGGAGCTTATCAAGATACATTAGGGATGAAACACAATTTATTTTCTCATCCTACTGAAGTAAATGTAGTATTTAAAAATGAAGAAGTTCTTCTTGAAAAAGTTATAGAATCACAAACTATTATTGATATTCTTGAAGATATCGACTATGATACAAGAGATATAAAAGACAAGCTTAAAGAAAATCTAGATGTAAAAACATACAAGATATTAGAAAAATATTTAAATGAAAATAATTATTTAAAAACTATTTGGAGTTATAATGACTAAAGAGAATGAAAAACAAGAAAATAAAGAAAAAAGTATTTCTTTTTGGGCTCAAATCAAAGAAGATATACTTGTACCTAAACTAAATGATCCTGCACTTGATTCAAATATGGAACTTTTTTTTAACTATCCAGGTGTTTGGGCAATAATAAATCATAGAATTACAAATAAACTGTATCTAAAAGGATGGAAAAAAACTGCTAGAGTTATAGGTGGTTTGTCTTCATTATTAACAAAAACAGATATTCATCCAGCTGCAACGATTGGTAGACGGGTATTTATTGATCATGCGATTGGTGTTGTAATTGGAGCAACTACAATTATTGAAGATGATGTTTTAATCTATCAAGGTGTAACTCTTGGTGGAGTTAGTTTAGATAAAGGAAAACGTCATCCAACTGTTAAATCAAATGCCGTAATTGGAAGTGGTGCTAAGGTTTTAGGAAATATTACTATTGGTAAAAACTCAAAAGTCGGAGCTAACTCAGTTGTAGTTTGTGATGTTCCTAAAAACTCTACAGCAGTTGGAGTTCCTGCAAAAATTCTTAAAAGGGATAATAAAAATGGTAGGTTTACTCATGATGATTTACCTGATATCAATAAAGAGATGTTTAAATACCTCATTGAGAGAATACATGTTTTAGAAACAGCAGTTAAAGAAGAAGATGGAATTGATGTAAGTGAAAAAGATAAAAAACTTGAAGACGATTATAATAAATTTATTAATGCTATGAATTCAATTCAAAAGAAATAATAAATATGTACGAATTAGCTGCTTTTGGAATTGTAACTGGTTTTATATCAGGGTTTTTTGGAGTTGGTGGAGGTATGATTTTAGTACCAATGCTTTTACTTTCAGGATATATAATGAAAGAAGCTGTTGCAATTTCTATCATGCAAATGGTATTTTCATCAATATATGGTTCTTTTTTAAATTCAAAGAAATTCACTAATGTTTTAAAAGATGGAATAATCATTGGAATTGGTGGTTTTGCAGGTGGATTACAAAGTGGATATGTAGTAACTAATGTATCGAATGAAACTTTACAATATATATTTATTTTAATCTTATTTTATTCTATTGTAAAAATATTTATAACACCAGCAGAACAAACTTGCGATAAAAAATCAAAAAATAAATTAACTCTTTTTATTATTGGCTTTTTCACCGGACTTATTGCTATGAGTATTGGAGTTGGTGGTTCAGTAATATTAACACCTATTTTAATAGGATTCTTAAAATATGACTTAAAAGCTGCAACTGCACTTGGATTATTTTTTGTAATATTTTCATCAATCGCAGGTTTTACTTCTTTATCCTTAAGTGGACATATGCTTTATACTCAAGGTGCAATCGTTGGTATTTTTTCATTAATAGGCGTTTACTTTGGAATTATGATTAAACATAAAGTACAATCAAATTCATATAAGAAATACCTTCTTATATTAAATACAATTATTTTAATTACTATGATTATTAAAATATTATGATTACAATTTATCTTTTGTAATCATCCTGTAATTAAAATTATTTATAATTCTACTACAAATATAAATTAAATAAAAAAGATTACGCGAACGATCTTTTTTATTTTCTCTTAAAGTAAAATATTTAATCAATAATTAGCTAATAGTATAATATAATGATAGCTTCAAAATTTAAAGGCTAATATAATTATGACTGATACTATAAAAATTTTTAACGCTAAAGAAAATAACTTAAAAAACATTAACTTAGAAATACCAAAAAATAAACTAATCGTATTTACAGGACTATCAGGTTCTGGAAAATCTACTCTGGCATTTGATACACTTTATGCAGAAGGACAAAGAAGATATATTGAATCTTTATCTGCATATGCTAGACAATTCTTAGATAAAGTAGGAAAACCTGATGTTGAAAGAATTGAGGGTTTAACTCCAGCAATTGCTATTGATCAAAAAACTACATCAAAAAACCCCCGTTCAACTGTTGGAACAATTACTGAAGTCTATGATTACTTAAGACTTTTATACGCAAGAATTGGTAAACAACACTGTCACAAATGTGGTGAAGCAATTTCACAAATGAGTGCATCTGATGTAATTACTCAAGTTTTAACACTCCCACAAAACTCAAAAATTGTAATACTTGCACCTTTAATTAATAGGAAAAAAGGATCTTTTGCTGATTTACTAGAATCTTTAAGAGGTAAAGGTTATGTTAGAGCCATGATTGATGGAGTAATGGTTAGACTTGATGAAGAAATAGAACTTGGAAAATCAAAAATGCATACTATTAAAGTTGTTATTGATAGAGTTGTAGTAAAAGAAGAAAATAAAGAAAGAATCGCACAAGATGTTGAAAAAGGTTTAAAAGAAAGTTTTGGTGAACTAGAAATTGAAGTATTAAACCATGAAGAAGTTGGAGTTGAAAAGCATATTCACTATTCTGAGCACATGGCATGTTTTGATTGTAAAATATCTTTTGAACCTTTAGAGCCTTTATCATTTTCATTTAACTCACCAAAAGGTGCTTGTACTTCATGTGATGGTCTAGGTATTAGATATGCACTGGATATGAAAAAAGTTATAAATGAAGAACTACCCATTGAAGAAGGTGCTGTTAGAGTAATATATGGTTTTAATAAAGGTTTTTACTTTAAAATGCTTACTGCTTTTTGTGAAGCATCTAATATTGATATGACAATTCCTTTTAAAGATTTAGAAGAATATCAAAGAAAAGCTATCTTACATGGTGGTATTGAAGAAGCTAAGTTTGTATGGAAAAAACATACACTAAAGAGAAAATGGGAAGGTGTTGTAAAAATAGCTTACGATATGATAAAAGACGAAAAAGAAATGGCTGAATATATGACTGAAAAGTCATGTGACGATTGTAATGGAAATAGACTAAAACCATCATCTCAAAGTGTTTATGTTGCAGGAAAATCAATAGGAGATATTTTAAATGTTCCTATTGAAGATTCACATAATTTTTTTCAAGATAGTGAAAACTTTAAATACTTATCAGATCAAAGTAAATTGATTGCAAAACCTATATTAAAAGAAGTACAAGAACGAGTTTATTTTTTATATGATGTAGGTCTAGGATATATTACACTTGGACGTGATGCTAGAACAATTTCTGGTGGAGAAGCCCAAAGAATTAGAGTTGCTTCGCAAATTGGTTCAGGACTTACTGGTGTTATGTACGTACTTGATGAACCATCAATTGGACTTCATGAAAGAGATACAAATAAACTTATAAAAACTCTTCGAGCCTTACAAGAAAAAGGCAATACAGTTATTGTAGTTGAGCATGATAAAGAGACTATTGAAGCTGCTGATTATATAGTTGATATTGGTCCACATGCTGGAAAATTTGGTGGAGAAATAGTATTTGATGGAACATTAAAAGAAATGTATAAAGCGAAAACTTTAACTGCAAAATACTTAAGTGGTGAAAAGAAAATTGATTATGTTCATAATAGACCTCAAGAAGAGTTTATACAAATTAAAAATGTAACAATTAATAATATAAAAGATTTAAGTCTAAAAATACCGCTTAAAAACTTATGTGCAATTACAGGAGTTTCAGGAAGTGGAAAATCCTCGCTTATTTTACAAACTCTTTTACCAGTTGCAAGAGAACTTTTAAATAATGCAAGAAAAGTTAAAAAAATTGATGGAGTTGAAATTGAGGGATTAGAAAAACTTGATAAGGTAATCTATCTTGATCAAAGTCCAATAGGAAGAACACCAAGATCAAATCCTGCAACTTATACAGGATTAATGGATGAATTAAGACTATTATTTTCAAAAACAAAAGAAGCCGAAATTAGAGGATACAAAATCGGACGTTTCTCTTTTAATGTAAAAGGTGGACGTTGTGAAAAATGTCAAGGTGAAGGTGAAATTAAAATAGAAATGCACTTCTTACCAGATATTATGGTTAAATGTGACGACTGTCAAGGTCAAAGATATAATGCACAAACTTTAGAGATCTTATATAAAGGAAAAAGTATTTCTGATGTTTTAAATATGAGTGTTGATGAAGCAGTTGAATTCTTTGTAAAAATTCCAAAAATTCATGCTAAACTTCAAACACTTAGTGATGTGGGACTTGGTTATATTACCTTAGGACAAAATGCAGTTACACTTTCAGGTGGTGAAGCACAAAGAATTAAACTAAGTAAAGAACTAAGTAAAAAAGATACAGGAAATACTTTATATATTTTAGATGAACCAACAACAGGACTTCATTTTGCAGATGTTGATAGACTTACAAAAGTATTACATCATTTAGTTGATTTAGGAAATTCTGTTATTGTAATTGAGCATAATTTAGATGTAGTTAAGAATTCAGATTGGGTTATTGATATGGGTCCTGAGGGTGGAAATAAAGGTGGATTGCTTGTAGATGAAGGAACACCTGAACACCTTGCAGCTAATCATAAAAAGTCTGGTTCTCATACAGGATATTACTTGGCAAAAGAGATAAAATAATGTATGATAAAGAAAAATTCACTCAAAAACTAGCAATTGATAGGTTCATTTATGCTGTAGAAAATGATTTTTTTGTTGAAGCTCATGAATTATTAGAAGATGACTGGAATATGTACAAGAAAATGGGTGAAAAGAATAAAGCTTTAGTGTTAAAAGGTTTAATAAATGGTGCAACTGCATTAGCATTATATTTTGAAAAAAAAAGGCCAGCTGGATATGAAAAGGTTTGGCCTGTTTTTCATAAATACTTACCTTTATTAAATGAAATTTCATTAGATAATAAAGATAGATTCTATTATGCAAAAGAGCTATTAATTAAAAAGAACACTTTAATTAAGAAGTAGAAAAATTTTATTATTAAGTTTTTTTCGATATTATTAGCTATAATTTCTATAAAATAAAGGAGTCCTTATTGGAAGACAATTCCCGAAGGCGTGATTTAATTATGAGTGAGATAAAATGGATGTTTTAATCTTACTATTTGTTGTTGTTGTAGGAGTATCATTTTTATGTTCAATACTTGAATCAATATTACTTTCTACAAATTTATCGTATGTATCTGTTCTTGAAAAGAAAAATAAAAAGGCAGGACAATTACTAAAAAAAATAAAAACTGACATAGATATTTCAATTTCTTCAATTCTAATTTTAAATACAATTGCTAATACTTTAGGTGCTACTGCTATTGGAGTACAAGCACAAAATGTATTTGATGGGGATAAAACTATTGTAATGATTATATCTATCATTTTAACATTTATGATTTTATTTTTTGCAGAAATAATACCTAAAACTATTGGGGCAGTTTATTGGAAACAATTAGCACCATATGCAGCAAGAATAATTAATATATTTATATTCATTACATACCCAATTATCTTAATTACACAATTTGTAACTAAAAAAATTGGTTCTGATACAAGTGATACAATATCTAGAGAAGAGTTAATTCATTCTACACTATTAAGTGAAGAAGAGGGAGTTATTGGAGATTTAGAATCTGATATTATAGAAAATACGCTAACTTTAAATAATATGAAAGTTAGAGAAATTTTAACTCCTAGATCAGTTATGTATGCAATTGATAAAAATACACCTATAAAGGATATTATTGAAGATAAAAGGACTTTCAAGTTTTCACGAGTTCCAGTTTATGAAGATACAATTGATAATATAATAGGTATTGTTTTAACAAAAAAACTATTTAAACAAGCACTAATAGATAAAGGTGTTGCAGTAGAAACTATAATGAAACCAGCAATACCTATAAATGAGAATATACCTGTTTCAAAAGCTTTAAATATGTTTATACATAAGAAAGAACATATGTTTGTAGTATATGACTCTTATGATCAAACTGAAGGTATTGTTACACTTGAAGATTGTATTGAAACATTATTAGGTTTGGAGATTATGGATGAATCTGATACTACAGCTGATATGAGAAGGCTTGCTTTAAATAAAATGAAAGCAAAAAGAAAAGAAAAAGAAAAAGCGATATAATGGCAAATAATTTAAATGAGTTTTTAGTGAA
>CAJQLJ010000074.1 GCA_905479135.1 uncultured Campylobacterales bacterium | reverse complement strand
ATAAAACTATTTAATTTTAATAGGAAGCAGACTTAAAAAACTCAAAGCTTCTGGAAGTGAAAATTGTGCTTTTCTTATGTCATTATATTTTGGGTCAATTAAATAGTTTTTTGATGTTTCAAAACTTGCTTTTTGCAAATTATTATTTATAAATACTGTTTGTTCTAAGTTACATTTATCAAAAACTGCGTTTTCTAGATTACACTCTTCAAAACCAGTATCTTTTACTAAAGTATTTATAAAATACATTTTTCGTAAATCTAAAAGATGAAAAGAATTTTGTGAGAGATTACATGAATCAAATTTTACATCAAAAGGTTCTTGACAATTACTCCAAGAAACTCCTATTAGTTTGGATTTTTCAAAAGTTACGTCATTAAAAGTTGAAGATTTTAGTTTACATAAGGATAAGTCACAATTTATAAAAGTACATTCAGTAAACTTACAATCTATAAAAAGAGCTTTTGAAAAGTCACATTTTACAAAAGTACAGCTGTCAAAATAAATAGAATCTAAATTTTTTTCATTTAGTTTGATAAACTCTTCTTCCCAATAATCATTAGTTTTAAACATAATCTTCTTTTTATATTGATTTTATCATATTTGAAATAAAGAGGACTAAAAGTATATGTTAAAATACACAATATTTAGGAGTCACTATGAAATCATTTCATTTTAAAGATCAATTCTCTTCACAACTACTTAATAAAACTGTTAATCATCCAAATATTGAGATAGGAGTCTTTTCTTATTATTCTGGATATCATCATAAACATGATTTCTTAGAATGTGTTAGATATTTACATGACAAAAGAACAGATGTGGATAAATTAATTATAGGAAACTATTGTTCAATTGGTTCTGGAGCTGTTTTTATGATGGCTGGGAATCAAGGTCATAATACAAAATGGCTTAGTACTTTTCCTTTTTATTTCCAAGCAAATATATTTAAAGATGCAAAAAATGGTTTTATTAAAGCAGGGAATACTGTCATAGGAAATGATGTATGGATAGGTTCAGAAGCTATGATAATGTCGGGTGTAAAAATAGGTGATGGAGCAATAATAGCTGCTCGTTCAGTAGTAACAAAAGATGTTCCTCCTTTTACAATTGTTGGAGGAAACCCATGCGTATTTATAAAAAATCGTTTTGAAAAAGATGAAGTAGAAAAACTACTTATAATGAAATGGTGGGATTGGAAAGAAGAAAAAATAAAAGATTCTGTAGCTTTAATTTGTAGTTCTAAAATTGATGAATTATGGAAATATTGGAATAAAAATACAGAATCTAAGAACGAATTATTTAATTAAAAAATTCCATCTATTAATTGAAGTTTTTTTAATCTTGTTAATTTTTTAATAGCATATTCGCGTTTAGATGCGCTACTTCTATTTTCTGAACTTTCTTGATATACTAATTTTACTGGACGCCTGGGTTTAGTATACTTTGCCCCTTTTTCACTATTATTGTGTTCATCCAATCGTTTTATTATATTTGTAGTAATTCCTGTATATAAACTTTCATCACTACACTTTAATATATAAACAAAATATGACATATAAATACCTTAATTAAATTTTATCTATTTGACTAGCCAAGGCTAGAAGTTCCATCAGTACATTTTTTCCATATAAAGCATTTTTCATTATCCCGTTTTTCATAACTTTCTAATGCATTTATTAAATCTAAATTAAAATTATCTTCATCATCATTTGCAATTGCAGTTAGCCTCATAGTATACCAAGCAGTAATTCCACCTGGAACTACCACTTCAAATTTTGGAAATATAGGATCAGAACCACTGTTATTAATCCAAGTATTTGCTAGATTTGTATCTATTATCATTCCGCGACCGATGCTAACCATATCAACAACTCCACTTGAAATGGCAGATTGCACTTCGTCTTTTTTCTTAAATCCACCGCTTATCATTAAAGGTATTGATGTTATTTTTCTAGCTTTTTTGGCAAACTCTAAAAAATATGGACCATTAATCAAACTATCTGAACTAGCTTTTGCTCCAGGAAAATATGTTCCTCCGCTAATATCAATTAAATCTAATGAAGTTTTATCAAGAAATCCTATAGCTTTTAAAGAATCTTTTTGTGTTAGTCCACCTTCTATGTTATCTGAAGAGTTGATTCTAATTGAAATAGGAAAAGTATCTCCTACTTCAATTCTGACACTATTTATAATCTGTAAAATAATCTTACATCTAGATTTAATATTTCCGCCATATTCATCATCTCTTTTATTAAATAAAGGTGATAAAAACTGGCTTAATAAAAAACCATGTCCAGCATGTATTTGCACACCACTAAAGCCTAATTCTTTTGCTTTACTTGCAGCTTTAGCATATCTTGATGGAAGATTCTTAACTTCATTTAAACTCATTCCCTCACATTTTAGACCTTCTATATCTAATAAAGATGGACCTTTAGGTTTTGAAATAGGAAGATGAGAAAGAGCTCCAGCATGACCAATTTGTGCCCATAAATGAGAACCATTAATTAATGCCTTACTAGTTAATTCTTTGAAAAGTTTAATATCTGATGCATCGTTTAACACTAGATTTCCAGGTCTTTCAGGATAACTATAATCTAACTGAACTTCACCTATAATAGATAATGACGTACCACCTTCTGCCCATCTTTCATAAAGTCTAATTTGTTCTTTTGTTGGGTTTCCTTTTCCATCACCTAAAGAGTCTGACATCGGAGATTTTCCAATTGCATTTTTTAAAATAACTCCACAAGGAAGTTTTATTTTACCTTTCATAAATCAACCTTTATTAAATTACTTTATATTTTTTAAAAGATCTTTTTCTTCTTCAATTGTAAGAAACCTATATTTTGAACTTTCTAAGTCTAAATTAAAATTTTTAATACTAACTCTTGTTAAGGTTACAACTTTTAAAGGTGTTCCAAACTTGGGATCTTTTAAAGCACCAAAAAGGCGACGGATATGTCGATTTTTTCCTTCATCTAATTGAATTCTTAACTTTGTTTTTGCTCCACCAGTTCCTAACTTTTCTACTTTTGCTTTTAGTAAACCGTATTTGCTTTCTACTCCAAAACTAGCTTGTCTTATATGTTCTTGTGTTACATATCCTCTAACCCAAACTTCATATATTTTAATACAATTACCAGGTTTAGTTAGCATATCATTAATCTTACCACTTCTAGTAAACAGTAACAATCCTCTTGATTCTAAATCCAAACGCCCTATTGGCATCCATCCCTCATCAAAAGCCCATTGTGGCAAAAGATTATAAACTGTTTTACGTCCAAGATCATCAGACCTTGTTACTAAATAGCCTTTTGGTTTATTAAGTGCTAACAAATTTTTGTAAACTTCTGTAGTTTGATCAGTCATTGCAAGTTTTATGAGCTATTTTTTGACTTCCTATTTTATGAGCTATAGGACCTTTTCCTCTTCCTAAATTTGGTGCATTTTTTATTGCTTCATATATAAATTCATTTGAAATATTAATAGCTTGTTTCAAGCTCTTACCTAAAGCTAGATTTGCAGCAATAGCACTTGAGAAACTACACCCAGTTCCATGAGTATTTCTTGAAACTAAATATTTTGTTTCAAATTTTGTAATCTCTTCTTTTGAATACAAAATATCTATACTTTTATCTTTTTGGATACAATTTTTAATTATAGTTGCACATTTTAGTTTTTTGATCTTCTCAATTGAGATATTATTTTTAGACTCATAATCAAAAAGCTCTTTTGCTTCAAATTGATTTGGAGTTAATATCGTTACATAGTCAAAAAGTGTTTTCATATTTAAAATTGCGTCAGAACTTAAAAGCATCGAACCAGCTTTTGAAATAAAAACAGGGTCTAAAACAATTGGTATATTCAAATCTTTTATAAATTCTCTTATTGTGTCAATAATCTCATTTGAAAAAAGCATACCTATTTTTATAGCACTAACTTCAAAGTCTTCAAAAACCATTTCTAATTGTTCTTTTACAAATTTTGCACTAACTTCACTAATACTTTTAACTCCAGTAGTATTTTGTGCAGTTAAAACAGTAATAACAGAACATCCAAAAACAGAAAAAGCTTCAAATGTTTTTAAATCAGCTTGAATCCCTGCCCCTGCGCTACTATCACTTCCTGCTATTGATAATACTACTTTCATTTTTTACCTTTTGATTTTATTCTTAATATCTTTAATTTTAACTAATTTTATATTTTTTCTATATAAATAATCTATTAACATTTTTATTTTATAATATTTAGAATAAAAGGATTATCATGTATGATTATTTAAAAATATTGCAAGAAAAAGCGAAAAAAATTGATGCAGATATAGAAGTTTGTGGTTATGATAAAGAGTGTATAAAAGATGCTTTAGCAAGTAAGGCACGCTCAAACTTAGAAAATGAGGAATTGTATATTATAAAAGAAAAAGCTATTAAAATAGACGCAGTAATAAATACTAATACTATGGATAAAAATTCACTTTTGGATGCAATTGAAGAAAGAATAAAAAAGATTTTAGAAGAAGAAAATGAACTTTATTCAAGTATAGAAGCACAAAAAGGTTTTATGCCTTTAGATTTAGCTTAATTCATAGCTATCTTTAACTTAAAAATTGAGGAGTGTTCAATAATAAATTTTATCAAGTTTTGATAATTGAAGTGCATCATCAAAAACTTCTTTTACCTCTTCAAAGATGTTACATACTTTTGTTGGTTTAATTTATTTTTCTCTTTGTTTCATTCATATTTTACAGAAATAGTTTATCAAAACATATTTACAATTTCAATATGAATGAAAGTTTTTTATAGACTAACTATTTTCAACTTGCTTAATAATCTTGTCTAGTTCATCCTTGCTTGATTGAATAGTAATTTTATCTTTAATAATATTTAAAATTGAAATAGCTTGTTTTTTAGGTTTTGTTTGAAATAATTCTGATTGTACTCTTTCATTATTTTCAAATAATCTAGCTAATTTCATTAATTGTGTACTATTAAGTATGTCATAAAATGGATATAGTATTTCATATGATCCGGAACGACCCCAATAATTTCCACATGAAACAGTTAAGATTTCTTGATAAACATCTTCAAATGCAATTGAAGGAATATTTGTACCAAATTGTAATAGCGACTTGGCTGCTTTTTCTTCATCATCCCAAGCATAAGAAGAGTCTTTTGCAAGAGCTAATGCTTTTACTACACGTCGATAAATATTAGCTCTAGCACTCTCTGGTATATACTTAATGCCATCAACATCAATTAATGTTTCCAATAATCTTATTTTTGCACCCTTGTCATCACTTTCATCTGAATCTGGTTCTAAAATTAGAGAATAGTATCTTTGTCCTGCAACTTTTTTTAAATCATCATTACTTTTTGTCCATACATCATTAAATAATAATTTTACATTATCTAACGATGGTTGTGTTCCTGTACAAATCATATCTAACATAAAACCAAATGTAATTCTAATATCACTTTGTTTGAAGGATCTAATTTGGTCTTTTAATAAATCAATTTTTTCATTATCTAAAATAGATATTTTAATTGGTTCAAACAGTCCTGATGGTGAATGCCCTGGATCAGGCATATCATCAACAAATAAATTTTTTTGTAATATTAAAGCTAATCCAAAAACATCTTCATTTTCAACTCTATTATCACTTCCATGTGCAGGAGAAGCATGATTTCTCATCCAGTTAATCATTTCAAGAGCTTTTCCTGCTTTTTTACTTAAAATACCTAGTTTAGTAGTTCCATTGATTAAGACAATTTCATCAACATTTGCCCATCTTTCATTAATTGTTTCACCATCTTTAGAATATTTTTTTCTTCCACTTTCATCTTTTACTGCTGAATGAAAAAGTTCTATACTATATGTTTCTACTCTTCTTCTTAAATTATGTACGGCTGCACTCCATATAGCAAGTAATGAATATGCTGGATGTCCATCATTTAACAATTTCCTTGCTTCATTTAAAAAATCAATTTCAGTATTAATAATTGCTGGAAAATTATCAATTCTTGGTTCTGATAAAATTGTTGGTAAGTTTTCTGTCATGTTTTTCCTTTTGGTATCTAACTATTTATACAATGACATTATATCTAAAATAATGTTAATATAAATTATTAAATTATATTTAAATATAAAATATCTTTTTAGTTCTTATAGTAAGAATTAAAGAAATTGTTCTGTTATTTGTTGTCTATTCTAGTGTTAGGATATTATGTCCCTTAAAAAAGGTTTTTATTATAGAAATTAAAAAAAGTTATTAGATGCAGTTAAAGAGTTGAATAAAGATGAGATAAAAAAGTCCATTGGATTTAAAAAATTAAGAATTTTAGATAATAAAATCAACTCAATCATATACCACTCATATGCTCAATCGTTGATTTTATTATTTGACGCAGTATCAAGTTAAAAGATACTGCTTTGTTTTATTCCCACTCGATAGTTGCTGGTGGTTTACTTGAAATATCATAAACAACTCTATTAATCCCATCAACTTCGTTGATAATTCTTCTTGAGATTGTTTCTAATATTTCATGAGGAATATATGCAAAAGTTGCTGTCATTCCATCTGTTGCGTTTACTATTCTAACACAAACAGTGTTATCATAAGTTCTATTATCTCCCATAACACCTACTGATTTTACATTTAATAAAACAGTAAATGCTTGCCATGTTTTATCATAGTAACCACTTGATCTTAATACGTCTAACATAATAGTATCAGCAGATCTAAGAATCTCTAAATCAGGAGTATTAACATCACCCATAATTCTAATAGCAAGTCCTGGTCCAGGGAAAGGATGACGTCCAATCATATCTTTTGGTAATCCTAATTCAAGTCCTAAAAGTCTTACTTCATCTTTAAAAATTTCTCTTAAAGGCTCTATTAGTTCAAATGTCATCCAATCAGGTAAGCCACCAACATTATGATGTGATTTAATAGTTTTTGAAGGTCCTTTTACAGATACAGATTCAATAACATCTGTATAAAGTGTACCTTGTGCTAAAAACTCGATACCATCATGTTTTTTAGCTTCTCTATCAAATACTTCGATAAATGTTTCACCAATAATTTTTCTTTTTCTTTCAGGATCTGTTATACCTTCAAGTTTTGTAAGAAATTCTTCACTTGCATCAACAGTAATTAAAGGAATACCACGAGTTTTGAACATTGCTTCAACTTGTGGTCTTTCATTTGCTCTTAATAGTCCATTATCAACAAATACAGGAATTAGTTTATCGCCAATTGCTTCAGCTAAAAGAGTTGCTACAACAGAAGAATCAACACCACCTGAAACACCACATAACACTTTTTTGTTACCTACTTGCTCTTTAATTTTAGTAATTTGTTCTTTTGCAAAAGAACCCATATTCCAAGTTGATTCACAATCACAAATATGTTTTGCAAAGTTTTTAAGAAGTTTACTTCCTTCATCTGAATGATATACTTCTGGATGAAATTGAAATGCATATACTTTTCTATGTACGTCTGCAATTGCAGCAAAAGGAGAGTTCTCACTAGTTGCTATTTTTTCAAAACCAGCTGGAATTTTCTCAACTCTATCACCGTGAGACATCCATACTATTTGTCCATCTTGTGTATCTTTAAAAATAGGATTTTCTATCTCAAAATTTAATTTTGCTTTTCCATATTCATGATGATCAGCAGGAATTACAGAACCACCGAAATGTTGTGAAATTAATTGCATTCCATAACAAATTCCTAAAATAGGAAGTCCAAGTTCAAAAACTGTTCCATCAGGATGATAAGAGTCTTCAGCATATACAGAAGCAGGACCTCCTGAAAGAATGATTCCTTTTGGAGTTCTAGCCATAATATCTTCAATACTCTCAGAGTAAGGTACAATTTCAGAATAAACACCTGACTCTCTAAGTTTTCTTGCAATGATTTGTGTATATTGACTACCAAAATCTAATACTACAATTGGTACATGTTTCATATGTTAATATCCTCGTTTGATTTATCTAAATCTATAATATTGCGATTATATCTAAAAAGTTGTAAATTTTCTGTTAAGTAGAAAATAAAGGAAGTTTATTTTTTAATAAAAATAAATTATCCTATATGATAAAAGCCTAAAACTTCATATTGAAAATACCAAACTGCAATAGATACAATATAACCTATTAAAATAATCCAAGCAAATTTCATGTGTGCACCAAATGTATAAATCCCATGTAATTTTCCCATAACACCAACACCAGCTGCAGATCCAAATGAAATAAGAGATCCTCCAACACCAGCTGTTAATGTAACAAGCATCCATTGATCAAGACCCATATCTGGATTAGCTTTTAAAACTGCACTCATAACAGGAACATTATCAACAATTGCAGAAAGAAAACCAACACCAATATTTGACCAAGTAGGTCCTAATACAGAAGGATCATAAACTACTGCTGCTAAAGCTAACCATCCAATAAAATATAATGCACCAACTGCTGCTAAAATACCAAAAAAGAACATTAAAGTGTTATTTTCAATCTTAGCCATAGAACGAAAAATATTAAAATGATCTACACCATATTTTCTTTTTAAACCGTAAGAATAGATTTTCAATAATGAAAGACCAAACATCATACCCCACATAGCTGGTAGATGTAATATTTGGTGAGACATAACTGCACAGAAAATTGTAAATACTCCTAGAAACATTACAACTTTTGCACCATTTGCCATTATAGGTTTAATCTCTTTACTTATATCAAAAGCTGGAACTTCATTAGGAACAAATCTTGCTAAAATAAATGCAGTTACTAGGTATCCAATAATTGAAGATGGAAATAAAAATAAGAAATCGGTAAATGTTCCTTTACCAGCAGTCCATGCCATAAGAGTAGTAATATCACCAAATGGAGACCAAGCACCACCTGCATTTGCTGCAACAACAATATTAATAGCACCTGGTACTAAGAAATCTTTTCTAGTTTTTTCAATTGTAATTAATACAGTAGATAAAATAAGTGCAGTTGTTAAGTTGTCTGCTATTGGTGAGATAAAAAATGCTAAAATACCTGTTACCCAGAATAATTTTCTATATGTATAACCTTTTGAAACTAATTTGTATTTCAATGAATCAAAAACACCCATATGAATTAATGATTCAATATAAGTCATTGCAACAAATAAGAAAAAGAAAATTTCTGCAATTTCTAAAATAAGATGTTCTGCTTGTGTATGAACTAAGTTCATATCCATATTATTTAATGAATAATATAGTGCAACCAACATAAACATAAAAGTACCAATAAATAAAGCTGGTTTAGCTTTATCTATAGAATATTTTTCTTCTGCTGCTACAAAATAATAGCCAATAACAAAAATGAATAAACATGCAAATCCAACCCATGTCATTGTAATATCAGGTATTTCTCCTATATTTGATGAACTTGCAAATAATGAAACTGTTGACACGAGTAAAGTCATCAATAACTTTGACATTAATTCTCCTTGAAATAAGAAACTACTAATTAAGTTTAGTAGATATAAAGTGATTTTTCTGATTTAAATTTTGCCGTAAATAGGCTTAAGATTTTAACAAATGTAAATAAAATGTAAAGTAAATGTCAATATTTACATTTGCTAATTAATTTTTAGTTATGAATAAAGTGTGCACCCATAGATTCTTTTCTATTTATAGCACTTTGTATAATCGCTTTTGCTGTAAGTAATCTTAAAAATAATAGTCTTCCAACATCTTTTTTTAAGTATTCTTCAATTTCTGTTAATGCTTCTTGTAGTTCTTTTGGATCTCTAACAATAGAAGCTGCTTTCCACATAA
>CAJQLJ010000073.1 GCA_905479135.1 uncultured Campylobacterales bacterium | reverse complement strand
TTATTCTTTTTACATTTGAGTATATTTTAAGAGTTTATGCAGTTGGATTTAATTCGAGAATTAAACGAATTAATTATATGTCTAGACCTATGATGCTTATTGATTTAATTGCTATTTTACCTTTTTACTTATCATTTTTTAATCTTGATTTTGGATTTTTACGAGCACTTAGGATATTACGTATTTTTAAGCTTTTTAGATTAGCAAAATTTGCTGAATTTGATGGTTTGATTTTATCACTTTTAAAAGATAAAAAAGAAGAATTTATTTTTATAGTAATTACTCTCTTAGTCCTAGTTATTACTATTACTCCTTTGGTATACTATTTTGAAAAAGATGTTCAACCAGAAGTTTTTTCTAGTATGGGAACAACTATGTGGTGGGCTATTATTACTTTTACAACAGTAGGTTATGGAGATATGTATCCAGTTACATTAATGGGAAGAATACTTACAACTTTTGTTTCTTTTTTAGGAATTGCTTTTTATGCAATACCAGGCAGTATATTTACCTCAGCATTATTAGAGAAAATAAATGATAAGAAACAAAGAAAAATTGAAGAAAAAAAAAGAGAAGAAAAAGCAAAAGAAATGAAAAAAGAAAATACTGAACTTTAGTAGAATTTGAGAATGTATTATTAAGTTTGAATTTAATGAATACTTGTATAATCACACACAAAAAAAAGGGATTTAAATGATAAAACTATTAAAATATTTAACTTGTTTTTCGCTTTTAATTACACTATTACAAGCAGAAGAAAATAAACCAACACTGGTTGTTTATACATATGATTCATTCGCAGCTTCATGGGGACCAGCTCCAAAAATAAAAGAAGCTTTTGAGAAAACTTGTAATTGTAATTTGAAGTTTGTATCAACATCAAGTTCTATTACAGCTTTAAGAAAAATCCAACTTGAAGGTTCAAATACAAAAGCTGATGTACTTTTAGGTTTAGATAAAAGTTCAGCTGGAATAGCTAGAAACACAAATCTATTTATTAATCATAACATAGATACATCAAAGTTAAATCTTCCTGTAAAATGGAATGATAAAGAGTTTTTACCATATGATTATGGTTATTTTGCATTTGTTTATGATAGTTTAAAAACAAAAAAAGTTCCTAAATCTTTTGATGAATTATTATTAATGCCAAAAGATTTTAAAATAATTATTCAAGACCCTAGGTCTTCAACTCCAGGTCTTGGACTTTTATTATGGATAAAAAAGATTTATGGTGAAAACGCTGATGCTTATTGGAAAGAATTGTCTCCAAGGATACTAACTGTAACAAAAGGTTGGTCTGAAGCTTATGGATTATTTTTAAAAGGTGAAGCAGATATGGTTCTTTCATATACTACATCACCTGCTTATCATATAATTGCAGAAAATAAAACAAATTATAAAACAGCAAATTTCAAAGAAGGGCATTATGGACAAGTTGAAGTGTCTGGAATTTTAAAATCATCAAAACAAAAGAAATTAGCAAAACAATTTTTAGAATTTACAAATAGTGAAGTTTTTGCAGATATTATACCAACTACAAATTGGTTATATCCAGTAATTACTACAAAAAAAGGACTTCCAAAAGAGTTTAGTTCTTTAGAACCAGCTTCTAAAATGCTTCTTCTTGAAGATGATGATATAGAAAAAAATAGAAAAAAATATCAAAATGAATGGTTAAATGCCATTAAATAGTATTTATAGATTTAGACTTTCATTAATTCCAGGAGGTCTATTATCTATACTTCTTTTATTTTTAGCATTTTCAATTTTCTTTATTCTATTTTCAAGCATAGATAATAAAGATTTTTTTTCATCAATAATTACATCTAGGATACTAGACCTTGTTAAATTTACAGTTTATCAAGCTTTTTTATCAACATTATTCTCTATCTTATTAGGAACTGCTTTAGCTTGGGCATTGACTCACCAAAATTCATTTAAAGGAAGATCTTATCTTATAGCACTTCTTTCATCTTCTTTAATACTTCCAACACTAATAGTTGTATTTGGTATTGTTACAATTTTAGGACAAAATGGTTGGTTAAATAGAGCTCTTTTATATCTTTTTGATTACTCATTTGAAAATTCTATTTATGGATTAAGTGGTATTTTAATAGCTCATGTATATTTAAATGCTTCTTTTGTAGCTAGAAGTTTATTACATGTATTTGAATCTATCCCTAAAGAACGATATAAATTAGCAAAAAGTTTAAACTTTTCAACTATTCAAAGATTCATTTATATAGAGTTTCCAGCAATAAGGCTTTCATTAAGAAGTATTTCTTCGACTGTATTTTTATTATGTTTTACATCTTTTGCAATTGTTTTAACACTTGGAGGTTCTCCTTCTTATAATACTTTAGAAGTGGCTATTTATGAAGCAATAAAAATTGATTTTGATATACCTTTAGCTTTAAAGTTGGCATTTATACAGCTTAGTATAACAATTGTTTTAGTTTTCTTATCTGCTAATTTCAAAGTAGGTATTTCTGATATTAAAACAAGTACTCAAAAGATACCTTGGCTTGAAACGAAAAAATTAAAAACTTTACAAATTTCAATTATTCTTTTTTCGAGTATTCTTTTTATTTTACCTTTAGTTTCTATTTTAATAGATGGTTTAAGCGCAAACTTTATAAGAATTTTTTCTGATATTGTATTTATTGAATCATTTATTACAAGTTTAGTAATTGCAAGTACTTCTAGTGTTCTAACAGTCTTATTTGCACTTTTAATTAGCGATACAAGAAGAAACTTTAATATAAATCATAGAATTAATAAAACAAAATTTAGAAGTTTTCTAAATATGATTATAGCTTTTTCTGGAAATATATATTTAGCAATTCCCTCACTTATTTTAGGTTTAGGGTTTTTCTTATTATCTTTAAAATTTGAAGCTCCTTTATCATTCTGGGCATTTGGATCGGTTTTATGTGCAAATATTTTGATGTCATTACCTTTTGCACTTTCAATACTATATCCTCCTATGGTAAATGTAGCACAAAGATACGACAAACTATCGTTTTCACTAAATTTAAAAGGAAGTAAAAGATGGTTATATTGCGAGTGGCCATATATAAAGTCTTCTGTTTTATATGTATTTGCTCTTTCTTTTTGTCTTTCTTTAGGAGATTTAGGAGTAATTACACTATTTGGAAGTGATGAAATATCAACATTGCCTTGGTACCTTTATAATTTAATGGGTTCATATCAAACAAAAGATGCAGCAGGAGTTGCACTTATACTTCTTATTTTAACATTAAGTGTTTTTATTTTTTTACCAAAAATTTTTACAAGGAAAAAAGATGTTTAATATCTCTAATTTAAAATATACCTATAGTGAAATCGAAAGAAAAAATGATTATAACTTTTCTTTCAATGTTAATCAAAGTGAAATTGTTGGAATCATAGGACAAAGTGGAAGTGGTAAGTCAACACTTTTAGATTTACTTGCAGGTTTTCTAGCTCCAATAAGTGGTAATATAACTTTTAATGATATTGATATAACAACTTTAAGTACAGAAGATAGACCTCTTACTATACTTTTTCAAAAGTATAATACATTTGAGCATTTAAGTGTTATTAAAAATGTGCTTTTAGGTATTAATACTTCATTTAAAGCAAAAGAAGAAGAGATAAAAGAGGCTATGATTATTTTAAAAGAAGTAGGTTTAGATGGTTTTGAAGATAAACTAGCTTCAAACCTTTCAGGTGGGCAAAGTCAAAGAGTTGCATTAGCAAGATGCCTTATAAGAAAAAAACCAATTTTACTTTTAGATGAACCTTTTACTGGACTAGATTCAAATACTAAAGAAAAAATGCTAGAGTTAGTAAAAGAAATAACAGAAAAACTAAAGCTTTATACTATTATGGTTACACATGATTTAAGTGATTGTGAGAAAATTGCAAAGAGGGTATATAAAGTTGAAAATGGAAAAACTTCCATTTTCAAGCTTGTTTAAAATTTTATTTTTGTTTATATAATTTATGCAAATATAAAATATACTACAACCATTGAAGCTAAATATACAAGTCCTAGTAAGGCTAAGATTGTAAGCCATGTTGGTTTTTCATATTGCTTAGATAAACTATAATTTAAGTATGCAAAAACAGGGGCAGATAAAAATGATGCTGTCATTGCAAATGGTATCATTTTTCCAATAGAACTACTAAAGAACTGTATTACTATAAATGCTACAGTAGTAGTAAAAAGCATAGAGTATTGAAGTCCTTTATGTGAAAAAATTTCAGTTGTTTTATCTTTTAGTAAGGCAATACTTTGATGATTACATCTAGAATAACCATCAACTGCAACTATAGTAGTACCATAGATACAAATTAATGCAACAAAAGTAATAAATCCTCTAGTACTCTCTCCAATACTAACTGCATACATATCAATAAATTGATTGATAAATTTCCCACCACTAAGTGGAGTGATATCTTGTCCATATTGAACTAAAGCACCTAAAGACATAAACATTAAAGCTAAAATAATAGTTACTAAATAACTACCATTAAAATCAATAAGTCTTCTTTTCTTATACTCTGGATCTAGTTTGTTTTTTTCAACCACCCAAATAGAAGAAGAAACACTAAGTTCCATAGGTGAGGGCATCCAACCCATAAGTGCTATTAAAAATGGAATTGATGCTAATTGAAATGGATTTGGTTCTATAAAATCTACTGGTTTAGCACTTGTTTGAGAAAAAGCTAAAATTAAAGCTACAATTGTAGTTATAGTTAAAAATAACATAATGATTTTTGATACACTATCTAATGCTTTATATTGTTTATAATAAAGTATTATTAAATAAGAAAGAAGTATCAAAATACTATAAAACTGTAATGATAAATCAAAAGGAACAAGCATTCTTAGTAAAACTGCACTAAGTAATGTTCCCCCTGCTACATTAACAACAGTAGCAAATGCATTGAAAACTAAAAAGACCCATAAGTAAGCTTTCCCTTTTTCACTATAACCTTGAAGTAAAGTTTTATTATGAATAGTACTATAATCAAAAGCAAATCTATAAAATGGATACTTTAATAGATTCACTAGAATAATAAATAAAGCTAATTGATAACCAAAGTATGCTCCTGCTTGAGTAGAAGCTATAATATGCGAACCTCCAACAGCTGATGAAGCCATAATAATTCCTGGCCCAAAATTTCTTAAAAAATCTTTCATGTTATTCACTCTCTTTTAAATTAATATTTGTATATTTTTGGACAGTTTTATCATCTAGTTTTGCTAAATTATCAAGTAATCCAATATAAAACTGTCCAGTTTCATTGTCACTTAACTTTTCTTGTGTAATTTGTCCCGCAATTGCATAAGAGGTACAAGCATTTAAAGTTAATTCAAATTTATTTTTACCCAAAGTTAAAAATGCTCCACAAACTGCACTTAAAAGACAACCAGAACCAGTTATTTTAGGAAATAATGAAGTACCATTATATACTTCTGCTATTTTTTTACCATTACTTATATAATCAACTTCTCCACTAATAGAGACAATACAATTATATTTTAAAGCCACTTTTTTAGCTATTTGTGATAAATCTGCATTTCCACTACCTGCATCGACACCTTTTGAATTCCAATTTACTTGTGCCAGGTAAGCTATTTCTGCTGCATTTCCTCTAATTAAATCAAATTTAATTTCACTTAGTAGTGTATTTATACTTTCTTGCCTAAATTTTGTGATTCCTACTCCAACAGGATCTAAAACCACAGGTATATTGTTTTTATTAGCACTTTTTCCAGCTTTTAACATAGATTCTAACTGGTAAGTATTAAGCATTCCCATGTTTATAACTAAAGCTTGGCAAATACCTGGTATTTCATCCATTTCTTCAATTGCATTTGACATAATAGGTGAACAACCAAGACTTAATAATCCATTTGCTACATAATTAGCTACAACAATATTTGTAATATTATGTATTAATGGACCTTTCTGCCTTAATTTTTGTATATTATTAGTTTGCATTTTTTTGTTACTTTACTATCTCTTGTGCGTAATCATCTAAAACTGGTATAGTTTTTATAAGTTTGTTTTCTTTCATAAAAGTAGCCATTTGATTATACACATCTTTGTCAAAAGTAGCAGGATTTTTTGCTAAATAAGGTAAAGTGTCATTCCATGCTCGTGTGTTTAATTCATTATTTAATTCTTTTGGTTTATAACTTACAAAAGCTTCCCAAGATTTTTTAGGATTTTCTTTTAAGTACTTTGTAGCTTCTTGTAAGGCTTTTACAAATCTTTTATATTTTGCATCATCCGCATTATCTTTATTTGCTACAACTACAAGTTCATCATATTTAGGAACTCCATAATTTTCAGGAAAAAATGCAATTCCTTCTTCTTTTTCTATTTCTAATTGATTTAATTCAAAGTTTCTAAAAGCAC